>JAYPDO010000011.1:0-39494 GCA_038125285.1 Opitutia bacterium
ACGTAGTCGCGGAACCTCCATGCGTGCCCGTACCCGAGGTTTTCATCAAGGCCATTGGAGTCGGCATAGCGGGCTACATCAAGCCAGTGCCTTCCCCATCGGACGCCGTATTGGGGGGAATCCAGGAGGCGGTCGACCAGCTTGGCAAAGGCATCCAGGGAATCATCCCCGAGGAAGTTTTGGACTTCTTCGATTGTGGGAGGAAGGCCAATGAGGTTTTGGGTGGTGCGGCGCAGGAGAACCCGTTTGCCCGCTACGGGGGCGGGCTCCCATCCCCGGGATTCCAGCTTGGCCAGGACGAAGGCATCGACCGGGTTCCTAACCCATTCCTTGGCACGGACTTCCGGGACAGCGGGCTTGTCAACCGGTTGGAAGCTCCAGAATCCCCGGCGACCCTGGCTATCGGCACCGAAGGCAGTTCCCCCGAACAGGGAGAACAGGAAAGCACAGGTCAGGATTCTTGATATGTCCATTTGCCAGTCGGGTTGGTAATCGTTTTGGTCTCGGGCCAAACTTGCCACACCAATAGGACATGAATCCAAATTTGTGCCCGGATCAACAAGGAAACCGGGGATTGACTAATCGGGGGAAGCCCCCAATGGGAACCGGGCATGTTGACTACGGAGAACCGGAAGCGGGATTTCCCTTCATTGGAGGGCAAGGTTTACCTGAACTCGGCTGCGGAATCGATCCCGCCGGTATGTGTGCACGAAGCACTGGAGAAGTATTGGCGGGACAAGTCCTTGGGCATGAAAGGGCGGGACCACCATTTCGCAGAGTTGGAGGAGTGCCGGGGTGTGGCGGCGGATTTGCTGGGGAAAAAGCCTGGGGAAGTGGCGTTTTGCTCCTGTTCCTCGGAGGCGTATAATTTGCTGTCCACGGCATTGCAGCTAGGAGGCGGGGACGAGGTGGTGGTGTCCGACCTGGATTTCCCGGCCGGGGCCACGCCCTGGATCCGTTCCCCAAAGGGGCTGGGAGTACGGCTTTGGAAGAACCAAGGAGGCGTCCTGGAAGTGACGGACCTGTTGCCCCTACTCTCACAAAGGACGAAGCTAGTGCAGGTTTCGCTGGTGAGTTTCTTGACCGGATACCGAATCCCTTGGGCTGCGTTCAAACAAGCTGTCCGGGAACATGCGCCCAACGCCATCCTTGCGGTGGACGTCACCCAGGCTTTCGGACGGGTCGAACTGGATTGCCTGGGGGACGCAGACTGCATCATTTCCAGCACCCACAAATGGATCCTCGGCATACATGGGGGATGCGTGGTGGCCATACCGGAAAGGAGTGCGGAAAGGCTGACTACCTACGCCGGAGGCTGGTTCCACATCCGCAATGCCTTTGATGCGGACCGGTTCGAGAAGGTGCTGCCCAAAGCGGGGGCGGAGAGTTTCGGGGTCGGAATGCCGAATTTCCCGGCCATTTATGCGCTCAAGGCGGGGATGTCGTATATCCGGAAGATCGGGGAGGCCAACATTGCGGCTCATGCGGATCCCATCGTCGCCCACCTCCACTCGAAGCTCGAAAGCCTGGGGCTGCAAACCATGTCCCCTGCCCAACCGGATTGCCCTTCCGGGATCGTTTCCTTTCAGCATCCACGGGACGGCGAAATCCAGGCTGACTTGTTGGCAAAGGACATCCATGTGATGCACCAGGCGGGGCGGTTGCGGATATCAGTACATGGTTACAACCGGATGGAGGACATCGACGCACTGGCGGGGGTTTTGGAAAAATGGGCGTAATGGACATCCTGGCCTCCTTGGTACGGATCGATAGTGTCAACCCGGAATGGGGAGGCCCTGGGGAAGCCGGGGTTGCAAAATGGGTGCTGGGCTTCTTGGAAAGCCATAGGATAGAAGCAAGGGAGAGGGAAATCCTGCCCGGCAGGCGGAATGTCTATGGGATCGTGCCAGGGAAAGACCGTTCGAGGCGGATTCTTTTCGAAGCGCACATGGATACCGTCTCGGCCAAAGGAATGGACATCGAACCATTCGAGCCGGTAATCCGGGATGGTAAACTTTACGGACGGGGATCGGTGGATGTGAAAGCAGGTTTGGCAGCCATGCTCCATGCGTTGGCAGAAGTTCGGGAACCTACTTGCGAAGTCTGGCTTGCCGCCGTTGTGGACGAGGAACACCAATACAGGGGCGTGCTGGGGTTGCTCGAAGACCTTCCGGGTGCCGAAGCCGCAATTGTGGCGGAACCAACGGGCAACCGCATCGTCCGGGCGAACAAAGGCGTCCTGCGATGGAGTATCCGGACAACCGGGAAGGCGGCCCACAGTTCGACACCCCACCTCGGAAAAAATGCGATCATGGAAATGGCGCGGGTCATGTCGAGGATCGGGGAATATGCAGAGAGGTTGGGTGAAAGGGGGCATCCGCTCGTGGGGTCGCCGACTTGTTGCGTCTCACTTGTGGAAGGGGGATCCCAGGTGAACATTGTCCCGGAACATTGCCGGATCACGATCGACCGGAGGATGCTACCGGGCGAAACTGGTGATGGGGTTTTTGCGGAGTTCAGGGAATTCCTGGCGGGGTTGGATTACGAAATGGAGACGCCGACCTTGTGCGACGAGGCGTTGGAGACGCCGGAACCCACAAGAATGGTAAGGGTCGCCCAGGGGATCCTTGGGGAAATGGGCGGGGATCCCGAAGCGGTGGGAGTGCCATTCGGGTGTGATGTGACCAAGCTTTCGAGGGCCGGGATCCCAGGGATAATCTTTGGGCCGGGTTCAATCGAACAGGCGCATGCGGCAGTAGAGTTTGTAGAAATCGCGCAGGTGGAGTTTGCTGCGGAATTCTACCGGCGGATGATGATGGGGTTTTGACTGTCCTCCATACGGCGACCAAAGTGCGCCGCTACGGTTAGAAAAATACTTTTTCGGCGGTCTTGCGGAGCATCCAGGATTTGTCCTCCTCGGAAAGGAAGTCGAGTTTGTCGCGAATAAGGGAGATGGAGTCGGCGTAATTGTGGCCACCGACGACTTGGTAGGGGCAATCCGAGGCCCACATGAGGCGGTTGGCACCAAAGGCATCGCGGAGCTGGCGAACCATGGGGGCGAGGTCGGTGAAAGGGGCGGCTTTATTGCCCAGGGCGTAGAAGGCGGAGGTTTTGACCCGGACATTCGGGAGGTCGGCAAAACGCAGGAGGTTGTCTAGTTCCTTTTGGTCGACGGATCCGTGCATGCCGATGCGGGCAAAATGGTCGATGACCACCGGGGTACGGGGGTATTTTTTGGCCATGGCCAGGGCCGAAGGAAGTGAATCGGGATCGGCTAGCAAGCACATGGAGAGGCCATTGTCCGCACCGGACTTCCACATCACCACCATGCCCGGGGAGGACGGCCAGCTTTCCGCACTGGCCTTGGTGGATCGGATCCGAAAACCCCGGACGCCCTTAGCGGCGAGCGCTTTCATCGTGCCCTTTACGTCCTGGAGGTTTTCGTCGACAATGGCGATCCCGCCAAAGACGCCCGGATGGGCGGCCATCATGTCTAGCATGTAGCGATTGTCGTACTTGTAGAAACTCATCTGCACCAGGACGATCCGGGCAACCCCTTCGGGACGGCAATGGGTAAACAATTCCTCCGGGGTGAAAGAGGGAGGGGCCATGCGGCCTTTGGCGAACCCAGCGGCAAGGGGGTATGTGGAAGTGTCGGGGGTCCAGATGTGGACATGGGCGTCAATGAAGCCTCCGCAGGGCTTGGCGGACAAGGGGCGGGAAAGCAATGCCCCGGAAGCTGCTAGGAACTTCCGGCGGGATGGGTGGAATTGGTTGGGCATAATGCGGAGCGGCGATCTTGGGTCGCCGTGGTGGGATGATCGAAACGGCAGATTGGAAACTATTTTTTTACGGCGACCGAAGTTCGCCGCTCCGTTAGTTCATGCCGATAGGGCTGATTTGGATTTTGTCTCGGAACTGATCAAAGGTGGCCCGGTCTTGGATGACGGTGGTGTTGTAGCCCACGTTATCTATGAAGTTGACCCGGCCGACCTGGCTGCTGCCGAAGTTGGGATAGATGCCATCGATGCCGCCGAACTGGCTTTGGAGGTGGACCATGGAACCATTGGGGAAGAAGACGTTGCGGAGGTCGATGGTAATGGCCTGCATGTAAATTTCCTGGACCTGGTTGGAGAATTGCAAGCCATTGACGGAGAGGTTGTAGGAGGCTTGCAGGTGGATACTGTCCCCGGCGGGGACTTTGAGGGAGGCGTCCTGGAAGAGGAGGTTTTCCAGGCTGGTGATGTTGAGGTTCCCGCCGGACTCCATGCTGACTTGCATAAAGTCGCTGGAGGAACGGGAGGCTAGATGGAGCGCGCCATCGTTGTAGGACAAGGAGGAACCGGGGGCGAAGGAAAAGGCTTCGCCACTGCCGAGGTAAAGGTCAGGGAGGGCTTGGCCGGTGTTTTGGAGGGAAACCTGGCCGTCGATCCCGATGCCTTCGGCGGCAGTGATGTAGAAAGGTGCCTGTACATCGATCTCGATGGTGCCGGGGTGGAGATAGAGGTGTTTGGAGGCGAGGGCAAAGCCGGTGAGAAGGGTCGGTTCCAGACTATCGATGAGTCCGGCGACTTTGTGGTAAAACTGGTTCCCTAGGGCTTCTCCGACTGGTAAGATTTGCGATGTTGGAAGGGTGCCGGAAACGGAGGTGTCCGTCAGGAGGGCATTCCCGAGGATGCCTTTGGCCAGGAGGGTGTCGTCGAGGGTGCCCTGCCCTTCGTCCAGGAGGATGTTGAAGATATACTCGTTTCCATTGGCGCGGGAGTCGACGAGAAGTTGGGAAACGGAGTCGCTGATGACGTCGTCCAGGGATGGGTCAGGCTCAGTCGGTAATTTTCCCAAAGTGTCCGCCTGGGCGACGAGGTCTTCCCTTTCGCTCATACTGGCAAGCCAAGCCGCGGTTTCCTCTTCGGGTTTGGCAAGGCCAAGGAGGGCTTTGACGAGGCTTTCGTTGCCGGCTCCGAAAAGGGTGTCGCGGAAACCGGCTGAGAATTGGAAGAACGTCCCGGCCTCCGTGCCGTCCAGTTTGAAGGCAAGGAAGGTCTGGATGCGGGAAAGGGGTTCATTGATCAGGAGGTCACGGACGTTGGCTGCATAGGTGAGGATGGACTCGATGTCGGCCTGAGGGAGTTGGTGGGCAAGGAGGGTTTTGGTCTGTGCGGGAAGAACAGAGCTGGAGAGATAATGCCGGAAGGGGTCGTTGAAGGAGTAATAATATTCAAGTTGCTTCTCGGTAGCAGCCATGGAGAGGAGGTAACGGGCTTGGGCACTGCTTTCGGAAAGGATCTTTTCCGTCATGGCGGGGCTGTAGCTTTTCAACTGCACGATCATGGCGGATGAGAGTCCAGCTTCCTTGATTTTATCGAGCAGGCTGGTGCCCGAATCGAGTTTGTCCCCGGTGTCGTTAATATAGCTGATGGTCTCGTCGGTTTCGTTATTCTGGTCCACGATCTGGGCGGTATCGACCTTAGCTGCCTGGGACACGGCGGAGGAGGTTTCCTTTTTAGTTTCGGGCGTGGTAGGCTCAGTCTGGGTTTCGGAGGTTGTCGTGGAAGCTGATTCGACCGTGCCAGCGGCCGTGTCTTCCATGGTAGTGCCGGCCTCGGCTGGCTTTTCATCTTCCGGTCGGGGGTCCTTGGGTTCGTCGGCAGGCTCTTCGCGGGGCTGAATGACGTTCTCCAAGATCTTTTCGACCTCTTCGACGACGGTGGAAACGTCGGAGAGTTGGATGTTCTCCGTCTTGGCCTCGGCCTCCTGTTTGGTAACCTGCATTTCCTGGGTGACTTCGGGCTCCACGCGAACGTGCGAGGTTTCGCCGACCTGTACCCCAGCGGGCGTGGCGTTTACGTTGACGGCTTCGCCGGCAGGGAGTCGGATCTCGTGGTTGGAAGGATCGGTGAACTGAACCATTCCGGAGAGCATGTTGACGCTGCCGTAGAAGTTGCCGGACTGGGGGTCAAACTGGACACTGACCTTGCCGTCCGTGCCCCGGATGCCTGCGTTCCCGATCGGGGAATCAATTTGGAAGACGGAGCCTGGTTTCAGTTTCTTGACGTTGAAAACCATGTCCCCGTAGCCGAGGCGGAGCTTGGTCGTGGATTGGCTGGGTTCCTCTTTGAGCTGGGCGACGCTGCCTGTGGCGTTGACAAACTTGGCCTGGGTAAACTGGGCGAAATCCATTTCGGACTTTTCCCCTAGTGTGGTCAGGCTCCCATTGGTCAGGAGGAAGACAGCCTTGGAAGAAGGGCCGGTGATGGCGGTGTAGCCGTCGTAAATGTAGCGTCCTGGGATAACGTTTTCCTGGGGGATGTACTCACGGGTGGAAGTGTCCCGGATACGGAGGTTTCCTTCAACGGTGAGGATGATGATGGCTCCTTTCGAATTGGCGGGGGAGGCGGGTTGCTGGGCTTGGAGACCCGACACAGCCAACAAAGCAAAGAAGAGGACGGGGGGGAATGTGAGCACGATGGTGTTCATCGGGAAGTGAGGGATTGGAATTTCGAAAGGGGTTCAGTCCAGGGGGAAAAGCTGGGTATGGCTTTCTGTGGCGTTGTAGAAAACGTGGTGTGTGGCCGTGGTCTCGAACCAAAAGAGCCAGGACTGGCCGTTGTGGTTCCAGACATAAGGGAAGAGTTCTAAAGTGGTCCAGGACCAACCCAGATCCATCGTCCAGAACCAAAGGCCTCCCGCATCGCCGTCCTCGACAACATAGATCCATCCGAGGCCAGAGTGGAAGACCCATTCGGAAAGGACATAGACGAGCCCGAAGCCTGGTTGGTCAAACCAATTACTGCCCAACGGTGTCGCACCGAGCCAGAGCTGGGAAACAGCTTCTTGCCTGGGAACTAGGAAGGAACGTTCCTGGCCGTAGGCGACCCCTTGGATGTTCATGGCGTAGGCCCGGTAGTAGTACTCCCGCCCTTGAGAAAGGTTGGGCAATACGGACTCGATCACATCCGGGGCGGTATCCTGGGATCGGGCGGACGTAACGCCCTGGGCTCCGTAATGAAGGCCCGAGGAGAGGCCATAGAGGACACCTTTCTCGATGATGGTGGCGTTGCCGTTATGGAGGATGCTACCTTGGACGCTGTATTGGCCTTCCAGGACAAGGTGGCTCCCTGTCGCGACAATGGGGGGAAAAACACCGGGCATGCCCTTGGGTTGTATGACGAAGGATTGGGTGAGGGAAATCCCGAGTTGGCCCTTTGCCTGGACATTGACAGAGAGGGCAGCGTATTGGGAGAAATCCAAAGTCTTGGCGGACAAGAGGGTATCCCCGTCAAAAAAGAAGAAGGCGTTGTCCAAATCGCTCCCGCCACCATCTGGAACCAGGGAGAAGGTAATGGTGTCCTGGCCATCCGCGGCCTCAGCGGAAAAAACCGCGATAGGACTGCCGGGCTCCATTGACTGGAGGATGTCCATGAAATCGACCAGGATGGCCGATGGCGGTTCCGGTTGGTCTAGCAAGGTAACGTTGACGGATTGCGTCAGGGAAAGGTTCGCGGAATCCGTAGTTTGGACAACGACGTTGTAGGACGGCTTGGACTCGAAATCCAGGATGGCGGCAGTGAGGAGAAGGTTGGCGTCCATTGTAAAGTATGCGTTGTCGGGATTTGCTAGAGCAGGGGCGAGTGTGTAGGAATGGGAATCGGAAAGGTCGGGGTCGACCGTCGTAAAGATGGCTACAATGGTGCCGACGGGTTGGTTTTCCAGGGATCGGACGATGGCCGGGTTGATGGCGCGTGGGGCATCGTCCATCGAGGTGACGGTCAGGTTAAAAGTTTCGGAATCCTCCGCGCCTTTGGGGTCATGGGCGATAATGGTGATGTTGGCGACCCCGTTCCAATCCTGCAAAGGGAAGAAGGTGATCCTGCCCCCGTCGGTCTTGGCGGAAATGTTGCCGGAATTGACCTTGGCAAGGAAGGTGACGTTATCACCATCCGGGTCATTGGCGACAGGGAATATCTCCAGCGAAGTGTCTTCCGGGGTGGACAATTCCCCGATGGGGACAAGTACAGGAGGGCCGTTGGTGTCGGGGACATTGATGGTCATCGTGTACAGAGCCAGGGAGTAGTCCGAGCCATCGGAAACCCGAAACCTGAAGGAGGCGTAGGGAACCCCACTCTCGCCGGGCGCAGGAAGGAAGGAAACCTTTGGGAAATCTGCGGCGTCAATTTCCAACGATCCCGCTTGGAGGGAATCCAGCTTGGGTTCGGCAGCACCGATGGAGCCATCGGCATCCTGGTCGAGCCAGAGGGTGCCTGCGGTCAAGTCCTGAACGTGGAAGGAGGCAAGGGGGGAGCCTTCGAGATCCGAATAGGCTATGATGCCGAAATCGATTGAATGGGCCTCCCCTTCCGTCGCCTCGAAAGAACCGTTTGTGGAGACCGGGGCGTCGTTCACGCTTTGGACGTTGATGGTGGCGTTATGCTGTGCGGAAGCTGCAAAGCCGTCATAGACTGCAAAGGGGAAGGTGGCCAGGGAGGTACCGTTAGCATTTGCAGGGGCGAGGTAAGTGAGTTTGGGAATATCGACCGCTAATACGGTGTCCGAAGGGCCGAGCGGGGATTCGCCGTTGTCCATTGAGCCGCTGCGATCGGAGTCCACCCAGAGGATCCCGGCGGAGACTTCCCCAAGGGTAATTCGGGAAATCGTGTTGCTGTCTGCATCGTCGAAAGGGAAATCCGTGGTTTTGAAGGCGAAAGGCGTGTCCTCAAAAGCGAGAACGGAAAAGTCCTGGGAAACCGGGGCGAAGTTCAACCCGGAAAGGTCGATGGACATGAAATGTGAACTGGAGAATATCTGGCCGTCGAAAACCTCGAAGCTAAAGGTGGCCGGTTGCGAGCTACCGGCGCCCGCCCCAGCGAGGTAACTGAGATAGGGAATATCAGCCGTGGTAATGGTCTGGAATGCGGCAACAGGAGCTTCCCCATTGTCCATGGAACCGCTTGCGTCGGCGTCCAGCCACAACGTACCCACGGAAACAGGCTGGAAGCGGACGGCGGACAGGGTATCCCCGTCGACATCGTAAAACGGGAAATCGGAGGGGTTGAAAACGAGGGCTTGCCCGTATGGCGCAGCACGGGAAGCGTCGTCGGAGGTGGGGATGTCGTTCACTGGGTTGACGTGGACTGTCATGTTGCTGGCCGGGGTGGAGAGGGAGGATCCGTCGCTCACTTGGAAACCGAAGGTTGCGTAGCTACTGCCATTGGCGTTGGGGGCAGGGAGGAACTTGAGGGACGGCAAATGGGCGGCCAAGATTTCGTCGAACGTGCCCACGATGGTTTCCGAACTGTCCACCACGCCGTCATCATCCGTATCCAGCCACATCGTGCCTGCATCCAGGCTGAAAACCCAAATGGAGGCCAGGGCATCGCCATCGGGGTCGGAGTATAGGAAATCTGAGGTTTGGAAGGTGTAGGGTCTGTCTTCCAGCATGACGATGGCATTGTCGCCAGATTCCGGAGGGTCGGGCATGGGCGTTACGTTGACCGTCATTAGGGACGGCGCGGAAAAGGAGATCCCGTCCGAGACTTCAAAGCTGAACTGCGTGTATGGGAAGCCGTTTGCGTTGGCCGGGGGCAGGTACATCAGCTTGGAGCGGAGGGAGGCTTGAATGACGGCGTTGGAGATGATTGCGGCCTCGCCGTTGTCCATCGCCCCGCTTCCGTCGAGGTCGAGCCAAAGTACGCCGGGAGGAGTGTTGATGATTTTCAATTGGGAAAACGGGTCGGACTCGTTGTCGAAGAACAGGAAATCCCCCAGGACGAATACGAGGGCGTTGTCCTCTTGAGTCGAGACGGTCTGGTTGGCGGAAGTCGGGGGATCCTGCACCGGGGAGACGTCGATGGTAATGGTGGCTGGGGAGGTGGAGTAGTTGGTGCCATCGTGGACATCGAATTGGAAGGAGTCGTAGTCGGTGCCGTTGCCATTAAAATTAGGAAGGTAGCGAAGGCCGGGGATGCTGTTCGCCGGGACTTCCAAGCCATTGGTGAGGGCGGATTCGCCGTTGTCCAGGATCCCGTTGAGGTTTAGGTCGACCCAAAGGATCCCGTTGGACGGGATCTGGATGCGGAACTTGGTGGCCGCATTGCCCTCGATATCGCTGAACAAGAAATCCCCCGTACCCAAGACAAGTACCGTGTCTTCCTGCGTGGAAACGGTCTTACCGGAGGGCACGGGCAAGTCGTTGACTGCCAGTAAGTCCATCGTGTACAGGACGGGGGCGGAGTAGGCGGTGCCGTCATGCGCCTCGACCCCAAAAGTGGCATATCCACTCCCGGACTCGTTGGCGTTAGCGAGGAAACGCAGGGAATCGATGTCAGAGGCTTGCACTTCGTCCCCGTCAGCAATGGCGGATTCGGAACCGCCCAGGGTACCGTTGCCGTCCAGGTCGAGCCAGAACGTGCCTTTGGAGGCGGCTTGGAGGCGGATTTTAGAAAGACTGTCCCCGTCCTGGTCCTGCATGGGGAAAACGGCCGAACTAAAGGCATAGGGAATGTCTTCGCTGGCGAGAAGGGTGATATCCTGGGCGACGGGAAGGTCATTCAGGTCCCCGATATCGATGGTAAATACCTTTTCGACCACTAGCCCGGCCGAGCCTTCGCCCCTCACCCGTACGGAGTACTGAGCCTGGACTTCGAAATCCATGGTCATAACGGCTTGGAGGACATCGCCATCGAACTGGAAGGCAGGGTTACCGGAGTCTCCTTCCCCAGCAACCAGGGTGTACGTGACCGGAGGCTGAGCCAGAGGCATGGAAAAACTCCCCACTTTGCTATCGGCGGGCTGGTTCTCCAGGATGGAGACGTTGTCAAGTTCCAATGCCTCGAACAGGTCCACCATGAGGGAGCCCTCGAAAACGTTCCCCAGTTCGTCAACCCCTTTGACCCGTACGTAGAACACCTTCTTGCCAGTGGCGGAAAGGTCCCCGGCTTGAAGAAGGCGGTCTCCCTCGATGGAGAACAGGGCATTGTCCGTATCCCCGTCCCCGGGGACGAGGCTGTATTGCACCAACCCGGTATGGAGGGCGTGGTTCCGCATTTGGGAACGTCCGAACATCGGCCATTGGGAACCGTCGGGGCGGGAGGAACCTTGTACGGCGTATACTTTGTCATCCCATGCCGCAAAAAACACGCCCCCGAAGACCCCGATGGCCGGGGATGCCCAGACCGAACCACCCGTGGCGACCTCCCATTGTTGCAAACCGGTCAGGGCGTCCACCACATGGAGTTTTCCATCGTGGGAACCGACATAAACGCTGCCGTCAGCACCAATGGCCGGGCTGGAATAAACGTCCCCAGCGGTGGTGTAAGTCCATTTCAGTGAACCGTCCTTCCCCTCCAATGCGTAGAGTTTGTCGTCAAAAGAGCCCAAATAGACTGTGCCGTCCGGACCGATGGCCGGGGAGGACTTCACCTCGCCCCCGGTGGCGTACTCCCAGAGCTTCGACCCCGTTTGCCCGTCCAGGGCGTACGCTTTAAAATCATTGGAGCCGATGTAAATGACGCCGTCGGCGTCAATGGCCGGGGAGGAAAGGATGAGACCCCCACTAATGAATTCCCATGCCTTTGCCCCGGTCTGCCCATCGAGAGCATAAACCTTGGCGTCATAGGAACCGATGTACACCTTGCCGTCCGCACCAACCGCCGGGGATGAGGAGACCCGGTTGCCAGTGGTGAATTCCCATAGTTTCGTCCCGGTCGCCCCGTCCAGTGCGTAGACATTGAAATCATCTGAACCCACATAGACTTCCCCGTAAGGACCGATGGCCACGGAGGAGCGGACTTTCCCACCGGTGGCAAATTCCCAGAGTTTGGAACCGTCCGCACTGTCGAGGGCATAGACATTGAAATCGTCCGACCCGAAGTACACCATGCCGCCCAGGCTGACGGCCGGAGTGGACTGGACAATCCCGCCGGAGGTGAACGACCAGACCAAGTTGCCGTCCTGGCTATCGAAGGCATAGACCTTGTAATCTGAAGACCCGACATAGAGCTTCCCGTCCGGGCCGATGGCCGGGGAGGAAAGAACATCGCCCCCGGTTGTGTAATCCCACAAGGCCTGGCCTACATTTTGGGCAGGGATGTCAAGGGCTTCGGGGAGGAGGATGCCGACTTCCGTGCCGATAGGTTGGAACTCAGGGATCTCGCTGTCGCCCAGCACCGGTTCGGCTGCGTTTTCTACTTGGATCGTGAGGACTTGGGAAAAGGTTTCCCCAAAACTGTCCGTGGCCTGGATTTGGATGGTGCGGCTGGCCTGGGCCTCAAAATCAAGGGGGAAGGCCGTAAGGAGCGTGTCCCCGACGAAGGTGAAGAAAAGATTGTCCGGATAAGTGGAGGGGTCGATGAGGGCAAAGGTATGGGAATCGCCGAGGTCAGGGTCGCTGACGGTGATCGTACCGACAGTTTTCCCAGGCACGGGGGCTTCCTGGATCGAGGTGGAGGAGAGATTGAGGGAAACGGGAGGATGGGGCCGGACCTGGATGGAGAGAGTGCTTTCGCTGTAAGTGGCGTCTTGGCGTGTCCCCTCGACCCGGATGGAGTAAGTGGCGTTGATGGGGGGGCCAAAATCCTCTGCAAGCTGGAGGACATCGCCCACTATGGCGAATTTGGCGTTGTCCGTGTCCCCTGCCCCGGCAATTAGGGCGAAGGAGTCCCCGCCTGCGGAACCAGCAATGCGGAGGGTGCCCACAGCAGTGCCGGCCAATTGGTTTTCCGGGAGGACGGAATTGTCCAGGAGGATGGTGGCGACCTCGACGGTCATGGTGTAGTTGGCAAGGCTGTAGTCCGTGCCGTCATGGACCTCGAACCTGAATGTGGCGTACACGCCGCCTTGTGCGCCTGGGTCAGGAAGGAATTTCAGCAGGTGCAACAGGGTGCCCCCGACCTCGGTGTCCGCGACAACTTCGGTCTCGGATAAGTCCAAGGTGCCGTCGCCGTTGGTATCGACCCAAAGGGTGCCTGCACTGGCGGCTTGCAGCCGGACCCTGTCCAGGGTCGGGGTTTCCAAATCGGTGAAAGGGAAATCGGCGATGGAAAAGGCGAACGGTTCGTCCGCCGTGACTTTGACCAGGTTGTCGGCGGATAGCGGTTCGTCGTTCACTGCATCCACGTTTAGGGTGAAGGTGGCCGGGGAGGAATAGACCGTGCCGTCATAAACTTCGAACTTGAAGGTGGCGTAGGCCGGGCCGTAAGCGTCCAGCACGGGGAGGAATTTCAACAGGTGGATGTCGGCGGCCAAGACTTCGTCATTGTCGGCGACCGGGACTTCCACGTTTTCGAACATGCCGTCGTCATTGAGGTCGACCCAGAGGTTCCCTGCCGTGACTGCCTGGAGTCGGACTTTGGCCAGAGGGTCGCCATCCACATCGGTAAATGGGAAGTCGCTGGCGGAAAAGGCAAAAACCGTATCCTCTTTGGCAGTGGCAGCATTGTCAGCAGTCAGGGGAATGTCGCTCACATTGGCCACGTTGATAGTGACCGTACCAGGCAAATCCGAATAGGCGGTACCGTCATGCACATGGTAAAGGAAAGTTGCATAGGCCGTACCGAAAGCATCGTCCGGGGCGAGATAGCGGAGGTTGGCGATTGCGGCAGGAAGTAGCTCGTCGTCGTCGGCAACGGCGACTTCTCCATTGTCGAGGATCCCGTTGGCATCCAAGTCCAACCAAAGGGTGCCTTGGGTAACGGCCTGGAGGCGCACCTTGTTCATCGCGTCCGATTCGGCATCGAAGAATGGGAAATCGGCACTGGTGAACGCATAAACGGTCTCCTCTGTGGCACCAATGGCCGAGCCGGAAGGGACAGGCACGTCGTTGACCGGGGACACGTCGATGTACAGGGAGGCCTGGTTGGAATAATCCGTGCCGTCAAAGACCTCGAAGAGGAAGGTGGCATATCCCGGTCCGTTGACATCCGGGTCAGCCAGGAACGTGAGTTTGGGGATGTCCGCGGATCCGACTTCGTCTAGGTCAGCTAACATGGGTTCCGTGGGATCCTTTTCCCCATTGGAATTCATGTCGACCCAGAGGGATCCTGAGCTCACGGCATGGAGGCGAAGCTTTACCAACGGGTCGGATTCGACATCCGTGTAGGTGAAAATATTGGCCAGGAAAATGTAGGGCACATCTTCGTCGGCAGTTACCGTATTGTCCGAAGCAACCGGGGCATCGTTAACTGCGGAGACATCGATGGTCATGGTGGCCTGGTGGGAGAAGGCTGCGCCATCGTTGGTTTCGAAGAGGAAAGTGGCGTTAGCTGCGCCATTGGCATTCTGGTCAGCCAGGAACTTCAGTTTGGGTATGCTGGCGACAAGGACTTCGGCACCGTTGGTGACGATGGACTCTCCATTGTCCAGAGCGCCGCTGCCATCCCCGTCCACCCAAAGGACGCCGGTGGAAACGGCCTGGAGCCGGACTTTGGCAAGGTGGGAATCTGGGTCTGAGAAAGGGAAGTCGGATTCGGCAAAAGTGAAGACCGTGTCCTCAAGTGCCGTAACGGTTTTGTCGGATGAGACCGGAGGGTCGTTTACGGCAGCCACGCTGACATTGACCAGGCCGGGAGAGGTGGAGTAGCCGGTGCCGTCAAAAACGTCGTAGGAAATGGTGGTGTAGTCGGCACCGTTTTCATCCAGCGCATTGAGATACTTTAACTTGGTGATGTCGGCGGCCTGAACCTCGTCGTTGTCCTTGATGGCGAGCTCGCCATTGTCAAGGAAGCCGCTGCTGTCGTTGTCCACCCACAAAGTCCCTAATGCCGGGGCAAGAAAACGGAGTTTGACCAACTCGTCGGACTCGGCGTCCGTGAAAGGGAAATCGGCGGCATCAAACACATGGCCAAGATCCTCCAGAAAGAGGATGGATGATCCGGTCGGAACAGGGGGGTCGTTCCCATGCAAGTTTGTCGCCACACAAAGTGCCGATGCTAAAAGGAATAATAGTCGCGGTAGATTACCACGCAGGCCGG
The DNA here is from genome assembly GCA_038125285.1 of Opitutia bacterium. Lineage (GTDB taxonomy): Bacteria > Verrucomicrobiota > Verrucomicrobiia > Opitutales > JABJCN01 > JAYPDO01. The sequence goes on from JAYPDO010000011.1 coordinate 14,967, forward strand.
ATACCAGACTTAAGGACATACTGAGGGTGATCAGGGAGGAACTGGAATGTAAGGTTGGCCACGCCGCGCCCTAAAACAAGTACTAAGTTATTTTGCCTGGGGGAGGGACTCTCCATGAACCGCAAAAAAGGCATCAATCCAATTGCCAACGGGGCATGGGAAAGGCCGTTTCGGTTGGGCTGGGTAGCCCCCCGTACCGTGGCTAGCTTGGCCTTGTGGTAGACATGACAGTCACAGAACATCGTTCAACCCGACACAATGGCAAAGCTGGGCATTAAGCCTCAATGGCCAAAAGGTACTGCTATTGCATTTGACCCAGTGTTCTGTGGCAAGAGTTATGACCAGTCCCGTCGGAATGAGTTTACATACCCGTTGCGGAACAGGCAGGCTGAGTTTGGTTGGTTTGATTTTTCCATCGAAAGGTTTCCTTGGACAGAATCCTGCCCGAACCAACCACTTTTTATCCCTTGATTGTCATGCCTATGGGATGGCTGTGAAATTTATGATGAAATTTTGGTCGGTTACCATAACCATGGTTTTCAGACGCCAAGCCAAAAGGAACGTCAAACCCAAATCATAATTCCTCTCCCAAAATTAGGGATTGCATTTAAAACCAAGGAAGGCGCAGGAAACCTGCGCCGTCTTCGTTTCGAGGAATTCCGAGTAACAATAGGATCGGTTCGTCACTTTGAATAAACAGGAGGCTTCCAGTCCTTTGGCAAGCGGCCTTGGGGGCGGACGCCCAGGGAACCTGGGGGAATAGGGTTGTCCTTGGGCTGGACCAAGGGGAGGTCGTCAGGTAAATGTTTGACCTTAAAATCCTTGTACTCGACTGTCATGGCGGGGCCGACATGGACTTGGACGGCCAGGACTCCCTCAAGTGCCCTGCCCTTTTCGTCGAGGTCGATGAGGTCTACGGTCGGATGGCCGTTGATCCAATGGCGGTGGTGGTTGCCTTCGACCAGGACGCGGAAATCATGCCATTCACCTGCAGCAAATTCCTTGACCGGGAAGGTGCCCACGATCCAAGATTGGCCGTCAGGGTCGACGATGACTTTTTCGCCGGTGTGGCAAAGGATTCGGCGGCCGCGTTCCTCATAAAGCATGCCGTTGTATTGGGGGACATTGGCAACAACGTCGCATTGGTAACCGCTGACGACATCCAGACCGATATCAGGACGGGAAATGCCGCGGTATTGGATGCCACTGTTGCCCCCTTCGGAGACGCGGACTTTGACGAGGATCTCGAAGTTGCGGAGGGTGGCTTTCTCCCAGGTCAGGAAATGGTTGCGCTTAAGAGTGCCGTCAGCGGTTCCGACCAATACTCCGTCCTTCATTTTCCAGAATTGGGGATCACCTTTCCAGCCGCGAAGGGATCGGCCGTCGAATACCCTTACAAAACCATCAGCCCCCGGGCGGGCACCGACTTCGGCGGTTTTCTCAGGCCAGGGTTCGGTGGATTCGGTAAACTTCCCAAGCGGGGGCAATTCACCACCCAACTCGGCCACCCGCTTGTCCGTCCGAACGCGCATGGCTAGCAGGGTGGACTGGTGCTTGGGATCGGATGCCAGGTTCACCAGTTCGTCGGGGTCGTTTTTCAAGTCGTGGAGGAATTCATGGTTCCCATGGTCGAAATAGCGGACGTATTTGTATTCGGCGTTCCGAATCCCTTCATAGGCGGGGATGCGACTCCTGACGGCAAAGTGATCAAGGTAAGTCTCTGTGCGCCAGCCCTCGGGAGTAACACAACTGCCGACCGCCGGAATGAGGCTACTGCCTTGGTAATTGCCGGGAACCGCCACGGCAGCCCAATCGAGGAAAGTGGCAGGGAGGTCGATGTTCAAGGCAGGGGCTTGGGTAACCTTGCCATGCTGCCCGGCAGGCAAGCGTGGATCCATAATGATGAGAGGGACGCGGAGAGATTCCTCATAGTGGGACCATTTCCCGGCAAAGCCACGGTTGCCCATGTGGTAGCCGTTGTCCGCCGTGTAGACGACAATGGTGTTGTCGGCCAGGCCGGCATCGTTGAGAGCGAGAAGGAAACGCCCGATCGCCCCGTCGATACCGGTGGACATCCTGTAGTAGGCGCGAAGGTTTGTCTGGTATTTGTAAGGGGTGTTCCAACGCCAGAAATAGCGCTCGCGGTTTATAGTGGTCTTGAGGAAATCGGGCTGGGCATTGAAGATGGCGGGATCGTCCAGCTTTGGCCGGGGCATGGTTTGGTCCTCGTAAAGGCCATCCGTGACACGCGGCCAAGGGAAATGCCCAATTCCAGGCCGCCGATCGCTGTCCTCCGCATGACATGCATTGAACCACATGTTGAGGGCAAAGGGTTTGCCTTCAGGCTGCCCCTGGATGAAGGCGATCCCTTTGTCCACGATGACTTCCGTCTCATGCCGGAGGGAGCCGTCGGGCATCTTTTTGTAGTAGGGGTTGCGGCCGATGGCCTCAAATTCGTCAAAGTGGGAATCCGGGGTGTTGCCATTGGGGAGTTTTGTGTGCCATTTCCCGAAATGGGCGGTACGGTAACCACTTTGCCGGAGAAGGTCTGTATAGAACACTTTGGACGCATTGGGGGAAGCGACATCGGGGGCATTGGGGGTGCCAAAGCTGCGCCCGGTCAACCCCGTGAGGATACTGGTTCGGCTGACCCAGCAAATCGGGTGGCTGACGAAGGAGTTGGCAAAACGTGTCCCCCGTTCCGCCAATCCGTCGATCACAGGGGTTTGGGCAACAGGGTTCCCATAACAACCGAGGGTGGAGGAGGTCTGGTCGTCCGTGAAGAAGAAGACGATATTAGGCCGCTTTGCCGCACGGATGGGCAAGAGCAGGGCAGGAATCAGGATGGCTAAGGCGATTGCTGTTTTCATAAAAGAACGGGAAGCATTCCCACCCTGCCACAATCCCCACCCATGGGTTGAGTGCTAATGCAGCCCCGTTACCCAGGAATGATATTAGACGCCATTTAGGTGACCCTTCGAAACCGCTGTCAACGGTATTGATAAAGACAGTCTACCCAAAATATTTGGCCACCCCTCTTATTTTACCAATGGCAACGGGAACGAACTTTCGAGTAAAGGCATAAAGGAACGGATTTTATTGTCCCCGGCCCCAAGGAAATCCAGGACAGACGGGCGGGCACCGAGATTGCGGTCGCTGAGGGTCTTGTGAATGCTTTCTCAATGTTGATGGGGAACTCATTGGTCTTCTTTTTCGGCTTCACCAAGTCTAGGCACACAAGGAACAAGTCCAGGGCGATTGACTCGCCGCAGGGAAGAGCTATGCGTTATCCGCCACGGACGAGGAGAAGCACGAAGGCAATATCTGGCTCGAAAGCCAGGATGGCAAAGGGACGGTTTTCTATATCCAGATACCAATCAAACCACCCGATTCCGAAGAAGACAGGGAAGGGGAATCCGAGCCTTCGGCCGAAGATATGAAAGGCTGGACGGGCTTCGAAGGATCCGTTTCACCGCAAACACCAATCCAGGAGATGTCGATGCACATCCGTCGCTAAGATCGAACCGGCTCCTGGCATTCCTTCAAATCCTCCCATCAAGAGTGCCCAGTTGTCCTGTGAAACGGGCAATGCCCCATGGGATCCCCCGACCAACCCAGGATCCAGGGGAATGACATCCATCAACATCCGGAGGCCAAGTTTCTTCTGCAACAAGCGAAAGGCAATTTTCCCCTTGATGAAGGGCTTTGAAGGGTCGATGAAAAGCTCAACGGGGTCGTAGCCATATTTGCGGTGGACATCCACACACCGTGCGAAATCCGGAGCCTTGGCATCATCCATCCAATGGTAGTAGGCAAACCAGGAAGACTCGTCCGAAAATGCTATCAAATCGCCAGCGCGTGCATGCTCCAAACCCACTTCGCCACGATTGTCCGGCCCGTAAACCTTGTCCACCCCTTCCAGCCCCTCTAACGCTGCGCGGACTTCCCATTCGATAGACTTGTCATTCACATAAACATGAGCCACTTGGTGATCCGTGATCGCAAAGGCACGGCTAGCCCCGCAATCCAACAATTCCAGCCCCAACTCCTCCTTAATTTGGAGCCAACCCTTTTCCCGGAAAATACGGTTGGGATAGATGGTCCGGCCTACATCCGTGATCCCGTACTCCGAAAGGATCGCCGCACCGACCCCCCTTTTTCCGAAAAAGTCTAACATTTCGCCGACCAAGGAGTCGATCTCCCGGACATCTTTCCGGCACCGGGGATCCGAAGCCCCAAAACGCTGGAAGTTATAGTCCAGGTGGGGCAGATAGACCAAGTTCAAATCAGGGGAATGCTTTTCCTCCACCCACATGGCCGCGTCCGCGATCCATCGGGAAGAAGGCAAACCCGCCAATGGCCCCCAGAAGGAAGGGAACGGGAATTCCCCCAAGTCCCGCTTTACGGCTTCCCGCAAGTCCATCGGGTGCGAGTACACGTCAAAAAACTTCCGCCCGTCTGTCGGGTACATTGGCCTCGGCGTAATACTCCAGTCCGCGCTGGAATACATGTTGTACCACCAAAACATCTTCGCGCAGATGTAGCCCGGCCTCTCCTTACGCAAGGTCTCCCAAAGTTTCTCCCCCGCCACCACTTTGTTCGACTGCTTCCAAAAGTGGTGCTCGCACAAAGTCCGGTCGTACCAACCGTTCCCCACGATCCCGTGTTCCGAAGGCAACTTTCCTGTCAAATACGTCGATTGTGCGGTACAGGTCACCGCTGGCAAAACCGGCTTCACTGGCACCATCTTGGCATCCCCTGCCAGGAACTTGTTCAAATGCGGCGTGTCCTCCCCGAGCAACCCGGGAGCCAATCCAACTACATTCAGGATCGCCGAACGCGCCATCCTCAGCTAACCGCGCGCAGGTTCTCCCGCATCTCGTCCAGGACTTCCAGGATAGCGGCCTTGTCCATGGAGTGGACTTCCAAGCCCTGCCCGATCCCCTGGATCAATGTGATCGTCAGTTGTCCACCAAGATGCTCCCGGAATTCCTCTAACCCTTCCAAAATCAACCATTCCCCGGAAGTGGTCCGCTCGTTCAAATAGTCGGTATACCCTTCGAACCCAAGCCCACGAATCAAACCGATGATCCGGTCTGCACTGGAGCGTTTCAGGAGGCCAACCCGGACGGAGTACAACAAATCAGCGATGATACCGATCGCCACCGCTTCCCCGTGCCCGATCTGGAAGTTAGAGACGGTTTCCAACTTATGGGCGATCCAGTGCCCGAAATCCAATGGCCTCGCCGACCCCTTCTCAAACGGGTCGCCGGAGGTCGCGATATGCTGCAAATGCAAGGCCGCGCTCTTGCGGATCACTTCCTCCAGGACGCCTGCTTCGAAATGACGCAAGGCGAATTGGTTCTCCTCTATGTATTCGAAGAAAGACCGATCCCGGATCAAAGCCACCTTCACCGCCTCTATGTACCCCGCCCGCTTTTCTCTGTCGGGCAAAGAGTGGAGCAAGTCGAAATCGTTCACAACCGCATCGGGCACGCTAAACGTCCCGACCCAGTTTTTCTTGGAAAAGAAGTTCACTGCGTTCTTAACCCCTACCCCCCCGTCCCCCTGGCTCAAGGTCGTGGAAGGTAAGCGCACGAACCGCACACCACGGTGCGCCGTCGCGGCGGCAAAGCCAATTGCGTCCAGCATCGCCCCTCCCCCGATGGCGACCACAAAAGAATGGCGGCAAAGCCCTTCCACATTGATCGCTTCCCACACTTTCTCTACCCAGGACAGCCCGGCCTTGATTTCTTCCCCGCCGGGTACCTTTTCCGGTGCACGGACCAAGTGAAGGTTCTTCGAATGGTGTCCGAAATACCGCTCAATGTCGAAAAGCAGGCTATTCCCGGATGTCAGCAACCCCTCGTCGACATAAACCAGCACCTTCGAGCGCCGGTCCTCCCGGGAAGGTTTCAAGACGTCCGCCAGGACAGGGTTGCCAGGCTCGAATGCACCGTGGGTAAAAAACGTACGGTGCTGGAAATCGAGGCGGATGTTCCGCTGGATAACTGTGAATGCGTTGTCCATGGGGTAGCCGAATAGACCCATTGGAGGTTTTTCCCCCAAGGGAGGCAATCCTTTACTTTTCCAACCTACATTTTGGTACCGCACAATGTAAAAGCGGTATCTTGCTGATTGATAAGCGCAAAACAAAGGTGACACAGGCATTCCTGCCTGTAAATACGAGGGTAATCCACCCGCGGTCTCAGACCTTGTAATACTCCTCCCAGCCTTTTCGGGGCGGATGGCCTTTGAGCAACTCGTTCGCCCGCTTGTTGTTTGTGATCTGTTGCTTTTTGGTGTCGAACTCCAACGTCCCACCCAAACGCTGGGCGATGCAGCCCAATGTAAACATCTGGGACAATGGCCCGGAGACGGCGAATTTCGAGTTGCACTCTTCCTTGCCCATCGCGGCGAGCAGGAAGTTCGTCATGTGGCTCAGGTTGGTGTCGCCACGGGGGATTTTTGGCAGGTCAGGCCCCATTTCCCGCATCTTGGCTTCCGGGATGATGCGGAGGGCGCTGCTATGGGTTCCGCCCATGAAGGTCAGGTCGTCTGTATAAATCACTTTCCCGCAAGCCGGGACATTGACATCTTCCTCCAGTCCACAAGGGCGTTTGGGGAAGTTTTTCACCCCGTCATGCCAGTTGATGGACATGGCCGGGAAACCTTCCCCACGGTCGGCAAATTCAAAGGCAATGGTCGTAGCCATAGGGTAGATGAAGTCGTTTTTACCCTCCAGCTTATCGGCGCGGATCTGGTGGGGCAGGCCGAGCTTGAGGAAACGGTGGATGGTGTCCAAGGTGTGCGGCCCCCAGTCCCCGAAGGCCCCGTCACCGTAATCGTACCAACCGCGCCAGTTCCCCTTGTCGAACCTCTCGTTGTAGTTGTGCATCGGGGCGGTACCGGTCCAGACATCCCAGTTCATGCCCTCGGGCATCGGCTCGGCTTCGGGGAAAGCGGTCACATTCCCCCATGGATGCCAGCGGCGGCCTTTGTTCATGCAGGCGTCCACCTTCCGCACATTCTTGATGATTCCGTGTTCCAACCAAGTCTTGAATTGCATCCGCTGTGTCCCGGAGTGCCCCTGGTTCCCCATTTGGCAAACTGCCTTGTACTTCTTCTCCGCCTCGATCAGGAGCTGGCACTCCTCGAAGGTATGCGCCAACGGCTTCTCCACATAAACGGCGATCCCCTCCTTGATCGCCCGCATCGCAATGGGGAAATGGGCATGGTCAGGCACCCCAATGGTACAGGCGTCGATCTTGTCCCCCATCTCGTCGAACATTTTCCGGAAATCGTCATAGACCTTGGCATCCGGATGCTCCGATTTGAACTTGTCAGCCCGGGAAGGCAAAACGTCGCACAACGCCACCACATTGACCATCCTAGTACCTACGGCACCTTTCCCGATCCCGCCGCCTTGGTTCGTACACCCGATGATCGCAAGATTCAGCTTCTCCTTCGGCTCGTCCCCATATCCAGGCAGGATGTTGAAAAGAGGCAATGTCGACGCAGCTGCGGAGGTCTTGAGGAAGGTACGGCGGTTGGTATGGATCATGGTCGGTTTCCTTGGGTTGGGTTGTGGTATAAATGGCCTCTATGAGAATAGCCTTGGCCGATGGAATACAACGCTTTTCTCCGCAATCCTCAAAAAGGGCTCGCGCGCATAATTTCTTAACAGCTAGGCCAACCAATAATTTCCTTTCCAACAGGGGGGTTCCATGATTACATACAATTTTTGGATGCCCAGCCTCTGGCCAACATTCCCCAAAGCCCATGTCCTAGCCTGTACGGCCACCCTGGCCGCCCGGGCATTTTGTGCTGGGAACCCGCCCACGGCCACCCCTGACACCTACGAAGTTCTCCAGGAAACGGAGTTCCAGGGAAACGTACTCCTAAATGACACTGATCCTGAGGGAGACGCCATGGCCGCAACCCTCTCGACACAGCCTTTGAACGGAACTCTGGAACTTGCCGGGAATGGCGAATTCACCTACACCCCACGGGCCGGGTTCCTGGGGATCGACTCTTTCCGCTACACCGTTTCGGACGGCACTTCAACGGCACCTGCAGCAAGTGTCACCCTCAACGTGGTAAAGCCAGAGCCCAAGGTCGTGATCAACGAGATCATGTACAACCCGGACTCCCCCGGAGGGGTGGTCGCCAACCTCCCTTACAGCGATTACAAACATGAGTACATCGAGCTATACAATGCAGGGACATCCGGTGCGGATCTCTCCGGTTGGTATTTCGACAAAGGGATCGACTTCACATTCAAAGCCGGGACGACCATCGCAGCCGGGGAGTACATCCTGGTTGTTTACGACAAGCTCACCTTCATCAGCGCCTATGGGAACAACACGTCAAAAGTCTACAGTGGCTCCAGGGGCAAACTCTCCAACTCAGGCGAAACCATCCGGCTCAAGGATGCCACTGGCAAGATCCAAGATGAAGTCCAATATTTTGACAATGGCGATTGGTCGGAACGCATCACCAGCCCAGTCGACCGATGGGGGGGAACCGGTTGGACCTGGGACGAAAGGCATGACGGCGGCGGCCACTCCCTGGAACTCCGCAACCCCTGGGCATCGAACAAAAGCGGCCAAAACTGGACGGCCAGTGCCCAGCCCAAAGGTACCCCAGGCACCCAAAACTCCGCATACACCACCGACATCGCCCCATTCATAAGGGACGTTTCACACTCCCCCGCCATCCCTACATCCTCAGATTCCGTAATCATCCTCGCTGAAATCGAGGACGACACCGAAGCCGCCCCAGCCAATGCCTACCTACGTTGGCGGCTGGACGGCCAAGGCACTTTCCAACAAACCCCCATGCTCGACGATGGCCTGGCGGATGACGGGAAAGCGGGCAACCTGGTTTACGGCGCAACCATCCCGGCACAAGCCGACAACTCCATCATCGAGTTCTATGTCCAGGCGGATGATGGCAACCTCACCCGGACTTGGCCCTCGCACACTAACTACGACCCAACCGAGCGCGGGTCCAATGCACTCTACATGGTTTCCGGGACCCATGCCAGCATGGACACATCCAAAATCCCGGACTACCTGCTCGTGATGACCCAGGCCGAATACACCAAACGGGTCAGCCAAGTAAACAAGCTCTCCAACGCCATGGTCAACGCCACCCTCATCACCACCTTCGATGGCCGGTCGGAAGTCCGTTACCAAATCGGCCTACGCTTTAGGGGGAGCGGGAGCCGGGACAACAATCCCAAACCCTATCGCGTCGACATCCCCGGGGACACCCCATGGGAAGGCATCACCGCCATGAACCTCAACCCGGTTTCCTGGGACTCCCAGCTCATCGGCAGCCACATCTTCAACCGCCTTGGCCAACCCTCCGCACGTGCCGTCGCCATCCAACTCTACTTCAACCAAAACCGCCTACCCTCCAATACCTCCCAATTCTACACCCATCTCCAGCCCCTCAACTCGGAAGGCGCGGAGTGGACAGTCCCGAACGACCCGAACGGCAATGTCTACCGGCCAAGGCGCCCCGGTGAAGAACCCCACAAACCAGGCGGCCAAAACCCGAACCTCTCCTACTACGCCGATATCACGGAGTACCGGAGCTACACCAAGAACAGCAACCAAAGCCTCCAGAACTGGACCGATGTCCAGAAAATGACCCTTTCCCTCGACTCCTCCAACCTCACCAACTCCACCGACTTCTTCGACTTTGACAATCCCCCCATGGTGCTGAGCCACATCCACCTCGATTCCTGGCTCCAGCACCTCGCCCTCCACTCCCTTGTCGTCAACAAGGAAGGGGGACTTGTCGCCACAGGGGACAATACCGGTGATGACTATGCCCTCTACGCCGGGGCAGAAGACCAACGGTTCCACTTTGTCGCCCACGACCTCGACACCCTTTGGAATGACATGCTGGCAAGGAACCTCTCCCCCAACCAGTCGGACTATAATAAACACTCAGTCATGCCCTTCACTGGAGTGGCGGCCTTTAACCGCCTCGTCAACCATCCGCAAATCCGCCCCCGTTACCTGGCCATCTACAATGACATGGCCACCAACTTCTTCCAAACCGACAAGTTCGAACCCTTCCTCCAAAACATAGTCGGGGGCATCGTCACTGATGCAAACATCCAAAAGGTCGTCGATGCAATGAAGCTACGCATCGATTATTTGGCCACCCTCGCTGTCTTCACCCAACTCGTCCCACCGCCCCTCTATTCCGCAATAACCTCAGCACCTCCCACAATATCTAATCAAACTACCGCAACCTTCCAAATTGGGGGCAAGGATGCAGTCTACTTTACTTACAAGCTGGACGATGCCCCTTTCGTGCCCACCGACACCGCCGTGCACAAAGTGGACACCCCTCTTCAATTTCAGGGCCTCGCCCCAGGCCAACACACCCTTGTGGTACACACGGCAAACCCTGCCTCAGGCGGAGGCCTCCAATACGACATCGTCGGTACCTCCCATACATGGACGGTCGATCCCACTCACGCCCCCGTCCTGGTTAGTGAAATCCTGACCGACAACCAAGCCGCTTACCAAAACGGCTCAACCTTTCCCGACTACATAGAACTCTACAACCCCATGGTCACCCCCTACGACCTAACCGGCCATAGCCTAACGGACAACTTGGATAATCCCCAAAAATACAACTTCCCCGACGGCACGGAAATCCCCGCAGCCGGTTACCTTCTAGTCCATGCGGATAGCGACACCACCTCCCCCGGCCTCCACACAGGGTTCGGACTCGATTCCGAAGGCGACCGGGTCTACCTCGTCGACAACACTACCTCCACCCATGCAATCCTCGACTCCCATGCTTGGGGACTCCAACTCCCCGACATGTCCATCGGCCAAGACCCCTCAACCGGCCATTGGACCCTTAACTCCCCCACCCCGGGCGCGGCCAACCAAAGCTCCCCTACCCTGGCTGAAACGGACACACTCCGCATCAACGAGTTCCTTGCAGACCCAGCTTTCAACCTAGATTCCGACTTCATCGAAATCTACAACCCAGGAATCCTTCCCGCCGACATGGGAGGCTTCATCCTAACGGACAATCCCATCGGAGACCCTCGAAAACACCCGATCCACCCCAACACCTTCATCCCTGCACAAGGATTCGCAATCTTCAGGGCTACAGGGAAATCGGATGTAAAAGATTCCCGCCAACTCAATTTCAAGCTCACCGCCCACAGCGAGATGATCGCACTCTACTCCCCACAAGGCCAAGAAATCGATACCATCCTCTTCGGTCCCCAGCACAAGGACAAATCAAGGGCAAGGTCAACCGACGGCGGCCCACTCTTCACAACCCTCGACATCCCAACCCCAGGATTTTCGAACACAGCCACCGACCCCTTGCTCGCCACCCTCCGCCAATACCTCCGCATCACCGAAGTCCACTACAACCCCGCCCCCGGTACCCTCTACGAATACATCGAACTCCAAAACTCAGGCACCTCCGGGCTGGACCTTTCAGGCCTCAATTTCAACGGAGCCATCGACTACACCTTCGCACAAGGGACCTCCCTCGCCCCATCGGGTTACCTCACCCTCGCCTATTCCCCCACGCACTACCAGCAACTCTACGGCCATGCCCCCCAAGGACAATACACCGGGAAACTCGACAACGCCGGCGAAAAAATCCGCCTCCAGAACGCCAATGCCGTCGGCATTCTCGAATTTACCTACAACGACGCTTGGTACCCCTACACCGACGGACTCGGATACTCCCTCCAACTCCGGGACACCTCCACGGACAACGCTCTGCTCGGCACCCCCGAAGCTTGGGCAACCAGCAAAACCTACCACGGCTCCCCAGGAGGCCCCGAACCGGCAAACACCGCCCCAACCGCCATTCGGATCAATCCGTCCACCATCCCACACGACACCCCGGCCTACACAGCCATCTCCGCCATTTCCCACACAGACACCTTCCCCCTCGACACCGTCACCTACACCCTCCTCGAACCCGACACCGGCCAATTTACCCTCCTGGGCAACGAAATCCTCCTCGCAGAAGTCCTCGCTGACAACCAGACAGAGCCCATCGGGTTAAGAATCCGTGTTACCGACAGCTTCGGCGCATCCTTCGAGGACACACTCACCCTTACTATCACTAGGGAACTGACAGACGTGGACGTCGACCAACTCCCCGACGAATGGGAAAACCACCACTTCGGCTCCATCTCCCAACTCCCCAATGCAGACGCAGACAACGACGGACAGGACAATTACACCGAATACCTAGCCGGCACCGACCCCACCGACCCCCAGGATACATTTGCCCTCATGGATCCGGCCTTCGACGGTCAGTCTTTCTCCTTCACCTTTGATGCCAAACCAGGGAAGACCTACACCCTCCAAAGCATCACCGCCCCTGGCCAAAGAGAATGGCGTGATGAATCCTCGACAACTATCCAAACAGGCCTACATTCCTACATAATACCGATAACGGACAACAACCCCGGAAAACTGTACCGGATCCTCCTCACCCAATAAAAAGCCCCAGCCGAATGAACGAGCCAGAACTCCGAGAATGGTTGAAAGCCCGAAGCCTCAAAGACAGGTGGTGGCTCATGCTCGACAACGAGGAACTCAACGAAACCCCTCTCTCCCTGGAGCAGATATTCCGCATCCACAAGGCCACCCCCGGCAAAGAGATCATCATAGTGCACGAAGAGGAAGTCGAGAAGGCAGACGCTGAATATTTCACCCTGGACGTCCTCCAGCCCAAAGCCACCCCCGGGGCACCAAAGAAAAAGCCTGGCAAGGTCCTGTCCAAACGCCCGCACCGACCCATTGGCCCGGTAAAAAAGGTTCCCCCTTCCATGCCCCCATCTCCCGGAGACAATGCCCCGACTTTCCCACCGGAGCCAGCAGGGATGCCCCCCTCCCCCGACGGTTCATCGATTTCATCAGGATCAGGACAATCCAAAGAAAGCACTGCCATGCCACCAGCACCAGGAGACCAAGCACCAGAACCACCGGCCATGCCGCCATCTCCCCCTACTGCACCAGAACCTCCCGCCATGCCAGCATCCCCTGGAAGTGCCACGCCCCCGTCTCGGGTGCCGGAGCCAGCCAAGGCCAAGACCCCAAACCTCTTCGCTTCACCAACACCTCCATCCGCATCCCCCGCACAACCCCAAATCTACACAGCTCCCTCTGCGGCCACCCCTTCCACCACCCCAATCAGGATGCCAGTCCCGGCCGTCGCCCCGCCCCCGACCATCCCTGAAGTCACAAAGCCCACGGGCACCGGCGGCTTGTCCGGCCAATTGGAGCATGCCAAGCAACAACTTACCGATTGTGAAAATGCCAAGGAACTCGCAATCCGGCACACACGGGCTACCCAGGATGCCGCTGACGCCGCTGACCAAAACCTCCAGCAGCAAGAGCAAATCCTTAACACGGCCAAAGCGGAAAAAGACCTCCGCGACAATGAACTGAACCAGGCCAAGGATACCCTCAGGAAAGCCGGGGACGCACTCGACCAAGCCTCCCAACTTCGTGAAAACTTACAAAAACAAGTAGAGGATACTACCCACCAACTGAATTCCACCGAACAATCCCTTGCCAAAGCCAAGGACGAACACGCCAAGTGGAAAACCCAGGTAGAAAACAGGGAGCAGCAACTCGCAGCCCTCCGGGCAACAGCCGAGCAAACCCAAGCCATCCTGAGTACCCTCCAAGACGACGAATCCCTCGGTATCGCGGCCAAACAATCCCAAGCCGCCGTACAAGCCATGGATTCCGCACTCCAGTCGGCAAGGAACCAGGAATCGAATTCCAACAGGACTGTCCAACAACTGACCATCCAAGTCGCCGACCTTCGCAAATCCCTCAACGGCTGACACCCGTATCCCTTTCACACTCCAGGATGGTGAGCCGTACAGGATTCGAACCTGTGACCTCTACCATGTCAAGGTAGCGCTCTAACCAACTGAGCTAACGGCTCCCTAATTTCGAGAAGGGCTAGGAAAAAAGCCCTTTTCCCATCGAAATCAAGGGAAAACAAGCCCTGCGGGAAAAAAGTTCGGTTCATTCCCAGATCTCATACAGCACGCCTCCGCTCACAATCTGGCACCGCGTCCCAACGGACAACCATTTCCGCATGTTTTCCTCGGAATCCAGCAGTTTGAAGTAGTCATCCCCCCCAAATTGCACCTTCACTGGCTGGGAATCCTTCAGTCCCTGGACTTCCGAATCGATCCATACCCCGCCATTCAAATAAAAGGTCTTCCCCTCAATATGGCGGGCACCCGGCTGGGCATCCGTCCGGATTCCGGAATCATCCTTGTCACCGGCATACCTGGCCCCGGAAGCCACTCTCTTAGGCGATGCAGCTTGGGGGCTTCCCAAGCCGGAAGGCAACCCTGGGGAGGGGATACCATTTGCAGGGCGACCGGCAAATCCTCCCCCAGAGCCCCGGCTACTTGGTTCGGGTGACGCTACAACAGGCCCAGATGGCGATGCGGCAATATCCGCATTTTTCAGCCCGAAAGCATCCGACGAACTCATCAGGGCGTCCAAGCCGCTCTTTGATTCAGAAAAACTCTGGAACCCCTTGGCCAAGCTCTCCCGGGCATTACGGTCCCGGCTTACCGAACTAAAACTACGGGTGGAAGAGGGCACGTTGCGGCGTTCCTCGTCCTCCACGATCAAGTAACTGGTATACGGGGTCACGATACCGTGCGCCCGGGCCAATTCCACGACCTCGTCCCGAAGTTCCTGGCTGTCGCCATGCAACCGTATTTCGTCCAGCAGATATCCTACCCTGCGGGTGGCCCATAGGCGTGGGATAAAGCCGTTGCCACTCTCTTTCTTTGGGAAAATAGCATCGAAAGGAAGGCTGACCTTCTCCTTGCCCATCCGCCCTTCCAGGTGCAGGGTCACTTCTTGGGAACTGGCCTCATACCTCCCAAGCACAGTCAACTGGCCCCCGTGGAACAGGTCAGGCAACGGCCTGGGATAGGTCTTGGACAAGCGGACTCCCTCCCCCTGCTCCAACTTCAAGCCCGACAGCGCAGGTTCGGAAACTTTTACGAAAAAAGTGGATACCTTTTGCTCCAGGTCTTCCCCGGGAAAGACATACTGGCTGAAAGTCCCGGCGTGCTCAGCAATCTTGTCCAACAGGTGTGTGTTAACGTCCGTCCCAATACCGAAATTGAAAATCCGAGCCCCGTCCCGCCCTTTCCCGAGCAAGCCCGATACTTTCTGCACGATCTTCTCCTCCTTCGTCTCCCCGATCGTCGGACGGCCATCCGTCAGGAACAGGACTTGGGCCAGCCTCCCATCCTTCCGCCCTTCCTTTCCGACAATTTCCAAAGCCGTCCGCAACGCCTCGTCAATGGCCGTCCCCCCCGCCGCCCGTAGGTTCTTTACAAAACGTAGCGCCTTCTTGCGGCTATTTTCATCTGCCTGGGCAAGGCCATCGAAAAGTGGCTCCGCCTCCGTGGAAAACCGGATTACCTCAAACCGGTCTTCTTTATTGAGCCCATTGATGCAGAACTCCATCGCCTTCTTGGCCTGCTCCATCTTCTCCCCGTTCATGGAACCGGAAGTGTCCAGGACAAACAAAACATCCTTTGGCATCGGTTCCCTTTCCCCATCCCAAGCTTGGGGGCTGAGCAACAGGAGGAAATGCCCCTCCTCCTCAACGGACTCCTTTTGGGCAAGCAATTGGATGTCCACAGGCGAGCCATCCTTCCCTTTGGTTGAATAAAACATCTCGAAGTCGCCATCGGCGCGCAAATCCTTAGCCTCAAGTCCTACAGTGGCTGAATCCTTTCCCTTCCGCACAATCTCTGCCTCATGGGTCGGGGAGTAGAGGGTACCCAGCTTTTGTCCCTTTCGCGCTTTCAATCCGGCTTTGAAGGAGAAGTTCCGGATCGGCTTGGTGGTAAACTTCCTCGTGTCCAGGGGGCAAATGTAACGAACCAAATTCCCCTCCCGTTGCAACAACTGGGTGCACTTAAGACGGATCTCCTTTTCCTGTTTTGGCTCGATCGGGAATATCCTAACCTTAAAGAGCCTGTGCCCGGCATACTCAAAAAGGGCAGGATCCCTCGCCTTGCGTACGATGTCCTCATAAATCTTCCGGGCTTTACTGGCATCCAGCAATTCCGCCTTTGCCAACTCACCGTTTACTTCCATTTCAAAGCTGTCGATAGCAGCATCCCCAGGGACAGGGAAGAGGAATGTCCCCTCCAATCGCTGGCCTGACGGGTTAAAGAAGACTTGCTTGAATTCCGTGGTCGCTTTCTGACCCTCGATTTCGGCCTCCACTTGGAGGCTCCGGACCTCCAACGGCATGAATTTCTGGATCGGCCGGGGGGAAGGCAATTGCGGGGGACGGGCGACATGTACCGGAAAAGGATGGTCGATAATGATAATTCCATGACCGGAAACGAGGGCAGGAATTAGAAGGAGAGCAAGGAGGCGAAGGATTATGGAAGGTTTCATCGTGCGAAGTTTTGTGGGATACCGGAGCTAGCAAGACCCCCTTGCAAAACAAGCCTTAGAAAAAAATCAAGAAAGGCACACCTTTGGATTGTGGAATTCGGATGATTTCACACATTCGCAGCGGACATCATGGAACCTGCCCCAGAAATAGGATGAGCGCACAATCCCAATCAAAAGAAGATCCCTACGGCTTTAGCAGATGGGGTAAAGACTGGTTTGTCCAACTGCCCAACGGTCACGTGGGCCTGCTCAACCCGCAAGATCCAAAGGCCAAGCCTTCCGACTTGCGCCTAATTATCGACAGCCTCAACCAACGTGGGATCCATGCCCCCCTGCTCCTGAGGGTTGCAGAGTTCCTCCATTGCCGGATCGAACTTCTCAACAAAACTTTTAACAAAGCAATCCAGGACCTGGGCTACGAAGGCAACTACCAAGGAGTCTTTCCCATAAAGGTCAACCAACAAGCCCAAGTCATCGAAAGGATCGTCAAATACGGCCGCCAATACGATTACGGTCTGGAAGTCGGTTCCAAGCCAGAGCTCCTTGTCGCTTTGTCCCAGGAACTTAGCCCAAAGGCCGCCTTGATTTGCAATGGAGTGAAGGACTCCGAGTTCATCCATCTCGCCCTCATGTCCAACCGTCTTGGGTTCAATACATTCCTGGTCATGGACAACCCTAACGAGCTTTCCCAAATCCTCGATATCGCGGAAACGACCGGCATCCGCCCCCAACTGGGAATCCGCGTGAAGCTCAACCACCGGGTGTCCGGAAAATGGGCGGATTCCAGCGGGGATCGCTCCACATTTGGACTGACACTTGCACAGGTCGTCGAAGTTATCGACCAACTCAAGGAGCGCGGGTTCCTCGATTGCCTGACCCTCCAACATTCCCACCTAGGCAGCCAAATCCCCAACATCCTCGAAATCCGGCTCGCCACCCAGGAAGCCTGCCGGTTCTTCAGTGAACTATGGAAAGAAGGAGCCCCCTTGAAGTACCTTGATCTGGGAGGTGGGCTTGGGATCGATTATACAGGGGAAAAGTCCAATAATGTCCATTCTGCAAATTACGGGCTGGAAGAGTACTGCCAGGACATCATCGAGACCGTTAAATTTGAGATGGGAAATGCTAAGATTCCCCACCCAACAATCATTACCGAAAGTGGACGGGCCTGTGTCGCCCACTCTTCCATGCTCATCTTCAACGTCCTGGAAACGACCCACTTCGATAGTGAAACCCCAGTCGAAAAGGAAGAAAATGAACATCCCCTCCTGGATAACCTTCGGTCTGTGGAAGACTATCTCTCTCCACGCCGCATCCAGGAATGTTGGAACGACGTGACTTTCTACAGGAACGAAATCCGCGCTCTCTTCAGGAGGGGGCAGGTGAACCTCAGGACCACCGCCATCGCAGAAAAAGTAAGCCTTCATCTCACTAGGAAGATCATTACCCTTACAGAGCAGACCGATCCGGAGCATGACGAAACGTTCTTAGAAGACCTCTACAACCGTACCGCGGACATCCTCCACTGCAATTTTTCCCTCTTCCAAAGCCTTCCCGACGTTTGGGCGATCGACCAAATTCATCCGATTGCCCCCATCCAACGCCTTAACGAAGAAACGACAAGACGGGCTGTACTAACTGACATCACTTGCGATAGCGATGGCAGGATCGAAAACTTTGTCCTGGAAGACGGGGTCTCACCCATACTCCCGGTCCACAAGATCGAACCAGGCGAAGAATACTACCTTGGAGTCTTCTTCATTGGGGCGTACCAAGAAACACTGGGCGATCTCCATAACCTCTTCGGGGACACCAACGTCGTCACTATCGAACTCGGCAGCAACGGAGGCTATGAACTGCTTCACGAAGAAGAAGGCGACACCATCTCCGAGGTTCTGGGTTATGTCGAATATGATCCGCGCAGGATGCTTGACGCATTCAAAGGCAAAATAGAAAAAGCAGTCGCACTCGGAAACCTAAGCCCAGCGGACCGGCGGGAAATGATTCGGAATTTCAAAGATAGCCTCCAAGGCTACACATACTACGTAAACTAATCCAACTTAGCCCAAACAACTAAATGTCCAAAGTACTCGTTATTGGAGCAGGGGGCGTCGGTTCGGTCGCCGTTCATAAAATGGCGATGAACGCAGACGTCTTTACCGACATCACACTCGCCAGCCGCAGGGAATTCAAATGCCAGCGAATCGGAGACGAAGTTTTTAGGAGGACAGGCTGCCAAATCAAGACAGCGGAGCTAGATGCGGACCGTCCGGAAGACACCGTAAAGCTCATCCAAAAGTTGGAGCCGGAACTAGTTGTCAACCTTGCCCTCCCCTACCAAGACCTGGCTATCATGGACGCCTGCCTCGAAACCGGAGTGCACTACATGGATACAGCCAACTACGAGCCCCGCCACGAAGCCAAGTTTGAATACAGATGGCAATGGGATTACCACGAACGCTTTGAAAAAGCCGGGATCATGGCACTTCTTGGATCAGGCTTTGACCCAGGTGTAACCAACGTCTTTACCGCTTGGATAAAACGCCACCATATCCACCAGATAGAGACACTTGACATCCTTGACTGCAATGGAGGCGACCATGGGTACGCCTTTGCAACGAATTTCAACCCCGAAATTAACATTCGGGAGGTCACTGGGTCTGTGCGCCACTGGGACAACGGAGCGTGGATAACCAGCCCAGCCCTTTCCCACTCCCACACGTTCGATTTCCCAGAAGTTGGAAAACGTAGCGCATACATGATGTACCACGAGGAATTGGAGTCTCTGGTCAAACATTTCCCGGAGCTGCAACGTGCAAGGTTCTGGATGACATTTTCCGAGGATTACATCAACCATGTGAAGGTACTCCAGCATGTCGGCATGACCTCCATCGAACCTGTCGAATTCGAAGGGACGTCCATTGTCCCGCTCCAGTTCCTCAAGGCAGTACTCCCTGAACCGGCAAAACTAGGCAGCAAAACCAAGGGAAAAACCTGCATTGGAAACATCATCAGCGGAACCAATGAAGGCTATGCGAAAACAGTATACATTTACAACGTCTGCGACCACGAGAAATGCTTCCAGGAAGTAGGCTCCCAAGCCATCAGTTATACAACCGGTGTCCCAGCCATGATCGGGGCGATGATGATCCTTACCGGGAAATGGATGAAGCCAGGTGTCTACAACATGGAACAATTCAATCCGGATCCCTTCATGGAAATGCTCACGAAACATGGTCTTCCATGGGAGGTTAAGGAGCTGGAACAACCCATTACATTCTGACGCAACATCCCATCTGGCAAACTATTGCTCACCACACAATCATCCGGCCCAGGTGCCTTCTGTAAATTCGACCTACAAAGGGTCGGTTCACCCTGCTTCGTTGTTGATGAAGTAGCCCTTGGTAGAAACCTGGAAACTATCTCCGGTATCGCCCAAAGCTCAGGTGCCAAAATCCTCCTCGCTATCAAGGCATTCTCCATGTGGTCGATGGCACCGTTAATCAACAAGCACATTGGCGGGATTTGCGCATCGGGATTGTGGGAAGCCAAACTAGGCAGGGAGCGGTTTCATGCTGAAGACATTTGCACATACGCACCGGCCTACAAAACAAGTGAAATCGGGGAAATCGCAAACCTTTCTAGCCACGTGGTTTTCAATACCCCAGCACAAGTACGAAAATTCGAGGGAGTTTGCAGATCCGCCAACGCAAGCATCGGATTGAGGGTGAACCCCCTCCATTCAGAGGGGCAAATTGACAAGTACAACCCTTGCTCAAAGGAATCCCGGCTTGGTTACAGGATTGACCAGGTGAGCGAGAAAGACCTTGAGCCCGTTGAAGGCTTCCACATGCACACGTTGTGTGAGCAGGACTTCCCCCCTCTCGAACGCACATGGGAGAGCGTAAGACCCTATCTCGCAAAATGGGGGAAACAATTTAAGTGGATCAACCTAGGGGGGGGACACCTACTAACCTCCCCAACCTACCAACGGGATCTGTTGGTAAAATTCCTCAGGATGGTCGCAGAGGAGACAGGAGCACAAGTCATCCTAGAACCAGGAGAATCTGTGGCCATGGATACGGGAATCCTTGTAGGGGAAGTGCTGGATGTCCAAGAAGGGCCCAACCCCATGGCCATCATCGACATCAGCGCGACATGCCACATGCCGGACGTGCTTGAGGCGCCTTACCGCCCTGCCCTTCTCAACGAGACTAAGGAGGGAGTCCAAGTTAGGCTCGGCGGGCCAAGCTGCCTAACAGGGGATAACATTGGCACCTACACCTTTCCTGTCATCCCCGTTCCTGGTCAACGGATAGCTTTCCTCGACCAAGCCCATTACTCCATGGTCAAGACCACCACTTTCAACGGGATCCATCTTCCCTCCATCGCCATTTGGAACAGCGACACAGACGAACTCCAGATCGTCCGCGAGTTTTCCTACAATGACTTTGAATCCAGGCTTTCCTGAAGATGACTGATAAATCCAAATCCCAATTTCTTGGGGAGGAACTCAGGAGCCTTGAAAACAACTCCTCCACCGCCCTGTTCCACGTCATCCCTTGCGGACTGGAACGGACAGTTTCCTACGGTACCGGAACTGCTGCTGGCCCCAACGCAATCATCTCCGCCAGCCACCAATTGGAGCGATGGGACGGTCACTCTGAACCTTGTTCCAATGGGATTTTTACCCACTCCCCTATTGACTGCAAAGGGGAGTTGTCGGAAATCATGAAGTCACTCCGGTCAAAGACCTCATCAATAGTGGGCAACGGCTCCATTCCCGTGACTTTGGGCGGGGAGCATAGCCTGACCTACGGGGCGATGATGGGTGTTGTCGACGCCCTGGAGGAACCGGTTGGCATCATACAAGTCGATGCACATGCCGACTTCCGCTTAGCCTACCAGGGTTATCGGCATAGCCACGCAAGCGTGATGAGCCTGTTATCAAGCGAAGGGATCCGCATCATCTCCCTTGGTGTCCGTGCCCTTAGTAAGGAGGAGGACTACCTTCGCCAAGAGGCCGGGGTACACTTCCATGATGCCCAGGATCTTGTCAGGAACAACAGACAAAGCATCGATGTACCTAGTGATTTTCCAAAAAACCTATATATCACTTTCGACTTGGATGGCCTGGATCCTTCCGTCCTCCCCGCGACAGGCACACCAGTACCAGGAGGCCTGGGTTTTTATCAAGCCCTGGACCTTGTCAAGAGTACCTTGCGTGGCCGGCGCTGCGTTGGGTTTGATGTCGTTGAGTTAGCGCCGATCAAGGGTCTTCCAGCAAGCGACTTTGCCGCGGCCCAAATCACTTACACAATTATGGGGATGGTCGCGGCTTCTCAAGATAACAGCCCACAACACCCACCCCGATCCTCTAATGCTTAAGAAATCCCCGCCATTTGAACTCCCCGGGCCAGTTGGATCAGTTCTTCTTTATCCACCGCATATACTCCGGCCTGCTTGACCAACGTTCGAAGTAGGGCTGGTAACGACTATCATCCCGCCAGAATTTCCGCGTAGGTTGGGGCTGTTTGACTACTCCCTCCAGATAATCCTTCCCATCCTCGCTTTCCGCAATGGATTTCGCCGCCATTTCCAATAGCGAAACCAACCTGCGTGAAACTTCATTTCCGTGGTCAAAAAGATTCCTTGATTCGGCGATATCTTTATCCAATTTGTAGACGGAGTAAAGACGCTCGTTTTTCTTCCCTTTTTCAGAGATGATTTTCCAATCGTTATCCACGATGGCATGGAGTCCGTTACTACGGAAAATAAGGGGCTTTTTCCTGCTCCCGATTTCGGATAGAAATAGCGGCGCTAAACTGGATCCGTCCTGGGGTTCGAGCATTGCACCTGAAGGCAAGCCGCAAAGTTCGGAAATGGTAGGAAAAATGTCCACAACGCCGGCAGGATATTTGGTAATCCTGGGTTTGCTTATACCGCGCGGCCATTCGATAATCCCTGGGACGCGAAGCCCTCCTTCGAACATGCTTCCCTTGAATCCGCGAAGTCCCCCGGTGGATGGGGGGGTCAAGCCGGGTAGGCCGCCATTATCACTACAAAACCAAATCAAAGTGTCTTCTGCAACACCAGCATCCTTGAGTCCTTCACGGAGGGTGCCGATACTACGATCCATCGCAGCCAATTCCCCATAATGTTCGGAGGATTTTTCGTCCAAGGAAGGAAACTTCCGTTTATCTCCCTCTAAGGCAAGGAAAGGGGAATGTGGTGAACCATACCAAATTACTGTAAAAAAAGGACGCCCAAGAACAACATTTTCACGAATATAAGAAAGCGCTTCGCTGACAATAATTTCAGAGGAATCCCCGACAAATTCCTCAATCTTCCCGTTACGTCCCATCAACGGGTCTTTGTCAAAGAAGTTTGTAACAGACAGCCATGTATCAAAGCCGAATGCCCCTGGACTATGCGAATCCCCGTCCAAAACAGGTACACCAGGACCGCGCAAGCCATTCAAATGCCACTTCCCAAAATGCCCGGTCGCGTACCCGGCCGCCTTCATGGCTGCGGGCAACGTCTTCTCTTGCAACCGCAGTGCATACCCATGGCTAAGCACCCCCGTACGGTCATGGGTTCGCCCGGTCAGTACAGAAGCCCGGGTTGGGGAACAGATTGGCCCCCCGGCATAAAACCGGTCGAACCGAAGCCCGTTTGCCGCCATCGCATCAAGGTTCGGGGTTTTTAGGGCAGGGTGACCGTAATATCCTGTCTGCCCCCACCCCTGGTCATCCGCCATGACCAGCACCACGTTAGGCCGGACGGCTGCATAGGCCAGGTTGGCGAGGCTGGGAATCAATAGTAAAAGGGAGAATGTACGTTTCATGCCGGATTGAATAGCACCAAAATTAATAGGATGGAACAATATTCCGGAACTGTTTCAAAATCCAAAGCAACGACTCTTGACGTGCTTCCACCAAGTATCTTGCATCCGTTTCCGTGAAACATTTGCCACTCTTTCTCCTCCTCCCCTTTTGTCTGTTGTCTGGCAAAGCCAACAGACCCAACTTCATGTTCTTGGTCTCAGAAGACAATTCGATCCACTACCTAAAGCTGTACGGTGCAAAGCACGGGGACACCCCTAACATGGACAGGATAGCAGCAGAGGGGCTTACCTTCGACAACGCCTTTTCCAATGCACCCGTCTGCTCCGTTGCCCGATCCACTTTGGCCACTGGCATCCTTGCCCCAAGGCTTGGAACCCAATACCACAGGAAATCCGCCCTGGCTAGGCTTCCAGAAGGTGTAAAGCCCTGGTCCGCCACCCTTCGTGACAATGGATATTTTTGTACCAACGTACGCAAGACCGACTACAACTTTGATTATCCAGCCAAGGAACTTTGGGATCCAACCCCGAAGAAGGGCAACCCTTGGTCGGGAAGGAAGGACAGCAACACCCCCTTCTTCCACATGCAATCCTTCGCTCAATCCCATGAAAGTTCACTTCACTTCAAGGCATCCCTCATGGATACCGAGAAAACAACCACAGATCCCAAAGCAGTCGAACTCTTCCCTTACCATCCAGACACCCCGACATTCCGCTATACCCACGCCCGTTACCATGACCGCCAAACCGTTATAGACGGATTGATAGGGCAGATTGTGGCCAATCTTGAGAAAGACGGCCTCCTGGAAGACACGTTTATCTTTATTTTCGGAGACCACGGGGGAGTGCTGCCCAGGAGCAAGGGCTATGCCTATGAGAGCGGCCTGCACGTACCTCTCGTCGTGAGGATTCCTGCGAACTTCAAACACCTGGCAAACCACAAACCTGGCACGAGGACGGGCGGTTTTGTCAGCTTTATAGACTTCGGCCCGACCCTCCTTAATCTGGCTGGGATAAAAGTCCCTAATGCAATGGACGGAAGGCCTTTCCTTGGCTCAGACATTTGCCCGGACGAATTGGCAAAGAGGGACATGACCTTCGGGTATGCCGATCGGTTTGACGAAAAGTACGACTTAGTGCGCAAGATTAGAAAAGGCCGGTACAAGTATAACCGGAACTACGAGGGTTTCTACCCAGACG
>JAYPDO010000011.1:39504-48212 GCA_038125285.1 Opitutia bacterium
ACCCAGACGGCCTCCAAAACAACTACCGCTACCGGATGCTAGCTTTTTCGGAATGGAGGGATCTGGACAAAGAAGGGCGCAAACTCGACAAAATCCAGCAGCAATTTTTCCGCCCGCGCCCACCGGAGCAGCTCTTTGACATCATTAACGACCCCCACGAAGTGCACAACCTAGCCACCAATCCAGAACATAGGGATACACTGCTCACACTAAGGACTTTAATGACGAACAAAATTAAGGAGATCAACGACCTCAGTTTTTATCCTGAAAGCTACATGGTCAGGCACGCATTGTCCGACGGGATAGGCTACGGGAACGAACACTCAGATGAGATCGCTAACCTCGTAGACATTGCGGATCTACAACTCGGCGATTTTTCTACAACAAAACCAAAACTTCTAGAACATCTGGCTTCACAAAATTCAAATGTTTGCTACTGGGCACTTAAATGCTGCACTTCTTTTGGACTTCCAGACAAAGAAATTAAATCGGCTGCAAGAAAACTTTTGGAAGACAAAAACAACATGGTCAGGACAAAGGCTGCCGAATTCCTCGGCTCAATCGGGGAAGTCGGGATCATGGAAACCCTTTATGAAGTGGTCAGCGAAACGAAATCTTCACAAGAGCAATTACTTGCTCTAAATACAATGGCATACCTGAGGGATTACAAGGGTTACAAAGTAGACCCTGCTAGACTTCCAAAAAGGGGTATGGGCGAGTCTGTTCGTCGGCTAGACTATTTCCAAGCGAATAGCTCCAATTAGCGAACAGGACATGCAATTCCAATTCTCGACATCTGTACACATCATCTTCGGTGAAGGCCGCTCCCGCGAGTTGCCGGATCTGGTAGATAGGGTTGGGCGCAGGCCATTTGTAGTAACTGGCAGCAGTAGGGATAGGCACCATGACTTGTTAACTAATTGCCAAGGGGCTTCCTATTCCCTTTCTGGCGAACCATCCATTGAAAACCTTGGTTCGGCCCTAGCTCAGGCCAGGGAATACAAAGCAGACTGCGTGGTGGGCGTCGGCGGGGGAAGTGCTATCGACCTTGCCAAGGCAGTGTCTGCGATGCTCCGAAACAGAGGGGAAATAATGGATTACATAGAGGTTATAGGTAGGGGCCAAACTTTGGACATGGGGGCTCTTCCAATAATTGCTGTACCGACAACGGCAGGAACTGGAGCCGAAGTAACCCAAAATGCGGTCCTTCATTCTGAGGAACACAAAGTGAAGGCAAGTTTACGCCACGCCAGCATGCTTCCGTCCATCGCCTTGGTAGACCCTGAACTAACCTATGGGCTCCCACCCAAGGTCACGGCGAGCACTGGATTGGATGCCATTACCCAATTGATCGAAGTATTCCTCACAAAAAAGGCGAACCCGCTGACGGACGGGCTAGTGCGTGAAGCCCTTCCGGCAGCTGCCAAAGCGATCCGGTGCGCTTGTGAGTACGGGGACAACGTCAAAGCCCGGCGGGACATGTCCCTGGCCAGTCTGTTCAGCGGCATGGGTTTGGCAAACTCCGGGCTCGGTGCAGTCCATGGGTTTGCCGGGCCACTAGGCGGGATGATCCAGATCCCACATGGCACTGCCTGCGCAATCCTTCTTAAACACTGCCTTGAAGCTAATGCAAGGGCGGCGCAATCTTCCGGCGAGTTGGGCTTGCTATCACGTTTTGCAGAGCTAGGGGAAATGATTCTTGGACCTGGTGGCGACATACCGTCTTTGGTCAGGTGGGCAGAGGACATTACCAAAGAACTGGGTATAGGAAGGCTTTCCGACTTCGGGTTCGTGGAGGACCAAGTGGAAGAGTTGGTAGAAAAGGCAGGGAAAGCCAGCAGCATGAGGGGAAACCCGGTCAAACTTTCGGATGACATCCTGACCGCAATTATCCACCAGGCCATGTAATTTGAAATGGAGAGGCTTCCTCGCATCGCAGTAACAGCAGGGGATCCGTCAGGGATCGGGCCAGAAGTCTGTCTAAGGTTACTAGCGGGAAGCAGTACTCTTCCCCCCTGCATCCCCGTTGTGTTCGGTGATGTTTCCGTAATGGAACGGACAGCGAACCAATGCGGCCTACCCATGCCCGGTTTGGTCATTGAATCCCTTGAGCAAGCGAACAGGCCTTGCCTCTTCGACTTAAAGGCCATATCCTTGGGTGAGTACAAAACTGGAGCAGTCAACAAGGCAACGGGCAAAGCCGGTTACAAGTATGTCACTGAAGCCATAGACGCGGCCTTGACGGGCAAGGTCGATGCGGTCACGACAGGTCCACTTAACAAAGTGGCGCTAAAAATGGCCGGAGTCCCCTTCCCTGGGCATACGGAGATCTTTGCGCACAGGACTCAAAGCAAGCATTCCTGCATGTTGCAA
Organism: Opitutia bacterium; assembly: GCA_038125285.1. Taxonomy (GTDB): domain Bacteria; phylum Verrucomicrobiota; class Verrucomicrobiia; order Opitutales; family JABJCN01; genus JAYPDO01. The sequence goes on from JAYPDO010000011.1 coordinate 41,878, forward strand.
TACTCTGAGGAAATTCGCTGCGTATTTGTAACCACTCACGTGGGGTATGCAGAGGTGCCTGGATTATTGACTGAGAGGCGGATACTGGAAGTGGTGCGATTGTGCCATGATGCGATGCAAAAAATCAGGGGAAATAAGCCAAGGCTTCTGTGCTGCGGGCTGAACCCCCACGCTGGGGAAAATGGCTTGTTCGGTAATGGGGAGGAAGAGCGGATCATTTATCCGGCATTACAAAAAGCCAGGGACTCGGGAACTGACATCGACGGCCCTGTGCCGCCCGATACCGCTTTTCTGCCCGCTCGGCGCAAGGAATATGACTGTGTAGTCTGCATGTATCACGACCAAGGCCATATCCCACTAAAGGCCTTGGCTTTCGACAACGCTGTAAACACGACGCTAGGACTACCCATAATCCGTACATCCGTCGACCACGGCACAGCCCTGGATATTGCGGGAAAAGGGATTGCCAACCCAGGCAGCCTAATTTCCGCAGTAAAACTTGCCATACAACTTAGCGATTAACCCGAAAATTCATGAAATTGTACAAGTCCACCGTTGGAATTCTCCTACTGCCTACATTCCTGCTTTCAGCTTCGAAGCCTAACATCGTCATGATCCTGGCTGATGATCTGGGCTACGGGGATCTCTCAAGCTACGGCCACCCCCATGCAAGAACCCCTGTGATCGACCAATTGGCCAAGGACGGCGTCCGCTTTACCCAACACTACGCGAATGGCACAGAATGCTCCCCTACCCGTACCGCATTCCTCACTGGACGTTACCAACAACGGGTGGGGGGCCTAGAGTGCGCGATTGGGACAGGGAACATAGGTCGTTATGATGATGCGGCCCGCCTAGCTAAAGCAAGGGATCTCGGCTTGCCTGCCGACCAGTCCGTCCTCCCTGGGGGACTCAAGGAAAGGGGGTACAAATGCGGGATCATTGGGAAGTGGCACTTGGGCTACGAACCGCACTTCAACCCAATGGTCTATGGATGGGACGATTTCTTTGGCTACATGGGAGGAAATGTCCACTATTTCAACCACCGAGAAACGAGCAGCCTCCATGTCCTTTACGATGGCAACCTTCCAGTCCATGCCGAGGGCTATATGAGCGATCTCATTACGGAGCGTTCCATACGTTTCATCAAAGCGAACAAAGACAACCCGTTTTTTTTATACATTGCACACGAATCCCCGCACTTCCCATTCCAAGGCCCAGGCGACAAGGAAAAGGTCGTTGACGCCTCCAATTGGAACACACCCGACGAGCCAACGTATGTGGCCATGCTGGAAGACCTGGACGCGCAAGTGGGAAAAGTCCTCATTGCGCTGGAAAATGAAGGGCTTACTCGGGACACAATTGTAGTCTTCGTCTCAGACAATGGCGGCTACGGAAAAATCGCTAACATGGGGCCGCTTAATGGGGCAAAGAGCACTACGCTGGAGGGCGGCATCCGCGTGCCCATGGTAATCCGTTGGCCAGGTAGGATAACACCCGGAAAAACCTGCAACCAAACTTGCGTAACTTTCGACCTCACCTACTCCTTCCTTGGGGTAGCAGGGGCGGACACTTCTTTCCTTGATTTGGACGGCATGGACATCATCGACCATGTAGTCTCTGGAAAGCGTGATTTTCATAGGAACTTGTTCTGGAGAGGGAAACGCGGCGAACGGGTATGGTCGGCAGTACGGAGCGGGGATATGAAATATGTTCGGAAGCAGGATAATGGAAAGATAGAAGAGTGGGTTTACGATCTATCCAAGGACATTGGGGAAAAGGAGGATTTGGCCGCATCCAAAACCGAAATCCTCAAGGGATTGAAAGACTTATTATCCAAGTGGGAATGTGATGTTAAACCAATCCGTTAAGAAAAGGTAAAATCATGCGGAAAGTACTCATCACCGGCGGCGCTGGATTTTTAGGGAAACGGTTGGCGCAAGCCATCGATTGGGCGGACGAAATCGTCCTTGCTGATATTGTTGCGGCACAAGACCCTCCGGAAGGCGTTAAAACCGTAGTTGCGGATATCTCTAACCAAGAGGACATAGAAAGGATTCTAGATGCTGATGTGACTGACATTTTCCACTTCGGCGCAGTGGTCAGCTCAGGCGCGGAGGCTGACTTCAATCTGGGGATGAATGTGAACTTGGAGGGAACAATCCACTTACTGGAAGCTGCCCGGGCAATGCCCGGCGTGCCTGTGTTTACCTTCGCAAGTTCCTGCGCCATTTTCGGGAGCAAGGGTGGAAGTTTGCCTTCCGATGCAGCGGCAAGGCCGGAGTCTTCCTACGGAGTCCAAAAAGCCTGCTGCGAACTCCTGGTCAACGATTTTGCTAGGAAGGGGTTCATCCGAGGGGTGTCCTGCCGCCTGCCGACAGTTGTGGTGCGGCCTGGGAAGCCGAACTTGGCAGCGAGTTCCTTTGCCAGTTCCATCATCCGGGAGCCTCACCACGGGCGTAGGGCAGTATGCCCAGTTAGTCCTGATACGAAACTTTGGCTGGGATCCGTCAAAAGTGTGGTTTCTAATTTCCTCAAGGCGCACGAACTGGCAAGGGATGGCAAATTGCCGGTTTACCGAGCCTTTAATTCACCGGGCATCACCCTGACTGTCCAAGACATGGTGGAGGCGATGGCACAGGAGGGGGGGGATCCTTCCCTCATCGAATGGAAAACTGATCCGGCCATCGAGGCGATCGTCTCTACTTGGCCGTCCTCGATTGATGTCTCACCTGAACTCGGCCAAGGTTTCACCGCGGACAAGGGTTTCTCGGAAGTAATCCGGGACTACAAAGAGTGGTACGGATAGGCTATCCAAGGGGAGGCGGTCTAACCGCATCTATAGTCAACGGAAAACCAACCGTACGACGACACGTCTTATTGCCCACTTATGAATGCTGGAGTCCAGGCCCAGGAAGAGAGGGGTGCCGAAGGTGGCGAAGTAGCGTTAGTGGGCATCAGAATCTTGGACTTACAGACTCACAAGTGGATCATCCCATGTAGCTTAAATCAAATTGTTTTCCCCTTCGAACGCTAGCCCGCAATTCTAGCAGAATTTCGTCGCGAAGCGAAGAGAACGAGTTTCTGCCAAGGCGGGTGCTCTGGAAGACGAAGGAGATGGGTGAGTACACCCTGCTCAAGAATAAAATAGGCATAACGCTGGCAAGTAGACGTTCAGCAATTCGTAGAAGGAATTCTGAGAGAATTTCAGGCTAGAGCCGTTCTCTTTTCGAAGGGCAAAGTTCCCATTTCTCGATATTAACCCGTTCACGGAAATGACACGCTAATCGTTTTAGGGAATCGGTTTCCCAAGACTGTCCAAGTAGGCAACAATGTCCTTCAGATCCTTGTCTGGCCAAGATTTCACGGAGGCGGCCATAAGAACCCCGAAAGCATCTTTGGGATGTGCGCCCCGGAGCCCAAGCTTGTACTTCCGGAGCTGGTCGAGGAGGAACCAATCTTCCTGCACAAGAAGTCCGGGGGCTTTCATTTCCGGCTTCCCCCTGGCATCGGCGCCGTGGCAATTTGCGCACTGGGCGTAAAGGGTCTCACCGCGTCCCTTGTCCCCTTTCACTGTGGTCAGGGAATGTTGGGGCGGAAGCCCGGCAATGTAGTCAGCATATTGGCGCAAGGCCAACTCCCCCTCTATGTCTTTCAATGCAGAAGCCATCAGGAACTCGGCACGGTTGGAGGGATCTTTGCCCCGCTGGCCGGACTTGAATTTTTCCAATTGTGCCAGGACATACCACCCCTCCATCCCGTCCAGGACAGGCCCGCGCTGCATCTCACGGTTACTGTGGCAGAGCTTGCAGGCGTCCTTTTGGTGCTGGTTAAGGGGAGGGAGCTCTTCTACGCTTGCCTGGACTTGGCTGTCCAGCGATTGGGCCGGACTATCGCCTGCGGGCAGTGGGGGTTCCTTGCAAGCCTGGACAAACAAGGCCACTGACGCACCAATTGGAAAGCAGGAAAAGCGCAGAAATCCGAATAAGCCTTGCATGGTTGTAAATGACTAAAAAACTGTTAAAGGACAAATGGCAAAGGTTCTCCTGGAAAATGTAAACAAAACCTACCCCGGCGGGGTGGAGGCCGTGAAAGGGTTCGACCTGGAAATTGAGGACGGGGAACTGGTGGTGTTTGTCGGGCCGTCGGGATGCGGGAAGACCACGACCCTGCGGATGATCGCGGGGCTGGAAGGATTGACAGGGGGAAACTTGGAAATCGGGGGGAAACCGATGGCTGGGATCCCGCCAGAAGACCGCAACGTCGGGATGGTCTTCCAAAACTACGCGCTTTTCCCCCACATGTCTGTATTCGGGAACATGGCTTTCGGGTTGAAAATTCGTAAAATGGGGAAGGCGGAGGTCGCGGGACGGGTTGAGGAAGCGGCGGCAATGCTGGGGCTGGAGGATTTGTTGGGTCGAAAGCCAGGGGAACTCTCCGGCGGCCAACGCCAAAGGGTGGCGCTCGGGCGGGCATTGGTCAGGCAACCGGATGTATTCCTCCTGGACGAACCCCTGAGCAACCTCGACGCCAAGATGCGCCTGAATTTGCGCCGTGAGTTGGCCATATTGCAGAAAAAGCTGGGGATCACGATGGTGTACGTGACCCATGACCAGGCGGAAGCCATGACCCTGGGCGACCGAATTTGCCTGATGGACATGGGGGTGATCCAGCAAACCGGCACCCCCAATGAGGTTTACCACCACCCTGCCAACCCCTTTGTCGCGGGCTTCTTGGGAAACCCGCCGATGAACTTGTGGGAAGATGCGGACGGGACTACCTGGGGCGTGAGGCCGGAAAAACTCAGGCTGGGGAAGGCTCCTGAAAATGCTTGCCTGGAGATGGAAGGCACAGTTGATATGGCCGAACACACTGGGGACTCCCAATTGGTTTATTTCCAGGCCAAACAAGGCACCCTCGCCCTCCGTGTCCAAACTGGGGATTTTCCCGTCGGCCAAGCCCTCGTTTGCCATGCCGCCCCGGAAGACCTCCACAAATTTCCAAAAAAATGAAAGCCCTCACCCTCACTGAATACAACCACTTTGAATATGGCGACGCCCCGGAACCCGAAACCGGCCCGAAAGATGTCCTCATCCGCGTCCAGGCCTGCGGGATTTGCGGGAGCGATGTCCACGGGATGGACGGATCAAGCGGTCGCAGGATCCCGCCTGTCATCATGGGGCACGAAGCCTCCGGGGTGATTGCCAAGCTGGGCGCGGAGGTGAATGGCTGGGCGGAAGGCGACCGCGTCACCTTCGACTCCATGGTCTACTGCGGGGAATGCCCCAACTGCAAAGCCGGCCAGACCAACCTCTGCGAAAGCCGCCAGGTCCTTGGCGTCTCCTGCGGGGATTACCGCCGCCACGGGGCGTTTGCGGAGTATGTTTCCGTGCCATCCCACATCCTTTACAAAATCCCGGAAGGCATCAGCTTTGAGGAAGCCGCCTTCGCGGAACCGATCTCCGTGGCCATGCACGCTGTCAACCGAGTCCCGATACAGCAAGGTGACACCGCCGTAGTCATCGGTGCGGGACTCATCGGCCTGCTCGTCGTCCAAGCCTTAAAACGGGCAGGTTGCGGGCAAGTCATCGCCGTCGATCTCGTCCAATCCCGGCTCGACCTCGCCCTCGAACTCGGCGCCACCCATGCCCTGCATGCCAATCAAGGCGACATCCCGGCCGAAATCAAAAACCTCACCGGCGGCAAAGGCGCGGACTTAGCCATGGAAGTCGTCGGCATGGGGAAGACCCTCGGGGTCGCCATCGACTCCATCCGCAATGGCGGCTCCGTAGGCTGCGTCGGCAACATCGAAAAGCTATCCCAATTCTCCCTCCAATCCATCGTCACCCGCGAGATCACCCTCTATGGCAGCTGCGCCTCGGCGGGGGAATACGGCGACGCCGTCCAAGCCGTGGCCGATGGTTCCATCAAGGTGAAGCCCCTGATGAGCAAAGTCGCCGAACTCTCCGAAGGCAACGACTGGTTCCACCGCCTCCACGGCGGCGAAGACCTGTTCAAAGTCATCCTCAAGCCAGGAGCCTAAACCTACAGACCTATACCAACTGCGACAAAAAGGTCATGGCAGGAACCTGGACAGGGTCATGCCTTTGAAAACAATCGGCGTCCACAAAACCAGACTCTAACACAACTTGGAAGGCGTGGGGGCATCCAGCCTGGAGGATCCGGTGACGACCATCCGGCATTGCCCGGAATAGACATCAAAAAAGCCTTTGAGGAACTCCTCCCATCTACTGTGTTTGTGCAACTCGTCGAAACAAAGCACAGGCGGTTCCAGACCAAAAGCCCCGAATCCGGCATAACCCGCAACTGCAGAA
>JAYPDO010000011.1:48222-50314 GCA_038125285.1 Opitutia bacterium
GGATAGTCTCCCGGTGATCCTGGTTATCCCAGTCCAAATAAACATCTGCAAGCTCCCGGCAACTCGTGGTTTTCCCGACCTGTCACGATCCGGCGACAAAAGCCATTTGGCGCCTCTTGGAAAGGTGGTTCCTCAAAATACTTGCATACACCCTGGGCGCAACCGTCATGACCGAATATTCTGCAACACACTGCAGATTAGTCTGGCAAAGCTGTAAGTGTAAAAGGGCGGCAAAGTTTCTTCGTACAAAGCAGGAGCATAGAATTTTCCTTTTGCAAATGGAAGTACACCGGGTTGAATTCGCTCCCATTGAATCCAGCTTAACCCAAACCTGCCCGCCCGATGTTATTACTAGCCCAAGCCGCCCCAACCGCAACCGAAACCGTCTCTTACTGGCCGTTGGGCATCCTGGCGATCGGCGTGGTCTTCATCGTCACCGCGATCGTCAAATTCCGGGTACATCCCTTCCTTGCCCTAATCCTTGCCGCCATCCTGACCGGCATCCTCACAGGCGACTTACCCAAGGACACCCAGTTGAACAAAGGCCAGTTCCATAGCCGTATCACCCTGGAAGACCAAGTGATGGCGGACAACCCACTTGTACAATCCGTCACCTGGTCCCTCATGGGCTTCGGGGACACTGCAGGGGGCATCGGGCTTGTCGTCGCCCTGGCCGCCATCATCGGGACTTGCATGATGGGCAGCGGCGCGGCGGACCGCATTGTCCGGGCCTTGTTAAAAGCCTTCGGGGAAGAACGGGCGGGGCTGGTCTTACTCTCTAGCGGGTTCCTGCTCTCCATCCCCGTGTTTTTCGACACCGTGTTCTTCCTCCTCATCCCCCTCGCCCGCGCGCTGAGCCTACGGACAGGAAAGCACTACACCCTATACGTCATCGCCATGGCCGGAGCCGGGGCAATTACCCACTCCATGGTTCCCCCGACACCCGGGCCCCTGATGATCGCCGACGGCCTGAAGATCGACCTCGGTGTCGCCATGATGGCCGGCCTCGTCTCCAGTATTCTTCCGGCCTGGCTCGTCCTCTCCATGGCCAAGTTCTTTGACAAAAAGTACAACATCCCCATGAGGGACGCCGCAGGGGAATCCCATAAGGAACTGGAATCCATCGTGGCAAAGAAGGACGAGGAACTTCCCGGCCTGTTCGTCTCCTCCATCCCGGTCGCCTTCCCCGTTGTGGTCATCTCCCTGGTCTCCATCCTCAGCCTGATGGCCAAAGGCGCTACGGAAGGGAGTTTCTTCCTGACCGAAGGCTACAAGACCTTCTTCCACTACCTCCAATTCATCGGCCAGCCTAACGTGGCCATGTTCATCGCCGCCGCCGCCGCCGTCTGGACATTCGCCCAGCACATGCTCAAGGAAGACCCCTCCCTCAAAGGCAACCTCACCCGCACCCTCCACGACAAGATGGAAGCCCCGCTGATGACTGCCGGGGTCATCATCCTCATCACCGGGGCCGGAGGTGCCTTCGGCGGCATGATTCGCCTCGCCGGGGTTGGAGAGACCATCGAAGCCCTGGCCAACCAATTCAACATCTCCTACATCCTCCTGGCCTGGTGCGCCACTGCCGTCGTCCGCATCGCCCAAGGCTCCGCCACCGTCGCTATGATCACAGGGGTCGGCCTCATGTCCGCCGTCATCGGGGACGGCAGCATATTGGAGTACCACCCCCTTTACGTCTTCCTCGCCATCGGCTTCGGCTCCATCACCCTCTCCTGGATGAACGACTCCGGCTTCTGGGTCGTCCAGAAACTCAGCGGCTTCACCGAAAAAGAAACCCTCAAGACCTGGAGCGTCCTCCTCACCGCCATCGCCGTCCTCGGCCTCGTCCAGCTCATGGTCATGTCCAAAATCCTCCCCCTCAAGCCCGAAGCCAAGGCCAACAAGGAACAAGCGGCCTTAGTCATCCAAGCAGACTGAACAACCACTGAACAGAACCCCGTTTTAGTCTTTTTCATTTTGAACCGCAGATTACGCAGTTTTTCGCAGAGAAGGAGAGGACGGGTTATTTCCCAGTAGGACATAGGAAGAAATCTGCGCCCATCTGCGTAATCTGCGGTTCCCAATCCGTGTCCAT
>JAYPDO010000012.1:0-30038 GCA_038125285.1 Opitutia bacterium
TGGTCGGGCCGGTGAGATTTGAACTCACGACCCCTAGTCCCCCAGACTAGTACGCTACCAGACTGCGCCACGGCCCGACTCTTTCCAATAAAGGGAAGGGCGGACAATGGGGGGCCGGGGGGGTTTGGCAAGGGAAAAGTCGAATCTTTTGGGGATGGCTTTGGAATGGGGCCGGGGTGGTTTCCGGCTCATCCTTCGGGGTCGAAGACGTCTTCTTTCCCGTCGTCCTTGGTGTGCCGGTATTTGTGGATCAAGCGGCGGACATAGAAGTAGGGGGCGTGATCCAGGAGGAAGGGGGGAGGGGAGAAGGGGTTTTCAAGCTTTGGAAAAATTTCGGTGACGAATTTCTTCTTTCGGAAGGCGTAGCGGATGTTGATCATTAGGCGGTAGAGTTTCCACCGGAGTGAACGGCCGAAGTGGACTAGTTGGCCGACATGGACGTAGTGGAGAGGTTTTCCGGCTACCGGGAGTGCGGGAACGATGTCCTGGCCGTTGACGATCCTGAAGGCTTGGACGTCTTTGAGTCTGGAGGCGAATTCCTCGTCGCCCACCCTGGGGGATCCGTAAGTGTAGAGGACTGTGGGCGGGAGGAGGGACGCGGCCAGGGTGGCATGGGCCGCCCCGAGGCTGTGGCCGGTGTAGAGGATGGGGGTGTCGATTTTTTTGAGGACGGGTTCGAGCTGTTCCCATAATGGGGTGAAGGACTCCATGAAGCCTTGGTGAACCATCCCCTGTGTACCCCACCTTTTTGCCGACGCGCTGAGGTTGGCCATCCAGTCTTGCATTTTGCTGGTTCCACGAAAGACGAGGATGTGGCAGGATTTGTCCAAGGTGCGGACGATGCTGGCCTGTGCGGAGTCGAGTGCAAAGAGTTGGACTTCCTCCAGCTTGGCGATGTGGAGGTAGGGGTTGTGGTGGGGGATTTCGGCAGGATGGGTTCGGATGTCCTCTTTGTCGGCATTGTAAACCCAGCGTGAAAGTTCGGCGAGCAGGAGGGCGTTGGCAGGGGAGTATTCCGCTTTGGGTTCCGGTTGGACTTGGGGCTGGTTCCGAAGGGAAAAATAGTCCTGGGAAAAACCGGGGATGAGGGTAAGCCAGCGTTCGTTGCGGTCCATGGAGGGTGTATAGACCACGAATGACGAAATACCAAAATTCCTGAGGTTTATCCTCTCTCTCCTTGGGTCGAAGGCGTCAAGTTACGGATTTGCAGTACCTGGCGGGACGATGGCTGCATGCAGGGGGATCGTCCGTTTGCCAGATGGCGCTTGGATCCAGCGGAGGGCTTCGGAATGTTTGTAGGCCGGGATAGGTTGGCCTGGCAGGATTGATTGCCCGGGTTGGGGATCTTGGGAGGCTTGTTGGATCCATTGGAGGGCGGCTGCATAGTCAAGCCCGGTGGCTTTCAAGCGCGGGGAAACGGATATCGCGGCAGTTTGTGTTACCTCAGGTAGCTGGAAGGGCCTGTTCCCTTTTGGATCCTGTCCTGCGTTCCCGTCATTTGGTAGGGGGTGGTCGGAGGCTTGTTGGAGCCAGAGTGCGGCTTTGCTGAGGAGGACGGGTTGTTGGCCATTTTCTGTCCCTTTGGTATCGGTTGCCTGGAAATTCCAGGGGAGGTTGGCTGTGGCGTTGGGCTGGCTTGGCCCTCGGGCCGATGGTTGGTATTGGAGCCCGTTGAGCCAGGATTCCAGGGCGTCCCGTTGTAGGGGGTTGTTAGCAAAAGTGTCCGGATTGGCAGCGAGTTCTTGCCTGAGCCAGACTACCGCCTCCCTGGCCTCCTGGAAGTTGGATGGGTGGGGAATGTCCCTTTGGTCTAGCCAGGAAAGCAAGCTGGGGAGATTGGGGGTACCTGGGCTGGTTTGGGTAAAGACAGGGATGGCGGTGGCTTCGCCGTAATCGCTCTGCGGTAGGCTGGCCCTTGTAGGGGGCAGCGAAGTGAGGAGCCTTGGGTGGTTTCCTCCGGGCTCTTTTGGATTGAGATCCGTTTCCGGCTGCACCTGGGGGGCAGGTTCGGCGCCTTTGGGGAGAGGTTCATCCATGGCTATGGCTTTGCGGACTCCTGTTTCTCCATTTGGGCCGGGGAGGGTTTGTAAGTTTTCCGGTGTCTCCGTCGGCAGGGCGGGTTTGTCCGTTGGTTCGTCCCAGAGGTTTTCCCAATCAAGGTCCGGGGCTTGGTAGGGCTCAGACGGGGTTACCGGGGATTTGCCTTCGGTGGGGATGCCGGCCATGCCTTCCAAGCCAATACCGCCCACGGGATGGGCATGGATGTTGACTTGGATGGTGGCGACTTCTGGGTCATTGGCAATTTTGGAGGGAAGGTTGTCCGAAGTCTGCGTCCTGGGCGAAGTGCATCCGGCCCATAGGGTTGGGAGGGTGATGAGGGCGGATATGGTCTTAGCGGGTTTCATGCTCATTCGGCTTGGGCGGTGGTTGCCGGGGTCTCTTTGCCAATACCGCTGACGCGGGTTAGGAAGGTTTTGCCGAGGAGTTGGGCCAGGGTGTCCAGGCTGGGGCTGTCTTTGTCCTTCAGGCCAAGGGTGAGGGTGAGCCGGCCTTCAGTTGGGCTTTCGATGTGCTGGGCGAATGCAATGTCTTCGGTGGCGTCCTCGAAGCCCAGGAGCTTTAGGAAGGCGTTTTGGGCTGGTTCGGATTGCGCAAGGATGCGGCTGAGGCTGGAGAAATCGAGTTTCTCCACGCAGAGGAGCATGAGTTGGTCCTGGGCGGTGGCTGCATCCCCTGGTCGGATGTCCTGGAGGGCGGAGCGCAGGGAGAGGATCCCGGCATCGGCCAGGCGGTTTTCACGGTAGTAGTAGTTGGCGTCGAGGCGAGTGTGTCCGTTTTCAAAGGTGAAGGTGTAGTCGCTTTCAAAATCCAGGAAGTTGCGAAGGCGGCCGTAAAGCGGGGAGCCGGAGAGGTCCCGGTTCATTTCCCGGAAGAAGGCCGTGCCGTCGAACCAGACGCCCAGTTGGGGCTGATCCTTTATGTGACGGGCAAAGGAGGAGCTGGCGGCCAGGGTATTCGATTTCGCAGTGAAGAGGTTCTTGATTTCGTCCCTCAAGCCGGCGTCCCCCAATTGCCCCAGGGGATCCTCGAAGAGGGCGAAGGTGGATTCTTGGAACCCGATGGCAAGGCGCCGGTCGCGGTGGTAGAAGGCTTTGAAGCCGTTCTCGATTTCTACCCGCCAGCGGCCGCCGATGCTGCCCAGGAGGGTTTCGGCGAGCTTGAGTTCGAGGGTGCCGGGATGTTCGACAGTGAAAAGCAGGCCGGATGCGGGATAGGTCGCAACCGGCGCCGGGGTACGGGGCGTTTGGTTAGGGGGGAACTTCGAGTAGAAGTGGACAGGCTTGTCCAAGGCGAGCCCGTAATCCGCCGGGGCTTGGCAGATGGCCTTCCATTCGCTGGCGAGGTTCGGGGCGAATGTGGTGGAGAGGCCGTGTCCGAGGAGGTCGGTGAAGGTTTCATTTTCCAAGACCGGATTGAAACCGCCGAAACTGACCACGAACACAGCGTCCTGCGGGATGCGTTTGTAGAGGGGCAGCGTGGATTTAGGGGTCGGTGCTTTGGGGTCTAGGGGTTTGGCGGGGACGAGGGCCTGGGTGAATTTCTGGAGGGGGCCTGGGGTTTCCTGGGGTTCCTGGGGATTCGAAGTGGCGCCTTCAAGGGTTGGTGCCGGGGCATAGGGCTGCCCGTTCTGGTAGTAGTGCACCACTGCGAGGACGCATATGGCTGCACCGGCTGCCAAGACCGGGCGGGGGAGGAGGGTTTTCCAGAAATCTTTTTTGTCGATGCCGTCCTTGAGAAGGGCGACGTTGAAGGCGACAACCAGGGTGACCGCCAGTGGGTCAAAGACCAGAACGATCACGAGAATGAACCACTTGACCACGCTGTCCATGGCCTTCTTTTCTGCGATCCAGACTTCGGTTCGGTCGCCAGATTCACGAGCGGCCTCGATCTTTTCTTCGAAGAAGGAGCGGGCGATGAATTTGAAGGCTCCGATCTCGGTATTGTCGATCTCGGAAAAAATGCCCTGGATGGATGCTTCGTGGGGCCGCTTGTCCGTCTCGGATTTCAAAATGGCCGTCTGGGCATCCCTGATCGTGTATTCGGCCTGTAGGATGTTGTCCTCTTCCTGGCGTATGGCGGCGTTGTGGTTTTCCGTCTCCCCTTTGTATCCACGGATTTCCGTCTCCACGGAGGTTATTTGCTCCAGCACTAGCTGGATCCGTGCTTGGTGGTCGGCCTGGGCTTCGTCGTCTAGGACCCTGGCTTTGTCGGTGAGCGCGCCGATGGCCACGTTATGGGTGGCGATGTCGCCCTCCAGTTCCGCGATGCGTTTGTCGATCCGGGTAAGGTTTTCCTGGAGGCGTTCGCGGGAGAGTTTGATGTTGTCGTTGAGCTTGGTGACTTGTTCCCGAAGGGCGTCCCGCTCCGGCTTTTGCTGGAGGCGCAGTTCCTCGCCCCGGCGCACATAATCGTTCTTGAGGAAGCCCCCCGGCCCTTTGTCCGTGAGGATCTTTACGGCGTTGTCCATCTCTACCAACCTCTCGTTCATGAGGAGCGCCTGCTTTTGGTATCCGGCAATTTCATCATTGGAAGCGGCGATCAGTTGGAGCTTCGCATCTTCACGGTCGTCAATTTGAGTGCGGATCGAAGCGATCAAGTTTTCCAACCTCTTCCTCTCCAGCGCGATCTGCTCTTCGTTGGCCGGGACTGCCCGGGGAGTACTTTGCCTAAGGGATTCCACTTGCTCCTCCAGTTCGGCAATGCGTTGTTCCCGCTCCGTCATGCGGCTCTCCAGGGAAAGGATTTTATCTTTGTGGCCTGCGATCTTCCCTTGGTGTTCGAGGATTTTGCGTTGGTGGGAGGTAATTTCGTTCTTTTGGGTCAGGGCCTGCTGATCCAACAAAGCGATCTCTCCTTCGGGTACGGCCAGGGTGTTGCGGAGGTTGTCGACCTTCATGTCGTTGTCCCGGAAGGCCTTCGAGAGGAAACCGTAAATCCCGAAAGACGTGATACCCATGAGGATGAACACCGCTACAAACAAATAAGCACGGAGCCCCGCACTCGCCGTTTTCCAATAACGGTATAGAAAGGATGCCGCAACCAGCTTGCCCACCTCCAGGCTCGAAGCCATAAGGATTACCGCCCACTTGATCCAAGGGGCGTTCCCTTCAAAAAGGTCCCCGATCCCGATGACACTAAAAAACCCGGCGCACCCCGCAATCATCAACGCGGTGAAGCCGATCAATACCGTATATCCTGACAACGCTCTGATCCTTTCCTCACTTCATTCCTGCTCTCTCTGTCTCTCATCGGCCTGGTCCCCATATTTGCCCATGGGGGTTTCCTAACCGGGTGTTAATAAATGTGAATAACTTCCTTCCGGCAAGCTTGTTTTCACAAATTCGAAGGCTCGGACAGATGTTTTCCGAAAAGTGTTCAAAAGCTTTTACTTCCTGGGTTTTGTGCCGACTTATAGAAGCGGCGATCCAACTCCCGCCCTCACTCGAGCATGTCCATCCAACTAAAGCGCAAGGAATTCTACCCGGTAGGGAAATGCCTGCGCGAATACCTCCAGGACAATTCCCGGCAACTCGCCCTGCCGATCCACTACGACATGCTCATGCAGTATGACAGCGCTTTCCCGCTCCAGGATGCCAAAAACCACGACACCCATTGGGAGTGCCCCATCTACCACTCCAGCACCCAGGAAGAACTAAACGAAGCCCTCACCCGGACCTACATACTTCTGAAGACCGGAGGCAAGGACCCATCCGTCCAAAAGCACCTCAAAGTGGAGCGGATCGACTTTTGCCAGTTTGGCAACTCCTGCCCCTTCCGTATCCGGATCAAGAACCAGTTCAACGACAACTACGACAACTACTACATCAAGCGCCCCGACGCCTCCCGGATCTATGGGCTCGCCCTGGAACACCTTCTCTCCCCCAACGCCATGACTTACCTCGTTAACCCTGGCACCCTGGTCGAGGAGCACATCGCCGGCATCCCAGGGGATGAGTACATCCGCCGCTACACTGAGCATCCTGGCCTCAACCGGGTCCGGCTCGCCAAGGAATTTGTAAAGTTCAACGAACGCTGCTTCGCCCGCCTACTCGGCGACATGCGCTCCTACAACTACGTCGTCGTCATGACCCCGGACTTCGAGGAAATGCAATATCGCGTGCGTGCCATCGACTTCGACCAACAATCCTACGAAGACCGCCGCACCTTCTACCTACCCCAGTATTTTAAGGACAACAACCCCATCGTCGAGATGTGCCTGTCCTCCCTCAACCAGACCTCCATGAGCCAGTACCAAATTGAGGAACGCACCCTCATCCGCAGGCGCTTTTACTCCTCCCGGCACCACCTCAAGTCCCTGTTCGGCGCCATGAGGAGGGATACCCTCTCCACCGAAGAGAAAATCTACAACCTGCGGGACGAACTCATGGAGTACCACCAGCACGCCGGGTTCAAATACTGCCACACCATGGGCGACCTTGTCCTGCACAACCTCAGCGCCGTCCTCGAAGATCCTGACATCCTCTTCATTAACCGGCATTGAAGCATACCAATGTAGTTCTAGAAAAAGCGAGGCTAATTTATTGCATAAAATTCCTCAATAGAAAAAAATTCCACTTGAACTCACTCCAAAAATAAAGTCCCTTGGCACTTGTGCGAAATTCTGGGGTAGGTTTCGCACAATTCTTCATGATCGAAGTGGCGCGCATCCTTGGGGTAGGATGCGCGCCTTATTTTTAGTCTGGAAGAAGGAACCTAAAGGCCAATGGGCATGTTGATTTTATCGCAGGATGCGACAACCCCCTCCTCACTCTAAATGGTGGTGCTGAAAAGTCCCCGAATGCTGGTTTTCTATCCGAATTCTCCCGAATCCGATCTGGAAACCTCTCTTGGGGCATATGGGCTTTTGCGGGCTACTATGGCATTTCCGTCCACACGGAAGCCCAGTGGGAATACTCCGCCAAAGGGTGGCAAAACTTCACTTACGCTGTGCATGACAGGCAGGACCTCACCGATGCCAACTGGAACCAAGCCGGCCTGGAAGTTGCCACTGCCCACGTTCCCGCCACCGTCAGCGGAACGGCCAATCCTTTCGGCATCTATAACCTCGGCGGCAACGTCTGGGAATGGATCGCCGACAACTGCCTTGCCTCCTACTACCATGCGGGCGTGACGGATCCCTTTGTCGAAGCCCAAGGCTCCACCCTGCGATCCTGGCGCTGCGGTTGGATAACCGCCGTATTTGAGGGCGGTAACCGCTCCTCCGGTAGCTGCCTACCTCTTGTCCGCCGCGAACTTGAAGGGCTTGCCGCCCCGGATCTGGTCGCTGGTGAAGGTGGGGCACCAGTATTTTTCCACGTGGCCGATGACCAGGTCCGTGCCGGTAAAATGGTCGACACCGGGGGGGCGCTCCGGGTTGTACATGGTGTCTGTGAGGTCGCGGATGAGGGCGACCTTTTTGCCGAGCATGACTTGCTGTCGGATGGCGAAGGGGCGGCCAAGGACGCACATGTTCAGGTGGACGCCGCAAAGGATGACATTGTCTACCCCGCGTTCGGCCAGGAGGTTGTAAGTTTCCTGGCCGTTGTCAGTCAGGGCGTCCCCTTCCTTGAGGTCGATCCCGCAGATTTGTTTGCTCCAGGCAGAACGGATTTCGCACTTTTGCCCTTGGCAACTACAACCCATGTCCGAGTCGTCGATGGGGAGGACGCCTTCGTACTTCGGGTTTGTCCAGCACCAGGCCGTGCCCCAACGCTCTGCAGTCGCCAACTCGACAGGAGCCTTTGAAAAGGGGGCAGATTTGGCGAGTTCGCGTTGCGGGGTGCCGTCGTAGTAACTGGTCACGCTGCTCGGGGCATGGATAATGAAGATGCCTTTCTCCCGAGCGGCCTGGACGGTCTTGTTCAAGGTCAGTGCCATTTCCACGACCCGGTTCGCGGCGGACTTGCACCAATGGTCGTCCCACATATCGCAAATGATGAGGGCGGTCTTTTTTGCGTCCCAGGAGACTTTTTGGGATTCGGTTTTCCCGGTTTCCTTGGAAACGGAACGGAGGTTTAGGTGGAGGTTTTCCGCATGGGCGGTCATGGCGAAGAGGGTACTGGTGGCGAGGAGGCAGGGAAGGGATTTCATGCCGCCCACCCAATGGATTGGAAATTGCATGTTCAAGGATGAAAGTTTTCCTTTGGTTCCATGACCTTCCGACAAAACCTCCCCAGCCTCCTGGCCTTTGCCTCCCTGACGCTTTCTTCCTTTGCAAAAGTGCCCGACAAATTGGTCGTCCTTACTTTTGATGATTCGGCCATTTCCCACGCCGTCACCGTCGCACCGATTCTAAAGGAATTCGGATTCGGCGGTACGTTCTTCATCACCGAAGGCTTTGAGTTTAAAAAGGACAAAAATTCCTACATGACCTGGGAGCAAATCAAGGGTCTTCACGACGCCGGTTTTGAAATTGGGAACCACACCCAAGCCCACAAAGTCGTCAGGGGGCGGGACGCCGCCGATTTAAACGCCGATTTCGCCTACATCGAAAAGCAATGCCAGGAACACGGCATCCCTAAGCCAGTCAGTTTCTGCTACCCGGCCTACCAGACCAGCGAGGTGGCAGTTGATGTCCTCAAGGAGCGGGGTTATAAATTCGCCCGTGCCGGGGGAGCCCAGGCTTTCGACCCCTCGGCGGACAATCCCCTGCTCCTGCCCCAAGCCTTCGACGGCAAACCCGGTAGCACCCCCCAGCAATTCGAGGAAGCCGTCGCCAAGGCCAAGGACGGCAAAGTCGCCGTCATGACCTTCCATGGAATCCCCGACCATCCCCATCCCTGGGTTTCCACCACCGAGGAAAAATTCCGCAAGTATATGCGACACCTCAAGGACGAAGGTTGCAAAGTCATCGCCCTGCGGGATCTGGGGTGCTACCTTCCCTGAGGGATTTCTCCCAGGGAACAATGTAGCCGCACGGTTACCTGAACGAATCCGGATTGGCCCTAGTGGGGTGCCCTCTTGACCGAGTTGAACCAGTATTGGAGCCTACAAGGAAGTCCCATTGACATTCTGTTGAGCACTTGTGCATCCGGCAACCGCTAGAAAAAATGTAAGGATCGGAACCGGGATTTTGAGCATCATATTCATGTCTGTTCAGGACAGAAGCTGTCTGAAAATACTCTGCGCCTATCACATGCCCATGTTCTCTAGCTCTAGAAGAAGATCTTTGAACGGACGCATGTGCGCTTCCTCAAATCGCAGGTGTACCTCGCGATCGTCCTCTGTTCTGGCTGTGATATAGAAGTCTTCGAGCTCAGTATCCCGATGCAGGGTCGTCCGAATGACTTCATACTTAGGATTGGCCCCCACGCGAGCGAGGACTCTGTTGAATTTTCCATAGTATCCGAACGGGAGGCCTAAGTTTGACCCTACACCAATGCGATCCAAACCGAGTAGGATCAAGGCAGACAGTGAAGTAACCAACATTGCCCGGCCGAGCCAGAGTTTTGTCTCAGTTTTATTTCGTTTCTTGTGCCTTACAAGTGGTTCCACCGTCGATCTAGTCCTCAGTGACCTCGAAAATTATTTCTGACATCCGGTTAATCTTGGTCTTTGTAATTATGGCCGCAAGAAAGCAGACTATGTCGACGTCCCTTCAATTTCATCCCGGATAATCCGCCACGTAGACCGCCTTGACCTGAGTATAATCTAGGAACGTTTCCTCGCAGTTGACGCCGCCACCGGGGCCTCCGGAGATGCCTTGGCCGCCGTAGGGGAGGCCGTAGGCGATGGAGTTGTGGCAATTGACCTGGCAAGTGCCGTCGCGGAATTGTTTGGCCAGGGCGATGCCGCGGCCGATGTCGGGGGTCCAGACGCTGGCACCGAGGCCGTAGGGGGAGCTGTTGGCCAGCAGAAGGGCTTCTTCGGCTGAGTTGACCGGGCAGATTGTGGCGAAGGTGTGGAACACTTCCAGGGGGTTGCAGTCGATCCCAGGTTCTGTCCGGAAAAGGGCGGGCTTGAGGTAATACCCGTCCTTCCCTTCGACTTTGGCCGTGCCTCCGGCGAGCAGGGGTTGGCCACCACGGGCAACGGTTTCGGCTTGGGCTTGGAGGATGCGGCGGCGTTGGGTCGGGTTGACCACTGCCCCAAGCTGCGTGCCTTCGTCGGCTTGGTAACCGATCTTCAACTTTTCCATAAATGCCTTCTGGGCGTCGATAAAGGTGTCGGCGATCTTCTTTTCGACAAAGACGCGGTGGATGGTGCAGCAGGTTTGCCCAAAGTGCTGGTTGGTGTGTTTCCCGATCAAGCGGGCGACCATTGCCGGGTCGGCGTCATCCAGGACAATGGCAGCGCCATTGCCCCCCATTTCGCGCTTCATGCGGGTGCCGTGGCGGTCGCAGGTGCGGAGGATGTGCTGGCCAATCCCCGGGGAACCCGTGAACGAAATGTACCGGACCCCAGGATGTTCAGCGATACATTGCCCCGTGATTTCGCCGCGTCCAGGAAGGACATTGATGACCCCTGGCGGGAAACCGGCTTCCTCGGCCAGCTTGCCGATGTAGAGGGCGGAAAGGGGAGTGTCTTCCGCTGGTTTTATCAAAATTGTATTCCCCGCCAGTAAAGCCGGGAACATGAACCAGGCCGTTAACACGACCGGATAATTCCAAGGGATGATCCCGGCCACCACGCCCCAGGGCTCCCGGTAGGTGTAGCCCTTCATGTCTTCGCCGACTTGCATGATCGGGCCGTCCCCCATGGCCAAGTTTTGCGCCACTTTGCAGAAATACTCCGCACACTCGCGGATCTGGGTAAAATCGCCTTCCGCCAATTCCGATACCTTCCCCCCGTCCAGGATCTCGCAAGCCAGCAGGACATCCCGGTCCCGTTCACAAAGTTCGACCAACTTGTTAACCAGCGCGACCTTCCCCTCCACCGGCATGGCCCGCCACCCGATGGAGGCATTCTGGGCTTCTTCCACGGCCAAGGCCACTTCCGCTTCCCCCATTTCCGAGACCGTTGCCAATACTTCCTGCGACCCTGGATCCCGCGTCTTGAAAGTCGCGTCCATTGAGCCAGCCAACCGCTTCCCCCCGATGATCCCGCCCAACGGGTTCCCGCCGTTGGCGCAGAATTGGGTGAACTTGTCCGGGGCGGAAAAGGCGGAGGCAGTAAAGGCTTGGATGGAGTCGAGGTTGGCGATGGACATGGTATTTTCAGGGTTAGGATTCAGAGCCGATCATGGGCCAGCCCGGACAGGGAAGTCTAGGCTGAAATGTTCGGGGCAGGGTTGTCGGGCATTGCATTCCCTGGTCAGAAATTGCTGGGAAGCAGAAAAGGCTTCGTCTAGGAACCGGTTCCATGAAAACAGACCTCCTGTCTATCCTAACGGTTTTCGCCTTCCTGGTACACCAGGGCCATACCCAAGATACCCTCCAAACCCTGGCTAAACTGGTGGAAGCCGAGCCCAAGCCTTTCGTGATCATGGAAGCGACCGGGGAGGCCGTGACAAACCGTGCCCAGGGGGTGGTCATTTCGCCTTCCGGCCTGATTCTTTCCGTGGGGCATGTCGCCTGGATCGGGAGTGAAAATTCCTTCACCGGGAAGTTCCGGGCTAGCTTCCGGGGCACCGGCCAAGGGTTGCCCCCAGGGGTCGCCCATGTCCACAAGGCTGTTTTCACCGACCGGGAGGACGAACCCTTTTTCGAGCATTACTACCCTGCGAACCTCCAGATGCAAGGGGACTCCCGTTTCATCGACAAAGGGGACCTCGCCCTCTACCAAGTCCAGTCCCCCGGCCCGTTCCCAAAGGTGGACTTTTTCTCCAAGGAAAAACCCAAACTTTCCCTCGGTGAGACCCTCCACCTTTGCCACTTCAGCTTCCCTCACAAAGCCGGCGACCCCTTCTTCCTGGCCAACCCTTTGGAAGTGGTCGGCCTGGCTAAAACCTCCAGCGGCACCCAATACCTCGCCCAGGGCTACTACCGCATCGGCTCCAGTGGTGGCGCCATCCTCAAGGAAGGCCGCCTCATCGGCTTGCAAAGCTCCGCCTACACGGTCAATGCCACGGGCGTAGGCGAGATCCCTTTAGGCCTGATCTCCTTCGAGTTGGTCTGGGAAGACCGGATCCTGGGTTGCGGGAACCGGTCGAAATAGCCATTGTTCGGAGCGGAAATTTGTAATCGCGGTTATGTGTCCGTAGGCTTCATTTTGACTAGGGACAGATAGGGTTTTCCCTTGCTTCCTACCGCGATTGCAAATCACCGCGCCTATGGGGTGCGGCGATTGGGGGAAGGTTGGCCTCCGGCTTGCCTTGGCCGTCCGCTTGGTGGCAGGTCATGCAGGACCCCTCCAAGCTGTACAATTGCTTGCCTTTGGCAACGAGTTACGGTTCGGGCGGTGAGCTGGACGCAGGCGCCTGGGTTGGTGCTGGCTCCGGGGCGGTGTTTGCTGGCGCTGCGACTGCCTGGGCGGCGTGTTCTTCCATGGGTGTCCCGTTGTCAACCACCGGCGGGGGTTCCGGGGCGTGTTCAAGAGCCTGGTTGAGGGCGAGGAGACTGTAGGCGGTGGCGAGGAGGCCGGGTTTGTGAATATAGTAGTTGGGATGGAAATAGGCACGCCTGGGGGTGTGGGCCTGGGAGTAGTCGAAGATTTGCACGTTTCGGTTGATGTGGTGGACGTGCTCCGGGAGGGCTTCGAGTTGTTGCCGGACGGAGGAGGGGTAGAAGGGCTTGGGGAATTTTTCCCGCCAGGAACCGTTGGTACTTTGGTTGTCGACAAGGAAACGGGAGAGGGTGCCCAGGAACTCCACTTTTTCCGGGGTGACCGGGGCAGGGGAGCTGATGGCCAGGGCAATGTCGAAAAGGCCGGCGGTGGAGTTTTTGGAGAGGTCTGCATCGCCAAGGTAGAGGGTGTCGGCGAGCTTGGGCTGGAGGCGGTCGATTGCGGCGTTGCGGTTGTTGGCAATCCTGGGGGCGACTTGCGCGCCTCCTATGAAGGCGGCGGCTTCGAGGCCTGCGATGCCTTTGGCGGTGTCGGCCAGGGAGGTGTTGGAGGGGAGTTTGGGAAAGGTGGATGCGTTGGCCGGGACTCCCCGGATGATGAGGTCTTGTGTGTACTCGGTGACGGGTTGGACGAGGTTCATTTCGTCGAAGTCCCCGGTTTGCAATTGCCTCTTGGCTATGGCGGCCGCAGCGTTGGTGATGACGGTCATGATGGGGACGGATCGACCAAAGGTTTTTCGGGAGCGGAGGACTTCCAGCTCCAGGGTGGTGGTCCGGTCCGGCAGTGCCCCGTACTTCATCGCCACGCCCAATGCGTAGAGCGCCACGAGGGTGCTTTCCAAGTCGGCGTTGGCCTGGGTAAAGGGGTAGAAAGGAAGCCCCATAATTTTGATATCCTTCAGGACGCCGCCGGGATCCGTTAGCGGGATGGCTCCGAAGTAGGTGGCGTCGGGGGCTTTGAGGAGCATGGAGTAGGCGTCCTTGAGAAGGTTGGTCCGACGGACGTTCTCCAGGGCGATGTCCATTTTGTTTGAAAAAGAGAGGTTCCCGGATTCCTCGAACTTGAGCTTGGCTTCCGCGTGGTCCTCATTGTGTTCGATGTTGTAGGCGAGCATGGTCTTAATGAGGTAGGGATCCATGCTGAGCGGGCCCCAGAGGCCTTTTCCTTCACCGTTCTGGAGCTGGCCGCCCGCGAGTTTGGCGGCGAGTAGTTTGGCGAAGTCCTTGTTTTCCTGGATGCCTGAGCGGGCGAAGGCGCAGACGGACCAGGCGAGGTCCCAGGTGCGGTCCGGGAGGCCGAAGGTGGTGTAGATGTCGGTAAGGTATTCGAAGAGTTGGTTGAGGGTGGGGTCGCCAGTGTCGAGTCCGGCTTCCATCATGGCGTACATTGCCAGGGCGTTGTGCCCGAAGTTGTTGGCACGCCAGAAATCCGGGCCGCCGTCCTCATACTTGGGGATACTTGTCATCAGCTCGACCGTGCCGTTCTTGTCGTCCCGGTAGTGGCGCTCCTCTTGTCGGGTTTCGATTTGTTTGCCCCGGACCTTGACCTTTTCTTTCACTTTCTGGCGGGTGGTGATGCCTTCGGAGCCGACCTTGACGTCTTTGAACACTTCCCTGATTTCGTCATGCCATTCGTAGACGGGCACTTCGACCATGACGACGCGGTACTTGCGGGGTTCCTTTTTGTAGCCGATAAGTTTGCGCTGCCGGACGGGCGGGCTGGGCCAGCCTTCGGGATCCTGTGCCCAAAGTCCTTTCAGATAGGCCAAGCCCTTTTCCATGGCCAGGGTAACCTCGATTTTGTCCGGAAGGCCTTTTTCCATAGATTTTTCCATCCGGGCTTCCAAGGTTTTGACGGAACTGGGCTTGGTAAACTCATGGAGTGCGCGCGCCATGTCCTGGGAGTCCTGGGAAAATCGGGCCAAGGGGAGGTCGAAGGGTTGGCCGTTCATCTCGATGGTGACGTTGTTGCCGGAGAGTTTCACGAACTTTGCCTGCACGACCCGCCCATCCGTACTTTGCCAATCCTGGATCCCGGCGGTAACCAGTTGCCTCATGTGCTGGGCATGGAGGTTTTGGGCTTGTTTCCTGGAATTGGCGTCCAGGTTATTCAGATGAAGCGCGAAGGGCTGGCCCCCCATGTCGATGGTGAGCGTTTCCCCGACCAATTTGATGAATTTCGCCTTGATGATGCGTCCATCCGGATCTTTCCAGTTCACGACCCGCTCGGTCACAGACGGGGCTTGTGGCTTGGCGGGGGCGGCGAGTGTTTGGGCAAGTTCCTGGGATTCAGGCCGGAGGCCGGAAAGGGGGAGGTCGAAGGTCTTGCCGCCCATGTCGATGGTGAGCGTCGTGCCCTCTAGCTTCACGAAAGCGGCTTCGATGGTAGCCCCTTGGGTGTTCGTCCACTTATGGAGTTCTTGGGCGGTTAGAAAGATCGGGAATGCGGCGAACAAGGCCAGGATGGGGAACAGGATCTTTTTCATGGCTCTGATGGGTAAAGGATACCTGTCAATTGGGTCAAATCTGTCAATGCACCCAAAAGCCCGGGCTATCCTATGCCCGGATGACATCGACCGGCCTTTGGTTTCGCGCTTCGGGACCGAGTTTGTGTTTGGCTCCCATTGCCTGGAGCATGGAGTTGTAGACGTCCAGGCCCTCGGCGTTTACATCCAGGATTTGCCCGGTTTTGAAGCGGCCGTTGGCACTGCTAATGGCATGGAAGACGCCGGAGAGTTCGCGCTTGGTGTTGGCATGGCGGCCATCGCCGGACTCGGTGGAAATGGTGAGCATCGCGTTTTCCAGGATGGTCTTGCCATTGGCATCCACGGAGTCGGAGTTGTCCAATTTTTGCAGGAAGTAGGCGACTTCGCGAAGTTTCATGTGGGCGTGGGCCCGCAGTTGCTCGTTCTGCTTCTTTTCGTTGAACTTGTGCCACCATTCGTGGCTGCAACCCTTGTCCCCGGAGGCGTTGAGTTGCCTGGCATCGTCGAAGTCCCAGATTTTCCGGCCGTTGTATTCGTAACTACCTTTGATGCGGAGCCGTTCCCCGGCGGCCAGGAAGGTGATGCCGCCGAAGCGGACGCGGTCTGTCTGGATGGCGAGGGCATAGAGGTCTGCCAGGAGCCGCCACTCCTCCACGAGTTTGTCCAAGGGCATGTCGATGCCTTGGCCATTGGGGTCGGCTTCCCCGCCATGGGGCAGTTTGGAATCCGGCGGGGAGAAGGAAAGGGAGGACTTGCGATCCTCCATGGAAAAGGCGCGTTGTTCATACTCCCGGATACGGTCGAGGTGGTCGGCGACTCGGGATTTGGACTGCGCCCCGAGCGGGGAGTTTGCACCTGTGAAGTGTTTGTATTGGGAAACGACGGAATCCAACACGCTCCGTTTCATCCGGGCTTTTTGGGCATCCGGGTCTGCGGTTACCGGGAGGGTGCCGAACACGCGGTCAAACAGTTCCCGTGGGGACTCCTGCATCCTGGCCGAGGCTGTGCCATCGAAGTTGTAGCTATGGAGGTAACGGCAGATGCGGCTACGGCGGAAGTAGGTGCCTGCATTGAGGGTTGGGACCATCCCGGAGGGAAGGCCTTCTGGGTACAAGGCATGGCGCACGACTTGGTCGATGGACGGGCCTTTGGACTTGGCCTCGCCTTCCGGGGGTTCGCCGGTGAAGGCGGCGGCCGAGCCGTCGAAGTGGGCATTGATGCCCTTCTCGTCACAGCGGTATTGGTCGATGTGCCGCATGATGAGGAGCTTTTCGGAAAGCGGCTTGAGGGGTTCCATGACCCCGTCAAAACCTTCATCCTGGAGCGGCATCGGGATTCCCAGGCCGAAAAAGACATTGAAGGCGCGGACGGGGACATCCTTGGATCTGGCGCAATAGGCTTGAGTGGCCAACATCTCTTCGAGCAGCGGCAAACCGATGGCGATGGAGCCCCCGCCTTTGAGGAATGTGCGGCGCTGGAAGGGAGGGGTCTTCATGGTTCGATGGGAAGTAAAGGGATTTGGATGTTTGCGTCAGTAATTTCTTCGTTTCCGGACCAAGTCGCTCATGACGATGGCTTCGAGGACGGCGCCGTAGGTTCCTCCGGCTTCGGTGGCGGCCTGGTGGATTTTTTCGATTTCCGGGCGGTCGGGCGCAGCGAGTGGGCGGCCGAGGGCGAATTGGGCGATTTTCCAGGTGAGGGATTCGGCGACCCGGGGGCTGTTGGCCAGGTGGTCCATGAATTCTCGGACGGATTGGTAGGCGATGGGCCGGGAGGTGCCCGGAACGAGGATATTGCCGTCTTCCCGAAGGCGGTTTCCGAAATGGTCACTTTCGTGATATGCGCCGGTTCCGTCGAACTTTTCCAGGCCGAAGGCGAGGGGCTCGAACTTTGCGTGGCAGCCCCCGCAGCTTTTGTTGGAGATGCGTTGTTCGGCGATGCCGCGTTTGGTTAGCCCGGCTTTTTCGGGGACGGGTGTGGTGTCCACGCAGGGGGGCGGGTCTTTGACTGTTCCGCGGAGGATGTCCTGGAGGATGAAGAGACCACGGGAAACCATCGAGGCTTGGTCGCCGCCTATGGTGAGGACGCTTCCTTGGGTGAGGAGGCCGCCACGGCCGGGGATGTTTTGTAGGGAATACCGGGCGGTGCCGCTTCCTTTGGGCTGCCAGCCGTAATGCCTGGCGAGGTTTGGGGGGACGATGGCCAGGCTGGTGTTCAGTAGGTCTGCCAAGGGGCGTTTTTGCTTCCATGCCACTTCCTCGAAATAGGCGAGGGTTTCGTTGCGCATCTCCGTAGCGAGTTGTGGGCTCCAGCCGGGGAAGTGCTTGGGGTCGGGGCGGAGGTTGTCGAGGCGGCCGAGGTTGAGCCAGTCGTAGAGGAATTGTTGTGAACGGCTGATGGCGAGGGGGTTTTGGATCATGCGGCGGACTTGCTCCCGGGCTTTTTCGGGGTCGGCCAGTTTCCCTGCCCCGGCAGCCCTGAAAAGCTCCAGGTCGGGCGGGGCACCCCAGAGGATGTAGCTCATGCGGGAGGCGAGTTCGTAGTTGTCCAGGGAGCCTTGTTGGCGCTCGATCCGGTAGACGAAGCGGGGGGACTGGAGCATGGCCTCGAGGACGTAGCGGAGGGCTTGGTCGAAATTCCCGCCGAGGCGGCCAGTGGTGGACGGAATTTCAAGATAGGCGGCCAGTTCTTCATCCGCAAGAGGGCCGCGGAGGACCCATTTCCCGATTTCAGTAATGGCTTTCCCCATGTTCTTGTCTCTGAAATCGCGGTGGATTTGGAAATGTTCCAGGAACGCACCGAGGTCTATCCGTTGGGCGATTTTTTCCGCGAGTTGGGCGTAGGCCGTGATGTGCTTGAGATCGACGCTGAGGTTGTAGGCCGTGTTGCTGAATCCGTCCGCCCGGAGGTCTTTGGGGAGGAGGGCGAGGGCTTCCTCCGAGATGTCCACCCCTGTGGCGTGGCGGACGGTGTCGATGTATTCCCGGGACGTGAGGCGTTGGACAAAGCTAGCTTGCGATGCGTCCAAGTGGCGGAAATCCGCCGGGTCGATGATTTCCAGGGACCACTCGGCCCCGGAATCGATCCAGGTTTTGAGGGTGTGCTTTTCCTCCGGGGATAGGGGGGTGCGTTTGGCGGGCATTTCGTCGGATTGGACCATTTCCCAGAGGAGGCTTTCCGAGGACTTTCCCGGGGTGATGGCCAGGCCTTCGCGGCCTCCAGCAAAGGCGGTGTCCTTGCGGGATAGGTCGAGTTTGCCCTTGCGTGTGGCGGAATCGTGGCACTCAAGGCAGTGTTCGGAAAGGATGGGGGCGACCTTGCTTTCGAACACCCTTGCCAAACTTTCCTGCGAAGGGGCTAAGCCGGAGTTGGCTCCGGCTTCGAAACTTTCTTTGATTTCTTGGGGACCCAAGGCACGGCTGTAAATGGCGACTTGGTAGAACGTGCCTTTCCAAAACCGTCCACCGCTGGCTTCATTACCCAGGCCGAGTTGGTAAGATTTGTCCCAATTCCTGGTTTCGCCAGGGACTTTGCCCTTCCCCGCTTCTTTGCCATTGAGGAAAATCGCGGCATTGCCGGAGGCGTCCCTGGTGTAGACGACGTGGGTAATTTCCGGTTTGGCCATGTTGCCATTAGAAGGGATGGAAGGGATGCCGTTGTTGCTCCGTTTGGTGGTCCGGAGCCTGAAGTCGTATTTGTCCCGGTCTTGCCCGAGGGTGAAGTTGCGGTTGCTGGTGTCCTTGGAAAAAGTGACGATCCGTGCCGGTCCTTCCTGCATGGATTCGGCTGGGCGTATCCAAGCTTCTATGGACAGGGCGTTGGATTCCCCGATCCCATCGAGGAGCTTGTTAGGAGGGTCTTTGGAAAGGATCTTGGTGTCCCCCGTGATTTCCAATTCCCCCGGTGCACGCCGGACTGCATTGGGATCCTGGATTTCCAGGTCAAGGGGTTCGCCGGCTCCCGACCGGTCATGGACCACCTTTCCCTCCCCATCGGCAAAATCATAGTAAACCACGAGCCCATCTGTCGTTCGGCCGGCTGCAAACTGCACAAGTGCCAGGAAGCCAAGGGCAAAAGTCCGGAGGGCAGGTCTCATGGGGAATTCGATGAACCTTCCTTTGATAGCGGTTTTCGTTGGCAAGGCAAGGATTCCATGATGATTGACACCCATGACCATCACCCTGCAGCCAGGGATTGGCTTGTCCCGACGGTAGGGCAGTTTGCCGCGTCCCTTTCGGCTGTGAATGTCGTGGTCAGGGAAATCCCTGGGGTTTTGGGGAGGTTACCAGGTAAAGATGGCGGACGGGACCGTGCATGCCGGGTTGGTGCGGAGTGATAGCACCACGGAATTGCATTTGGCTACGCCCGGCGGGGGTGGGTTGGTTTTACCCCGTGGCCAAATCCTGACAATGGTGCCGGTGGCGGTTTCCATGATGCCGCAGGGTTTGGACGCCGCCTTGGGGGAGGAGAATCTTTTGGACTTGGTCGCCTATTTATTGTCGTTGAAGTAGTCGGAAGGCATGGCCAAATTCGGCTCCATGAAATCCATCTTTTGTTTCCTTATTTCTATTATGACCATTAGTGCAGCCAATGTTTCCGGTGAGGATATTCGCGTCGGGATGATCGGGTTGGACACGTCGCATGTAACGGCGTTTACGTCCCGTTTCAACGACCCGAAGAGCAAGAACCATGTTCCTGGGGTGAAAGTGGTCGCGGCCTTCAAGGGCGGTAGCCCGGATATTCCTTCGAGTGCCGGGCGGGTGGACAAGTTTACCCAGATCTTGGTGGAGGATTACGGGGTGAAGCTTTACGACACCGTCGAGGAAATGTGCAAACATGTGGATGCGGTGATGTTGGAGAGCGTGGATGGGCGTCCGCATTTGGAGCAGGTAAGGCCAGTCTTTGCAGCGAAAAAGCCTGTGTTCATCGACAAGCCGGTAGCCGGTAGCCTGAAAGATGCGGTCGAGATTTACAAATTGGCCAAGGAGTCGGGCGTGCCTTGCTGGAGCAGTTCGTCACTCCGGTATTACCCCGGTGTGGTCGAAGTCGCTGAGGCGGATGTTGGGGGTGTCCGTGGGGCGTTTTCTTATGGGCCTTGTACGATCGACCCCCACCATCCGGACCTTTTCTGGTACGGCATCCACCCTACGGAGTCTTTGTTCACGGTGCTGGGTACAGGTGTGGAGACGGTGTCGCGGGTTCATACCGAGGATACCGATGTTGTGACCGGGACTTGGTCGGGAGGCCGGATCGGTGTCTTGTATGGCCTTAGGAACCAGAAGACTGCCTACAAGGTGACGAAGTTCGGTACCAAGAAGATCGTGGAACAAGAGTCCGGCGGGGATTACACACCGATGCTCCACGAAGTCGTGAAATTTTTCCAGACTGGGGAAGCCCCTGTGCCTTTGGAAACGACAATCGAAATCTACGCCTTCATGGAGGCTGCCGACGAAAGCAAACGCCAAGCCGGTGCCCCGGTAAAAGTGGCGGATGTGTTGAAGGCCAACGGTTGGAGTGGAAATTAAGCGGGCGGCCTTCGGATCGCCCGTCCATCATTCTGCCGCCAAGTGGCGGAGTGTGGCATCCTTTGGAATGCCAGTCGTGGATTCGATCTTTTCAACCATTACACCGCTGGCATTCATCCCTTATTTCCCATCCACCATTAGGTGCTTCTTGAGGAATTCGAAGGTGCCTTTTCCGTTGATGCAGTGGGGCCCGGCAAACCATTCGATCTCCGTTTTGTCAGGGATGCCGAGTTGGGCGGCATAGAGGCGGCGTACTTTGGCGTACTCGTAGGCGACGGTTTCGTCCGGTGCGACCCCGTCGAAGTGGCCGCGTTCCACCATGAATGGGCGGGGGGCGATGAGGGCGGCCATCTCGGCGTAGTTGAAGGTGTTGCCGAGGTTAAATTCGAAGATCTCGTATTCGCCTTTGTTGACGTAGGTGTAGCGGAGGGACTTTGGGTCGGTCGCACAGATTTTCCAGATCCACTCGTTAAAATCACCCGAGCAGATGGAGAGGCAATAGCGCTCGACCAGGGGAGGGATTCGCATGGCGGATTTGCCGCCGTAGCTTAGGCCGTAGAAGCCGATCTTGTCGCCATCCACATAGGGTAGGGAAGCGAGCCATTTCGTGATGACCTTGTGCTGCGGCACCATGACGGAAAATAGGGTTTTGCCAATGGAGTTGGCCTTAAACTGCAATAGCCGGAATTTGTCCCGGAAGATGTAAAGGTTTTGGGGCGCGAAGGTGATGAACCCTTCCTCTGCCAATCGTGTTGCATAGGCTTTGTAGGCTGTGTATTTCTGCTCGCCGATGGTATCTTGTGGGCGTCCTTCGAGGCCGTGTTGGCAAACTACGACCGGGAGTTTTTTCCCGGATTCCAGGTCTAGGTTCTTGGGGAGGGTGAGGATGCCGTAGGCGATGACGTCCTCGTAGACATCGAGCACGACTTCATAACTGACCGTCTTCGGGCCGGTCTGGTATTTGCGCGTCCGGGGATTGGGCGGGAGGTATTTTTCGGTTTCCTCGAAACTGCCGATGACTTCGTCCCGGAAGATTTTCCGGTAAGGTTTGACGGAGCTATCGAAGGATTGTGCGGTGGCGGTATTGAGTTTGCTGAAAAAAGCGTCCCTTTGGCCTGCGGACTCCGTTAGCGCCCAGGTATTGTGAGCCTCGATTTCCCGTAGTTGGGCATCATGCCGGTTCTGGATGCCGGTTTGGGAGTCCGTGGTTGGCAGCGAAATTGTATCCTGGAAACCGACTGTTCCACACCCGCCTTCCAGGAACAGCCTTTCCAGGGCGGGGTTGGAAATCGGCGCTGTCGATTGCAGCAGGAATTTGTCCTTTTTCCGGATCCTGTCGAATTCGGCCTTTGTTCCCTCGAAATCCGGGACGATGAGCTTGCCAGGTTTGCCCCCGTTGATTTTTGGCCTTGGGACAGTGACCATTTCTGGCTCGCCGTCGGCATCTGCCCGGAAGGTGAACCCCGGCGCAGGGGAGTGTTCGATGACGAGGGGGCATCTTACCAAGGAGGCGACCCCTGCGTCCCCAAACCGGGAAAGGAGGTGGAACACATTCCGTTCGGCCGGCTCGCTCCAGACATTTTTCCTGGATCCGAAATACCCGCTTACGCACACTCCGTCCAACCGGTTAGAATCCCCGAGAAGTGCCCCAACGTAGAAGGCGATCCTCCCGCCTTCGCCCCATCCGCAGACGAAGGTTTTACGATGCCCGGGCATTTGCTCCAGGCAGTGGATGGCGGCAATGGCCATGTTGGTTTCATATCCGGCAAGGGTTCGGCCCAATTCGAAGGCCGGCCTGTGGAGCCACTCCCGGTTGGTCATGGGGAAACGGTGGTTTTCCCGGTTGGTTAGCATTGGCACAACCACCCGGCATCCTGCTTGGGCCATGCGGAGGGCGAAAGGGTTTTTTCCAAACAAGGAAACTTCTTCCGGGGTTTGCCCGGCATCAGGGATGGCGACTACATCGGCGATGGGTTCCTCATTCTTCGGCTCCAGCAGCAATCCTGTGCCATGGACATCCCGAAATGCCTTCCAGCGGACTTCACAGATGGTGGCTTCCCCGGTTTCCGCAATTGGGCCTGGGGATGTCCCTGTATATTCAAACCTGGAGTCCCCGTGGATGGGGTCTAGGGAGGTTCCTAGGATTTGTGAGAAGAACTTGCGGTTTTCGTCCGTGGTGTAGTCGGGCCAGGTTGGGTTCTGGTCGGTCTCGTTGATTTTCTTATCCAGGAACTTGTCGACGCCGGACACCAGCTCCCATGCGAGGTCACCTTCCATCTCCAGCTTGGCCGTGCCTGGAAGGGGCGTGGGATCTTTCGCTGAACCGAGGATTGGCCATGGCGGAGTTTCTTCCGCCTGAAGGAAGCCTGCCAGGCTAAAGAGGATGGCAAACCGTTTCATCCCCAGTTATTCTCGAAAGGCCGGGTTTATTCTGCGTCGTTAAGTTCGACGATGCCTTGTTTGCTCAAGGAGAGCCGGAGGCGTTGGATGCTAGTCCCCCCGCCGGTGCCGGTTGTACGGCCATCGCGTTCCAGGGAGAGGTTCTGGCCATTGGAGAGGATGAGGTCTACTTTGCCCTGGATGTCGAGTGTCTGGCTATCCCCTTCCTTGAAAGCCTTGGCCAGCAGGACTTTGCCAGTGGCCACGTCCTTGGCGACGACTTGTATATCCCCCTTGGCGACGAAGTTCACGGACTTGTCTTCCTTGGGCAAGGGTTGTGGTTCCGGGGAAAGGTTGGGGGAAGGATCGAGCGGGGGAGGCGTAGGTTCTACGGGGGTAGGGTATTCTGCGGTTTCCGCTGGTTTGACAAGGACTTCTGCGAGGACGCCGTCCTGGTAACGGGCTTGGTGGACGAGGGTGCCTCCCTGGTCCCATTTGAACTCCATGCCGTGTTTCTTGTTGTTGCGGTAATTGGTTTCGGTCCACTTCTCCCCGTTTTTATACCAGGATTTGGAAGTCCCTTCGATTTTGCCGAAATTGTAGGGGACCTCTGTGTCTAGCTGGCCATTGGAGTGCCAAGTCTTGGAGATACCGTGTACCAAGCCGTTTGCGTAAAAGGTTTCGCTCATAAGCTGGCCATTGTCATGCCAGTTTTTGCACATCCCGTGGGTTTTCCCTTTTTTGAAGCTGGCTTCCTGGCGCAGGGAGCCGTCTTTGTTCCAAGATTGTTCCTGACCCTCCTTCAGCCCTTTGTCGTAGTGGCTGACCGCCATAGGTTTGCCATCGTCGTACTTCGCCTCGAATTTTCCCGAAAGTGGTTCGATGTCCCCCTTTGCGTAGTAAAGGCCGTCCTTAAACACTAGGTCGCTTACTTTTTTCGGAGCGGGCGGAAGGGGCTTGGGTTCGGGCGCAGGTGCCGGGGGTTGTGCTTTGGGCTCTGTCGCTTGCCAGGAGGGATCCACAGGCTCGTTGACCGCTAGGTTCCTAGGGTTTTCTTTTTGGGTACAGGCACCAGCCAGCAGTAGGATCGAAGCAAGTGGTAGGGCGGCTTGTTTCAGTGTGGGTTTCATTATTCGGGCTTTGGACTCGGGTGGGGGTTAGCGGGGGAAGGGACGCTCCCTCCTGTTTCCGAAGTTGGGGTTTGGTTCATGAATAGCTTGGCGCGGGAACTGCCAGTTTGGCAACATGAAGGATCCTCCCCCTGGCTTTCTGTCGCTTCCTCCTGGAAGCATCCGGCTAGCAAGCAAAGACAGGACAAGGGCACAATTATCCGGGCTGACATCATGTGGGGAATGAAGCGGGTTACTCCCCCTGCCGCAAGGTGAAATCCCACGAAAGTTCCCTTTGATTTTTTCCATTGCTTTCGACCTTTGCGTACCTAACTTGTGCCGCCCCTAGATAGACCGGGCAAAGATAGGAAGCCCGATCCCCCCTTTTCTAGATATTGAACCCAACCAACTTATGAGTATCAAAGTAGGAATCATTGGCGCCGGAGGCATGATGCAGTATCATGCAGCCGGGTTTATCCAAGGCGGAGCTGAGATTGTCGCGGTTGCCGACATGAGCATGGAAGCCGCACAACGGGCCGCCAAACAATATGAAGCCAGGGCCTTTGACGATGTGGCAAAGATGCTTTCACAGGGCGGGGTGGACGCCGTTTCCATCATTACCCCTAACAAGTTCCACAAGCCCCTCGTAATCCAAGCGTTGGAAGCCGGGAAGCATGCGTTCTGCGAAAAGCCACCGGCACTCAATGCAGCCGAAGTCGTACAGATGAAGGAGGCAGCCGAAGCTGCGGGCAAGACACTGATGTTTAACTTCAACAACCGCGCCCGACCCGAATCCTACGCCATGATGAACTATATTTCGGCTGGTGCCGTCGGTACTATCAACTCCGCCCAATGCCAATGGATCCGCCGTACAGGGATACCTGGCTTCGGGGGTTGGTTCACCAATAAAAACCTTTCCGGCGGCGGTCCCCTGATCGACCTTCTCCACATGCTCGACCTCGGCCTGTTCTTCATGGGCTACCCCGAGCCTGACTGGATCCTTGCCCAGACTTTCAGCGACTTTATCCAGGACAAAGGTTTCAAAGGCCCCTGGGGTATCCCCGATGTTGCCGACGGCGTGACGGATGTTGAAAGTTCCGTCCATGCAATGATCCGCTTCAAGACAGGCCAAATCATCACCTTCCGCAATTCCTGGGCGGAAATGAACCACCGTGAAGAAGTTTCCGTTGTGTTCCAAGGCACCCGTGCCGGAGGCAAGGTGGAGCGCCTTTTCGGCATCGACGGCCTGGACGACACTGCGATCGACACCTGCCAACTCTATGTCCAGGAAAACGGCAACTCCGTGAACCGCAACATCATCACCGAAGCCTGTGAAGACATGGGCCGAATCCGTTCCGCCGAGAACTTCATCAAGACCATCGAAGGCATCGAGCCCGCCCTCAACACTCCCTGCCAAGCGCTCAGTCTCATGAAGATTATCGACGCCACCTATGAGTCAGCCAAGTCCGGTGCACCCGTCCAAGTGAAGTAACCCCCATCTTTCCCCCACCAAAACTTCGATAACCCGAACCATATATATAAAACATGGCAAGACCCGTTACCCTCTTCACCGGCCAGTGGGCCGACCTCTCCATTACAGAATTGGCGCCCAAGGCCAAGGAAATGGGCTTCGACGGCCTCGAACTCGCCTGCTGGGGCGACCACTTCGACGTGGACAAGGCCCTGGAGGACGACAACTACGTGGCCGACAAATGGAAGCTGCTTAACGACAACGGCCTCCAATGCTTCTCCATTTCCAACCACCTCGTCGGACAAGCCATATGTGACCTTATCGACAATCGCCACAAAGCCATCCTCTCCCCCAAGATTTGGGGAGACGGCGATCCCGAAGGCGTTCGCCATCGTGCCGCCCAAGGCCTCAT
The DNA here is from genome assembly GCA_038125285.1 of Opitutia bacterium. Lineage (GTDB taxonomy): Bacteria > Verrucomicrobiota > Verrucomicrobiia > Opitutales > JABJCN01 > JAYPDO01. Next base: position 25,886 of record JAYPDO010000012.1, read on the forward strand.
CGACACAGCCAAGGCTGCCCGCAAATTCTTCGATGCCAAACCCGGTGGTGCCAACGACTTCCCTGTCGCCGTAAACGGCTTTACCGGCTCCAGCATCTGGCACTCCATCTATGCTTTCCCGCCCACCGACCAAGCCTATTGGGACAAAGGGTTCAAAGACTTCGCCGACCGCTTCGGCCCCATCCTCGACGCCTTTGACGCCGTCAATGTGAACTTCGCCCTCGAAGTCCACCCGACCGAGATCGCCTTCGACATTGCCTCCGCCCAGCGTGCCATTGAAGCCGTCGGTGGGCACAAACGCTTCGGCTTCAATTACGACCCCTCCCACCTTGGCTACCAAGGGGTGGACTACGTAAAGTTCATCCGCGAGTTCTCGGATCGCATTTACCATGTCCACATGAAGGACGTATGGTGGGGTCACGGGAATGGCGATGTCGGCGTCTTCGGTGGCCACACTAACTTCACCGACCCCCGCCGCTACTGGGACTTCCGTTCCCTTGGCCATGGCGACATCAACTTCGAGGAAATCATCGTCGCCCTCAACGACATCCAATATGCCGGCCCCCTCTCCATCGAATGGGAAGACGGCCGCATGGACCGGTTCCACGGTGCCGAAGAGGCCTGCGCCTTTACTAAGCGTGTCGATTTCAAGCCAAGCACCCTGGCCTTCGACTCCGCCTTCGACAAAGAAAACCAGTAAGGCCCAGGCGTTTCCAAACTAAGAACCAACAACAGAGAACCAAATTTATGAGCAGGAAACTACGCATGGGAATGGTTGGCGGCGGACGTGGTGCCTTTATCGGGGCAGTCCACCGCATGGCGGCCGCTTTGGATGGCGGCATCGAACTTGTGGCCGGAGCCTTTTCCTCCGACCCTGAAAAATCCAGGCTCTCCGGGGAGGATTTTTATTTGGATCCTGCCAGGGTCTACGCGTCCTACCAAGAAATGGCGGAAAAGGAAGCCGCCCTTCCTGACGACCAGCGGATCGACTTCGTGACCATCGTGGTGCAGAACAACCTGCACTACCCGGTGGCCAAGGCCTTCTTGGAAGCAGGTATCAACGTCATTTCCGACAAGCCTGCCACCTTCAACCTCCAGGAAGCCCGTGACCTTCGCGAAATCGTCAAATCCTCCGGCAAGGTTTATGCCCTGACCCACAACTATACCGGTTACCCAATGGTCAAGCTGGCCAGGGAAATGGTGGCGAACGGGGATCTGGGCAAGGTCATCAAAGTGGTCTGCGAATACCCGCAAGGCTATGCCATTACCGCCCTGACCGGAGAGGACAAGGCCATCGCCAACTGGCGTGCCAACCCCGAAGTCTCCGGTGCCTCCAACTGCATCGGCGACATCGGTACCCACGCAGAGAATTTGGTCCACTACATCACCGGCCTTGAAATTGACGAACTCTGCGCCGACCTTTCCACCTTTATTCCTGGCCGTACCTTGGATGACGACGGAAATGTGCTTGTCCGTTTCAAGGGCGGGGCAAAGGGGATCATCTACGCTTCCCAAGTCTCCAACGGTGATGAGAACAACCTGAATATCCGTGTCTACGGGACGGACAAGTCCATTGAATGGCACCAGGAAGACCCGAACGAGCTGATCGTCAAAGATGCCCGCCAACCCCGCCAAATTTACCGCCGCGGGAATGGCTACGTCACTGGGGCTGCCGCTGAAAACACCCGCATCCCCTTCGGCCACCCGGAAGGTTTCATCGAGGCATTCGCCAACGTGTACAATGCCGCCGCAGAAGCCATCCGCGACGAAGTCGAAGGCAAGTACCCCCGAGAAGGAGGCTACGACCACCCGGACATTCGGGACGGCGTCATCGGCATGGCCTTCATTGAGACGGTAGTGGCCAGCGCAAAGTCCGATCAGAAGTGGGTCAAGTTTCCGGATATCGGCTGAGGTCGTAACTGGAGCGGCGAACTCTGTTCGCCGCTAAATATAGGTCGCATTGGACGTATGTGACCTGTGCGTGCGTAGCATGGCTACACCAGCGCTTCCTTCGCTTCCTGAAGTAGCTGCTGGCAGCCATCCTCCAGCAGGTCGAGGACTAGCTCAAAACCGGCGTCTCCCCCGTAATAGGGGTCGGGTACTTGGTGGTGTTCCGGGTGGCTTCGGCAGTATTCGCAGAACCTTTTTATCTTTGCGAGATGGGCTGGATTACCAGCGAGGTTAGTTAAATCATCGTAATTCTCGTCGTCCATGGCGAGGACTCGGTCGAATTCGTCGAAGTCGTGGAGTTTGACCTGGCGTGCTTTTCCTCCTGTCCGGATGCCCCGTTTTGCGGCAGCGTTGTGCATGCGGCGGTCGGGAGCGTTGCCTGAGTGGAAGCCGATGGTTCCAGCAGAGTCGATGAGGATTTGGTCTTGTAGGCCCTCTTCCCCGACCATTTTGCGGAGGACGGCTTCCCCGGCGGGGGAGCGGCAGATGTTGCCCATGCAGACAAAGAGGATTTTGTATTGTTTCATCCGGGGATGGAATCCAGGTCGATTTCAATGGAGACCGGGCAATGGTCGGATCCATGGATTTCCGGGAGGATACTGGCGGTTAACAACGCTGGAAGAAGGCGTTCGGAAATAAGGAAGTAGTCAATGCGCCACCCGACGTTCTTGGCACGGGCACCCCCCCGGTAGCTCCACCAGGAGTAGTGTCCGGATTCGCCAGGGTGGAGGTGGCGGAAGGTGTCGAGTAGGCCGATTCCGAGGTGTTTGGACATGCCTTCTCGTTCTTCGTCTGAAAACCCAGGGTTTTTCCGGTTGGAGGCGGGCCGGGCGAGGTCGATCTCTTCGTGGGCGACATTGAGGTCCCCGCAAATGATGACGGGCTTTTTCTGGTCGAGCTGTCGTAGGTGCTCCCGGAAGGCGTCGTCCCAATCGATGCGGTAGGGGAGGCGGGCGAGCTCATGCTGGGCGTTGGGGACGTAGGTGTTGACGAGGTAAAACTTGTCAGTCTCCAGGGTCATGGTACGGCCTTCGCCGGTGTGGCCTCCGAAGTCGTGGGTGGTTCCCGAGGGTTCGGAGTTGCAGTACACTGCTGTGCCCGAGTAGCCCTTCTTGTCTGCGCAGTGGTGGCCGGACCAGGAATAGCCGAAGGTGTCATCCGGGATGGTGCCGGGGTTCACTTTCGTTTCTTGGAGGCAGAGGTAGTCGGCCTTGTGGTTTTCTGCGAAGTCGTTAAAGCCCTTTTTGATGACAGCGCGGAGCCCGTTGACATTCCAGGAGGTGAGTTTGCAAAGGGGCATGGAGCAGTCAGTTGTCCTGGAATTGGCCGATTTTTCGGTATTTTTCGTACCGGAGGTCGAGGAGTTTTTTGGTCGATAGGCCACCTAGCTCCTCCAAATGCTCAAGCAGATGCAAGCGGAGAGTTTCGGCTGCGGCATCCGGGTTTTGGTGGGCACCTCCTGGGGGCTCGGGCAGGACTTCGTCTGCGACTCCAAAGTCAATGAGTTTCTGCGCGTCTAGCTGGAGGGCTTTCGCGGCCTCAGGGGCGTGGGACCTGTCCTTCCAGAGGATGGCGGCGCATCCTTCGGGCGAGATGACCGAGTAGTAGGCGAACTCGAAGATGAGGACGCGGTCGGCCACTGCGATCCCCAATGCGCCTCCGGAACCGCCTTCCCCTATCACAACTGTGATGATGGGCACGTTAAGTTCTGACATTTCACGGATGTTGACTGCTATGGCTTCGGCTACGTGCCGCTCTTCGGAGCCCACGCCTGGATAGGCTCCCGGGGTATCGACCAGGGTGATGATGGGCAGTTGGAATTTTTCCGCCATTTTCATGAGGCGGAGGGCCTTGCGGTAGCCTTCCGGGTTTGGGCAGCCGAAATTGCGGAGGATGTTATCTTTTGTGCTGCGGCCTTTCTGTTGGCCAATGACGAGTACAGGCCGTCCGTCCAGCTTGGCCGTACCCCCGACGATGGCCTGGTCGTCCCGGAAATTGCGGTCACCGTGGATTTCTTGGAAATCTGTGAAGGTGCGCGCGACATAGTCCAGGGAGTAAGGGCGTTGGGGATGCCGGGAGAGCTGGACTTTTTGCCAAGGGGAGAGGTCGGCGTAGACTTCCTGGATCTTTTGCTGGATCTTTTGCTTGGCGGAATCCATTTCCCTGTCGAGGTCCAGGTTATCCTCAGCCGACATGCGCCGGA
>JAYPDO010000012.1:30048-50123 GCA_038125285.1 Opitutia bacterium
TTGTAGCGGTCTTCAAGTTCCCGGATGGGTTGTTCGAAATCGAAAACGAATGTGCTTTTGCTCATGGGGTTGGTTTATGAATCCGCGTAGTTATATCCAACGTGCCAACTTGGCAACGCCGGATTATTGTGGAGGGGGTTCCTTGAGTTGTTCTTTCCAGCCGAGCATACGGGCTTGGTTGCCGTGGTGCTCTGCTTTTTCTTTGTCCCCGAGTTCGACGTAAATCCGGGAGAGGCTGGTGTGGATGTGTATGTCCTCAGGGTTGAGCGCCAAGGCAGATTGTGCGGATCCCAGGGCGGATTCAAGCAAGCCCTGTGCGAGCCGGATTTCTGTAAGGGCGAGGTGCGCGCCGTAGCTTTCCGGGTGATCCTGGAGGAGGGCTAGTAGGCGGTCGGCTGCAAGTTGGTCATTCCCCAGGGTGAATTCCAGGGTGGCCTCCTCGATGGTTTCTCGGATTTTTTCGGTGGTCATCTGGATCAATCCAATACCGGAGACTGGGTTGGGTAAAGGCTTGTTTGCCTGACTTTGGCACCCGGGATGGAATTTCGGTTGATGAATGGCGGGTTTCACATGTAAAACCTATTTGCTTACTAGTTATTGCCATTATGAAAGCCGGATTTGATCGTTTGCTGGAGTTCCAAAACTTGGAGATGCACCAGTTGGAATTGCAGAGGAGCCTCGACGGCTTGCCGAGGGAGAGGGAGGATTTGGAGAGGAAGCTAGAGTCGGCCAAGGAGAAGCTGGATGGAGAGGTGTCTTCCTATCGCGAGCTGGAGTTAAAGCAAAAATCTTTGGATGGGGACCGTGCCCAGGAAGAGTCTACGGAGAGGAAATTGCGGACCCAACTCCTTGAGGTTAAAAAGAATGACCAATACCAGGCCATGCTCAGGGAAATCGAGGACCATAAGGCCAGGGCATCCGCGTTGGAGGAAGAGGAGATCGAAGTGATGATGCTGATGGACGATGAAAAGCCTAAGGTGAAGGCTGCGGAGTTGGCTTTCAACGAAAGGGAGAAGGAGTTGAGAGGGATTATCCAGGGCTTGGATGGCCGGAAAGCGGATTTGGAAGCCAGCCTCAAGGATATCGGCGAATCATTGGACAAGGCAAGGCCTGCGGTCGATGAAGGTTGGATGAAGGCTTATCTTCAGGTAAAAAACCAAGTTCGGAAAGGGCCATGGGTCGTCGCTTTGCACGGAGGGAATTGTAAGGGTTGCCACTTACGGGTGTCCAATGAAGTGGCCGGAAATTTTAGTGCGGAAGTCAACCATTGCGACCAGTGCGGGAGGATTCTGTACAGGGGGTAGTTTTGGTGGTCGGTCGGATCCGACTGGGTTCGGCCATATCATTTTTGTAGACGCAAGCAGCGGGCTTCCGCTATTTTCTCTTTCCCGTTATTTTCCAGGAAGCGGATATTCGCCCGGGTCTTGTTCCCGGGAGGAAAGTCCGGACACCACAGGGCAGGATTCCTCCTGAAAAGGAGGGCAGGCCGGCGTGAGCCGTCCTGACGGCCAGTGCCACAGAAAAGATACCGCCACGCCGGGTAACTGGCGGGGTAAGGGTGAAATGGTGGGGTAAGGGCCCACCGCCCCCGAGGTAACAAGGGGGGCAAGGTAAACCCATTCCGGTGCAAGGCAAAATAGGGGACCGGGCGGCCCGTCCGATGGTCCCGGGTATGCCGCATCCCTGCGCTGGCAGGGGGCTGGCCTGCAAAGGTTGGCAGATGAATGAATATCAACCGGTTATTCCGGTTACAAAATCCGGCTTATGCGACCTGGAAAATAATCGGGATTTTCCGTTGACAAGTTCTCCTTTAGCCAGATTTTCGTCCGCTTCCCCAAAATTATGGCCAATAAAAAATCAGCGATCAAGGAAACGCGCAAGACGGCAACAAATACCACCCGCAACCTTATGGTGAAGACTCGTCTTAAGACGCTTACCAAGAAGGCCCGTGCTGCATTGACCGGCGAAGATCTGGATGCTGCCCGTTCGGCGGTCACCCAAGTGATCTCTGCGTATGATAAAGCCGTGAAAAGCAATATCGTCCATAAGAACAAAGCCCGGCGCCACAAGTCGGCCTTTTACGCAGAACTCGCCGCGAAAGCCTGACCCCGCGGTAACCGTCAACCGTTTTGACCTATCAACCCCACTCCCTTACAATTACATGGGTAATCTAAAGAAAAAACGCCGCTTGAAAATGAACAAGCACAAGCGTCGCAAGAGGGCACATGCCAACCGCCACAAAAAGCGGACTTGGTAAGTGTGTATTTGTACTTCTTGCCATCCCTTGTCGTTTTAACACAGGCTGGGCGTTTGCCCTTCGGTTGTAGTTAGCTATTTGTGCTCTACCATGCTATGTACCCTTGTACGGCTTTTGTGATGAAGACCGTCAAGTTCGCGGCTAGGTGAGCTGCCACGCATGGCAGTAAGGAGCGTTTCGGGTTGAAAGGCGCGAAACGTGCTGCGTAGAACCACAGTGACTTTATAAATAAGAAACCTGTTGTTAGAAAGGCTTTCCCGGAGTGGAAGTGGAATTGGAGGATCCCCGATTCCCATTGCCACAGATAGGGGTGGGCCAAGGCAAAGAGGATTGATAGGGTGAAGCAAGAGCCGTAAAGTGTGGCTTTACCTTTGCCCTGGATCGGAAGGTAGCCCCGGAATATGATTTCCTCTAGTACTGCTGCAGCTACCATGGGTGCGATGAACCATGCGGGTAGTAGCGATTGGGAAGTGTCTTGCCCCGTGGTTTTCTCCAGCAAGGTTTCCGCTATGACAAGAAGCACCGCTCCTACAGATGCGATCCAAAGGGCTTTGACGGTGAACTGGGTTGCCCCAGGGAGAGCGCCTGGTACAGGTTTGCCGCACAGTCCTTGGCGATAGTCCTGCCACCAAGTCTTGCTGGCCCAGATTGCCGCTGCTAATAATAGAAAACCCAGGATGGGGCTGTCTTGACTTCCAGGGAGATGTTGTTGTCCTATCTCGGGCATTGCGAATGCGAAAACTTGTACTCTCGTTCCTTGTTTTCCAATAACACTCTCCCGACGCCCCGTACATGTCCATACCCAATCCAGTTGATGACCGGGAACTCAAACAGATGGCCTCTTCAAATGGGCTGGGTTTGCAGTTGCCGGCCGGGTTTTTGGCGGAGCTGGAAAAGTTCCTGGCCAGGCAAACCGACCAATTTGAAGCGGAAATCCGGCCTTTGGCAAAATATGCCCTGGAAAATAGCGGCCGTCGGCTTCGGCCCAGTTTGATCTACTTCAGCGGTGCAGGGGAGGACGGGGCATATCCGAAGGATTTGGTTAATGTCGCGGCGGTAGTGGAGTTGGTCCATATTGCGACTTTAGTCCACGACGACATCTTGGACGAAGCCGAGTTGAGACGAAGGAAGCCGACTGTCTATCACAAGGAAGGTAGTGCAGTGGCTGTGTTGCTTGGGGACGCTTTGTTTGCCCAGGCCTTGCGGCTGGCTTCTGAATATAAGACGACTTTGGTTTGCCGGGAGGTTGCGCAGGCGACCCGGTCGGTTTGCGCCGGGGAAACCCGGCAAGTCCATCTCCGTGGGGATTTGAACATGGAGGTTGGAGAGTATTTGCGGATTATCGAGCTGAAGACAGCCGAATTGTTCCGGGTTTCTTGTTTGCTTGGAGCATTGGTCAGGGAAGAAAGGGATGTCAGCGGAGCCCAGGCTTTAGCGAGCTTTGGCAAACATCTTGGCCGGGCATACCAAATTTTCGATGACGCGGTGGATTTTATCGGTAGGGAGGAATCCATGGGCAAGACTTTGGGGACGGATTTGGCCACAGGGAAACTGACTTTGCCCGCATTACTTCTCCGCGATAAATTGGGCATCCGGGAGTTCCAGGATATTTTCAGGCAATTGCAGGCGGGGGATGCCCATGCCGGGAGGGTGGCTTTGTCCTGCAAAATGGAGGAAAGCGACGTTTTTCCCCAGGTGGAGGAGTATTTTGGCCGGGAATTGCAGGCTGCCCGTACGGGCTTGGCCCGATCCAGCGTCTCAGGCTATTCAAGGGGCATGCTGGAAAACTTGCTTGTTTTCCTGGAAGGCGAGTTCACCGGACTAGTCCGGGGCTGAGGCTTATTTAAGCAGGGAGAAGGCTCCAGCCTTCCCGGTATTCTTTCTGGAGGAATTTTGATACGTCCCCATTCTTGGTGGTCAGTTTCATAGCCGGTGCGTCCCAGGACAGCTCTTCGTCCCTATGCCGGACGGCGATATTCCCCAAGAGGACGGTTTCGGTGAGCGGACCTGCATAGTCGAAACCGTCCGATGGTTGTTTCCCCGAGAGGCAGCCATCAATGAAGCCGTGGTAGTGGTCGAGGTTTTCTTCCATTTCGATTTTGTCCGGGTAGTTGGCTTCCGGATAGAGACTAGGTGCGCCTACGTGTGGGAGGACCATAGTTCCTGTTGTTCCATGGAAAATGGAGCCGGATGCGGGGAGTCGTACAGTTTCAGGGATATGGGTTCCGCGTGTACTTGGGCGACGCCCCCCGTCATACCATGTGATGGGTAGGGTCTTGTCCGCAGAATACTGGTTACCAGGGAAAGTGTAGCTGACCGTACATTGGGCGGGCCAGGTGTGATCGTTGATCCCGGTGTGGTCCGTGCATACAAGGTTTGATGGGGGTTGCCCAATTTTGAGTGCAGTGAAAACCGGGTCCAGGATGTGGCAGCCGAAGTCGCCGAGGGCGCCGTTCCCGAAGTCTTGCCAATCCCTCCATCCCCATGGATGATAGACGCGGCCTGGGCAATATGGGCGCATGGGCGCACCGCCAATCCAGATTTCCCAGTCCAGGCTTTTGGGGATGGGGGCGGATGGGGGCGGCATGTTGTGGCCTGACTTCCCATGGCCCGTCGCGTTGACCCATGAATGGACTTCCTTGATCTTTCCGATGGTGCCATCCTGGATGAGTTTTACACCGGTGCGGTAGTATTTGTGGGAGTGGATTTGGTTGCCCATCCTAGTTATCACCCCGGTTTTCTTTGCCAGAATAGCCATTTGACGGGCTTCCCACACTGTATGGGCCAGAGGTTTTTGGCAATGCACATGGATTCCCTGGCGCATGGCAGCCATGGAGACGTGGGCATGCATATGGTCCGGGGTAGAGACGGTTACGGCATCAATTTTCCCCTCCATTTTGGATAGCATTTCCCGATAATCCTGGAAAACGGGGGCTTCCGGTTGGAGTTCCCGGGCTTTGTCCGTCCTGTCCAAGTCCACATCGCAAAAGGCGATGTGCTTGGCCTTGGCATGGGTAGACATCATGATGGTGTCAGACCAGCCTTTGGCTTCTGTACCCACAGAGGCCATCTGGAGGGTTGAGTTGAGGTTACGTCCCTTTACGATTTGCGGTACCGCTACGCTGGAAATTGCGGTGCTACTAATAAATTTCCTCCGGTTCATTTACATGTTTCCCTCTTGGTTATTCTTTCATCTTTCCGGAAGCCGCCGGTGGTCGGACCTGTCTTCCTTGGTTTCCCCATTTTTCTCTCAGTTGGAGCCGCTCTTCCTTCCAATCGGCGTAGGGTTTGTTCCGGGTCAGGTTGAGATCCGGCTTTTGTTTCTTACCTTTTTCATCGCCCATGTCGTTCGCACTCCCTCAGTAATATTTCGAAATCAGGTAATGGGAGGTTGACGTCCGGGGCAAGGTCGTTTCAACTTTGACGTTCCTTTTTTAAGCGGGCATAGTTTAGCGGTAAAACCCCAACCTTCCAAGCTGGTGTCCTCGGTTCGATTCCGAGTGCCCGCACCAACCAAGGCATTTGTTTTGATTCCACACCTGCAAAGTTCCACGTTGGCATCATTCCCGAAATTACTTGTGCGTGTATGTTTTCCGGTTGCCCTGGCCCTACACGCGCCGGGCTGCAAGCCCCCTCCCTTGGCGGACGATGGCTCGGCTGGAGGCAAAGGGAAGGACGTGGAGGAATTAAGTCCGTCCGATAATAAGCAGGTTACTGCCGAACCGGCTCCTGGCAAGGCCGCGGCGGTAGATAAGGCGGTTGCCGCACCGGGTAAATTTTTGGAAGTGGATTCCAAGGAACTCGATGTGTCTCCAGAAGACAACCTAGCTTATTACAACGAAACCTTGTTCTCTGGCCTTGCGAAATCATTTTATGATAATGGCCAGCAAGCTTCAGAAGTAAACTACACCAAAGGAAAAAGGGACGGGCTGGAGTCCTCCTGGTATGAAAGCGGGGCAAAAAAGTTCGAAGCGCGGTTCCGCGATAACCGTTTGGAGGGGGTTTTTGAGAGATGGTATGAGAACGGGAGGAAAAAATCCGAGCAAGTTTGGTTGGACGGGAAACCTGTATCCGTAAAGGAGTGGAATCCCGGCGGGGAACTGGTTCGTGACGATTGACCCATGCCAGGCCCGTCCCTTGAGTTTAAATGGATTTGGAGGTTAATCTTTCTCGGGTTGGCTCCCTTGGCAACGTTCGGCCAAGTTCCTATTCCTGAAGATTTTTTACCAAGTGGCAGGGTAGGGGAGTACGTCCAATCCGCGACAAGCTTTCTTAAAAACAATCCACAGGATCGTTTTGCCCCCAGGGTAGCCTTTGACCTTTATGTCCTTTTCTCCAGTGTGGGAAAAGTTACTGAAGCCGAGCAGTTGAGGGGCAAAGTCCTGATGGATTATCCCCATAGCTTCCAGGCCGGATACTTGATCACGACATTCGAAGATGCCGGAAAGTTTTCCAAGTACCTGGATGCCTTGGCCGACAGTATGTTCTCGAAGGATCCAAAAGGGGTCCCGCAAGGTTTCTGCCGCTTGTACTCGGTCGGGCTTAAGCGATTCAGGGGTCATCCCGATATTACCGAGAATTTGCCATTGTTGCTCAAAGGCTATTTGTTTGCCCAGGTTGCCTCCGAAAATGATCTGGCTGCCCACTTCAGGAAGAACTTGGCCTTGAAGGAAATTTCGCTGGAAAAGGACAAAGAGAGGGAGCTGGTCCAGATCGCATTATCCAGGTCTACCAGCTTAGAGGAAAGGATTTTGCAACTCCATGCCATGGAGGGGGACAAGCTCGCACGGTTTTTGAAACGGGTTTATCTCTCGTCTCTCGATAAGCCCACAGCCAACAAGGCATCCCTTGGGCGTGTAAGGATCCTTACGTTTTTGGAGGAAAAGGAACATGCCCAAGCCCTTGGCATGATCGAAACCCTCCCTGATATTGAGAAAAATGTTCCAGAAGTGCTTTTTTGGAAAGGGCTTTGCCATTATGGCCTCGGACAGGATGCCGAGGCGGTTGCAGCACTGACCCGGGTTTACCATATGGATCCCCAGGGTGAATGGGCAGAAACCGTGAAAGCCTTTGGCGAAGGCATACTTTCCTTCAACCAATCTGTGGAACAACACGCCGACTTTTGCCAGGGACTTGTCCAATCCATGTTCAAGGAGGCCGAGGTATTCCAAGTCCTGGCCACCTTCGGTGATGAAAGCAAAGGTAAGTCCCCCATGCTCATTTATTTAGGCGTCATGCCCGGGAAAAATTTTATGGAGGTCACTTTCACCCGGGGGGACGACCTATTTTTAGCCTACCGCACTACCAATGTAGATAGCACCCTATATTTCAAGGGCGAAGAAGTTATCCACCATTTTCCCCAGCCCGGCCCTATCCTTTCCCCGTCCCTGGACGTCGAACGAAAACCTGATGGCGGTTTTAATTTTAATGCCGAGGCTTCAATGGAAGCCAACTTCGCAGTGGCTAAAAAGAAAAGCCAGAATTTATTGGATTCACCCCTGCTGAATACTAGAAACGGCTTACGCGAACTTTTGGCATACTCCTTTAGGAAACAGGGCTCTTGCCCATTACCTTCCAGAAATTCAACGAATTCGGTAATTTTTAGCGGTCTATTGCCAACTCTCCAGAAACCGGGGATAAAGTCCTACAGCGTGGAGGAGAATCCCCTGGGAAAAATTGCGAAAATAACCTTTCCTGGCCTCCAATTATCCGGCTTGCAGTATGGCTTGGAAACAGAAGTGCAACTTGCGCGTCCAGTGTGGCCTGAACGCCAAATCCAGGAGCACTCCCAATTGGACCTGCCCTTATTCCTCAGGGTATTCACGGTGTTTGCTGATTTGGTAAAATAGCGTATCTTATCCATTTCTGAAACATCCCGATTGTATTAACTCTGCTTGGTAGGACTCCTGCTCTTTTAAGGCTTGAACGTGGTGCTTGTTTCCATAGTCTTGCTGGTTCTTTTAAATTGTTAGATCCCAATTACCATTGGTGATGTCTACCTTCGATACCCAACCCCAGCCCCGGAAGTCCCCCAACTTCCCCCCTGCCCACCCCATTGCTATCATTGCGAAGCACTTCCTCGCAATGGTTTCTTTGGTGATTACCCAGGTCTCAGAGGGTGCAAACCCAGTCATTGATTACGGGGCATCCACAATCATTACCCTGGCAGAGAACCTTACGTCCACAGGTCTCCAAGTAACCATTACTGACCCGGATGCACATGCCATCTCCTCCGTCCAATTGGTTGGTGTGGATGCCGGACTTTTTAGTCTGCAGGATGATGGGGGTAGCCAATACAGCCTCTTTTTCATATCTGCCCCTAATTATGAAGAAGACAAACATACTTATGAAGTATCTATTAAGGCTACGGATTCAAATAACGAGACTGTTACAGTAGATTTTACTGTGAACATTACAGATGCGAATGAAGGCCCAATCATAACTTCCCCAGATACTCAAAGCCGACCTGAAACCGAGACCACTAACCATGCCGGAATAACTGTGCTTAATGTCACCACGGATATTGCCGCTACTAGATTTGACTTATCTGGTGCAGACAGTGGATACTTTTCGATAGATGGCTCTGGTGTGTTAACACTTGATTCAACATCTAATTTGGATTATGATAATCCTATCGATTCAGACCAGGACAACTCCTACAAGTTTACGATTACTGCCTCGAATCCTATTGCCAGCAGCCAGCAAAACTTCACATTCTTAGTCCTGGATGTGAATGAAGCCCCTATATTCACCCAACCTACCGAGACCGTACTCACGATCAATGAAAATACCACGGCAGTTGCCGGCGTGGACGCCTCGGATCCCGACTTGGAATCCATCACTTACAGTTTGGGCGGGGCAGACAAAGCTCTCTTCACATTCAATAGTTCTACCGGGGCTTTGTCCTTTTTGACGGCCGCCAATTATGAATCCCCGCAGGATGCGGACGGGGACAACATCTATGAAATAACAGTGATAGCCAAAGATGCCGCCCAGAACCAAGGCAGCATCAGTTTGAAGGTAATCATTGCGAATAAGAATGACCCTCCTACATTCACCTTTGATACTACCTCGACGTTGGTCACAGACACAGGCGGCGGGGCAATCCGCGTTGATGGTTTTGAGACTCGTTCTAATGGGGGCACTGGCTTCGAGTTTTCTACTGCCAAGCTTTCCAAAATCACAATTGCGGACGACGACTTTTCCGGTTCCGGTTTGCCGAATCCCCAGTTGTGGCTTAAATTTGATGAATCTAGTGGGAAATCGGTCGCGGATTCTTCAGGGAATGGGCACAATGTGGTACTAGAGGGTGGAAATGCGACCCCCGTCTGGGAAGCCGCTGTAATTAACAATGGCTTACATTTTAATAACGGAGGGCAGTCCATCGACTACCTAGAAATAACTGACAACGCAGCCCTTCGTCCAGCACAGGACAGTTTTTCCATAGCTTTCTGGTTCAAGGCTGAGGATAACTCCAAAACCATGGCGATTGTTTCCAAGGGCATGCCTGATGATATCACATCCCGTGACACAGGGTTCATTGCTTTCCAGAGGAATGATGCCACGGCCTTTTTCCGGATTGCCGACGGGGATGGGCTCGTTGACCCGAGTTTGGGGCATATAGCCCATGCGAGTAAGTCGGCACTAGATACTAACTGGCATCATTATGTCGGGGTTATTGACAGGAATTCAAACAAACTCTCTTTATATATCGATAACGTCCTCTACGCTCAAAACACTTCTGATTCCGCGAATGTATCAGATTTGACAACAACGCAGACCATCGATAATGATGACAATCTATGGATCGGTAGGGACTCTGATGGTCAGAACTATTTTCAAGGCGTGTTGGATGACCTCCGCATTTATAATTCTTCCCTCAGCGCCAGCCAAGTCGATGAATTATATGATTCCCACAATGCCCGTACTGTTACCATCAGCTTACAAGTTGGGAAGGGCACCCTAACCCTGGGAAACCCTTCCCATTCAGGCCTCACCTATTCTGTTGGCGATGGTACGGCTGACACCTCCATGATTTTCACAGCTACGGTCGATGATGCGACCTCCGCCATGGATGGCATGGTATTCACACCTTCCAATGAAGTGAACGGTACAGACAATTTGCTCTACCACATTACGGATTCAGACAACAATGGAGTAAAAATCCTTTCGTCCCAGGCCACCCTGAACATTCAGGCCATCAATGATAATCCGGTTAATATAGTGCCGGGGACACAAACTATAAATGAAGGGGCGACCCTTTCATTCCGTTCGGCCACCTCGAATGGGATTTCCATTTCGGATGATTCGGGAGGGAACGACATCCACGTCTCCATCGGGGTAACCGCCGGCAGCGGTACTTTGACCATGGGGACAGCCGGCTTAGTCTTTAGCGCTGGGGACGGGACTGCCGACCAATCCATGACGTTCCAAGGCACTTTGTCTGAGGTGAATGCCGCCTTGGCATCGTTGGATTTTACCCCCGCCACGGATTACAACGGTGCCACAACCTTGACCATCACGACCGATGACCTTGGGAATACGGGCTTGGATGATTTGGAAGAGCCGGATCCTGCCCAAAGTTCTGCCCACGGATCGGATTCAGATACGGTGACAATCAACGTTGGTCCCCTGAATGACCCTGTCGCCCTTGCGGTTGGCAATGCAAGCATCGATGAAAACCAAACGACAATTTACCATGTCGACGTAACGGATCCTGACCTCAGTGACGTCCCCCTTATGGAATCGATCACCTACGCGATCACTGGCGGAGATGACGCAAGCTTCTTTACCCTTGATTCCAGTGGGAACCTATCTTTCACCAACCCTCTCGATTACGAAACCCCCCAAGATGCGGATGGTAACAACACCTACTTGGTGACCATCAGAGTGACTGATTCCGGAGGGAACACTGACCAGAACACGTTTACCTACACGATCAACGACGTCAACGAAGCCCCTGCGATCACAAGCCCGACCTCCACGGTAATCTCGTTACAAGAGGGAACCAGCCCTACTTTGGCCACCGTCACCTACTCTGATCCGGAAGGCGAATCCGTAGCCGGGGGTACCCTCACCCTTACCCTGACGGGTCCTGACGCGGCTTTTTTTACCTTAGTGCCCGCCACAGGCATCCTTACTTTCACTTCCACCCCGGATTTCGAGAGTCCTCTAGATTCGGATACCGACAACATCTATGCCGTCACAGTAGTTGCCACCGACTCCGCCGCCCCAACCCCCAACACGGATTCCATCAAGCTCTCGATATCAGTTACCGATGCGAACGACTCACCGTCCATCAACCTGGACGACACAGCTTCCAATATAACGGATGCTGGTGGCGGGGTTTACACGATTGACGGTTTTGAAACCCGTACCACTGGAACTCCAGGCTTTGTCTTTTCGGGCGCCAATTCCTCCTCCATCACCATTTCCGACCCGGATTACGATTCCTCAGGACTCCCGTCTCCCAGGCTCAGGCTCAAATTGGATGAAGGCTCCGGGAATACCCTCACCGACTCCTCAGTGAACACTTACACTACCACCTTCCAAGGCGGCAACGCTACATGGGCTACCGGTACGGATGCGACCCACAGCCGCTCCTACACCGCGCTCGACCTGGATGGGGCGGATGATTACATTTTAGTGAATGATGCGACCGCCCTCCGCCCTTCCTCGGGGAGTTACACAGTCTCCCTTTGGCTAAAGGCGGATGTAGACACTGCAGTACAGCCCCTCTTCGCTAAAGGAACCTCCATTTCCACAACCAGCACCGCAGGCTTCCTTCTCTACATTTCAGGTGGGGACATTATCGCCCGGGCTGCCGACGGCACGGATGTTGCGCATGCATTCTCCTCTTCCCTTACGACGGATTGGCACCATGTTGTAGCGGTCCTGGATCGGAACAGTAGCCAGCTCGACCTTTATTTGGACGGCGTTAAAAATGTCCAGCAAGCTGGATACAACGGCTCCAACCTCACAGATCTCGACAACCTTGGGGCAATCAATGTAACTGATGCGATCGAAATCGGGTTTGACGGAGTCAGCCGCTTCTCTGGGCTCATAGATGATATCCGGGTCTACAATTCCCCCCTTAGCCAAAGCCAAGTTTCCGAACTCTTCAACAGCAACACGCCCGGTAGCCTCTCCCTTACCCTCTCCGTCTCCAACGGCACCCTTACCCTTGGCAATCCTTCTGCGGCCGGGCTTTCCTACACAACTGGGGACGGGACGGCTGACGCAACCATGACCATTACCGGTCCGGCTTCCGTTATCAATTCGGCACTTGATGGCCTTTCTTATTCTCCGGCGGACGATTTCAATGGTACCGATACCCTAAGCCTCAGCCTTACGGACACGGATTCTTTCGGCACCCAAACAGCCTCTGCAAGTTATACCCTGAACGTACAAGCCATTAACCGGGCTCCTGTCATTACTTACCCTGTCAGTAAATCCCTCAATGAGGCAACCTCCATTACTTTTTCCACTGCAAACTCCACCGCCATAACCATATCCGATGATGCCACGGAAAACCCTGGCGGGGAGACCATCCAGGTAAAGCTTACCGCTTTGGACGGATCCGGTGTCCTTACCCTTGGCACTGTAACCGGCCTGTCGTTTGCAAATGGTGATGGCAACAATGACCCTACCTTCACCTTCACGAGTACCCTTGCTAACGCCAATACCGCACTCAATACCCTTACCTTCAGCCTCAAAGCCGTCGACGGTGGGAACGCGGATTTCAACGGCACCGCTACCATCCAGGTGGAAGTCAACGACCTGTCCAACTACGGTGCTGACGACATCGCATCGGCAGACCCAACCCAGACCACCCAACCAGAAACCACCACCGAGACGATCTCCCTTACCGTCAATCCGGTCAACGACGCTTTCACTATCAACGAAAGTGTCGTCAACATGGATGAAAACAGCACCACGGCAGTTTCCCTCACCTTAAACGACCCTGACCTTTCCGACACCCCGCTTGTTGATGACCACACTTTCTCCATCCTTTCCGGGGCGGACAAAGATTTATTTACCATCGATACCGACACCGGGGTCCTTTCCTTCCTCTCCGCACCTGATTTTGAGAACCCTGGCGACGCCAATTCTGACAACGTTTACGAAGTCACTGTCCAAGCCATTGATTCGGGCAACCTGACTGACACCCAAGCGCTCCTAATAACTGTTGTTGATATCAATGATGCCCCGGCTTTTGCCACCAGCACCACCGATTATTTCCCCCTGGAAAACCAAACCGCCGTTGCCACTTTCGTTGCATCAGACCAGGATGCCGGACAGACCTTACAATACTCCATCGTTCCCGGAACCTACAGCCCGCTTTTTGCAATTGATGCCACTACCGGCGTCCTGACTTTCCTCGTATCCCACGATTATGAGAACCCTGGTTACAGCGGCGCGGACACCTCTTACCAGATCGACCTTCTTGCCACTGACGATGCTGGCACCCCCCTTTCCTCCAATCCTTTCACCGTCAACATCGCTCTTGCTAACGCGAACGAAAGCCCTTCCATTACCAATGATGCCACAATCTTAATGGACGAAGAGGGGACATCCGTCACGACGATCCTCGTTTCCGACCCCGATGCCGGCGATACCTTTACCTTCTCCATCTCCTCCGGGGACGACAAGGACCTCTTCAGCATCAATGCCAGTACCGGCGTCCTCTCCTTCGCTTCCGCCCCAAGTTTCGAAGTCCCCCTTGGAGGGATAAGTGACGATAGCAATACCTACGATGTCACTGTTCGGGTAACCGATGCCGGGGGTCTCACGGCCGACCACAACCTGGACATCACTATCCTGGATATTAACGATGCCCCGGTTTTCACTATCGCATCCCCCATGGTCAATGCGGATGAAAACCAAAACGCCGCCATCACCTTGACTGCAACGGATGAAGACCTCCCGACCAGCTCTTTCTACAAGCAACTGGCTTTTAGCGTCACAGCAGGTCCGGACGACACGTCCGTAATTCTCTCCACCTCCAGCACAAATCCCTCCTCGGCCACTGCGAACCTCACCTTTTCCCCGACCCCTGATTTTGAAAGCCCGGCGGACACGGGTTCCGATGGCACTTATGACCTTACCGTCCAAGTCTCCGACACCGTCAATAATGTCCAGCAAGCCCTCGCCATTACGATTTCCAATATCAACGATGCCCCGGTATTCACGGCGTTCCCGGCTTCCCAAGTTGTCGACGAAGACACCGCCCTGGTCTTTTCCCCGGCCAACAACCGGACGATCACGGTGTCTGACGAAGACATCGAGCCGGATGGCGCGGACACCCTCCAGATCACTGCCCTTGATGTCGGAGGTAACGGCACTCTAAGCGTCACAGGGATTGCCGGTCTAGTCCACTCCGGCAACGGGACTTCCAACCTTGTCCTTACTGCCAACACAGATACCCTCAATTCCGCCCTGGAATCCCTGACCTTTACAGGTTCGAAAGATTACCATGGCTCCGAGACAATCCGTATTACCATTGACGACCTGGGCAGCAACCTCGGCACCCCTATCACAACGCAGGGTACCATCGCCCTCACGATTAATCCTATCAATGATTCTCCCTCCGCCACGTTCCCCTCCGGCTCCCCAAATGTAGACGAGGACACCACCTACACATTCTCTTCTGGCTCCGCCACCCAGGTCACAGTCTCCGATGTCGATAACCCGGATGACACACAAGTCGTCACTGTATCCCTTTTTGTCCCTGACTCAGATCTCGACGGGGAAGCCGACGGCACACTTGAGCTCGCGTCTTCCACCGGCCTCACCTTCATCCAAGGCAACGGCCTCTCCCCCCACACTTCCCTCATTTTTTCCGGTTCCATTGCCAACATCAATACGGCCATGGACGGTATGGTCTTCGATTTGGCCGACAATTTCAACGGTACCGCACAAGTCCAACTCGTGGCCGCGGACACCAACCTGAACAGCCAAGTCACCTGGAGCCTGACCGTAAACCCAGTCAACGACGCGCCGGCCATCTCCCTCCCCAATACCCAGAACCTCAAGGAAGACGGCAACATCTACTTCCAGAACACGACTAACGTTGCCCAGGTGGACGAAATATTGTTCGTAAGCGGGCAGCCTGGCGACGCATTTACTTTCACCCTCGGTACGGAAACTATCCAAGTCGCCTACAACACCACCCCCATCCTTACGGCAGGGGACTTTGTGACGGCCTACAATGCCGCACCGAACCTTCCACCTCTGGCCACTGTCTTCCATGGCGGCGACGGCAAGGTCTCGCTTACCGCCATTACGCCGGGTACACCCTTCACTGCCAGCATTGCCAAAACTGCGGGGAGTTCCGGGGTCGCCATCGCCACCCTTACCAACAAGATCCCCAACCGCACTTTCAATAACATCTCCATATACGACGACGCATCCGAAGATTCCAGCCTCCTGCGCACAACCCTCTCCGTGTCCAATGGCGTCCTCAAGTTCACTGCCGTCAATGACAACATCACCTTCGACGGTACGGCCGGAGGAACCTACGACCTAGCGATTGGAGTCGGGGCGAACCTCTTTGTCCTCACCGGGACTGTTGACGATACCAACCAATCGCTCAAATTCCTCCAGTATATCCCCAAAGCCAATTTCAATGGTACTGACAGCCTGTCCGTTATCGTGGACGACCAAGGCAACTACGGTTCTGGCAGCAGTTTCCTTACCTCGGGCAACCTCACCCTCATCGTCAAGGCAGTCAACGACGGTCCCTCCATTACTGCCCCGGTTCTTTCACAGCCCATCGACGAGGACAAAAGCCTAACATTCAACAGCACGAACAGCAACCGCATCTCCGTGACTGACCCTGATGCCTCGGAAGTGAACGGGGAGTTGCTCGTATCCCTGACCGCCCAATATGGCAAGGTGTCCCTCTCCGGGATAACCGGACTGACCCCAGTCTCCGGCTCCTTGCCTACTGGAAAAACCATGTCTTTTACCGGATTGGAAGCCGACATCAACACCGCACTCGACAATCTACAGTATATCCCCAACTCCAACCACAACCGCAACATTGATGCCGAAGCCATCACCATCACCCTTAGCGACCAAGGGAACCATGGCGACGAAGTTAAAACAGTTTCCAAAGTGGTCAATATCGACATTGCCCCTGTCAATGATGCCCCATCCATCCTCATCCTCGACCTCGCCCCACAGATTAGCGAAGAGTCTTCTTACGTCTTTAGCTCTGCCAACGGTACTGCCATCACCCTCTCTGACGACGCCTTTGAAGCAGGGAAGGAACTCCGGGTTACTGTAACCGCGGCCAACGGCACTTTTACCCTCGCAACAACATCCGGCCTTACCATGGAAGGCCTCAACGGCACCCAAAGTTTCTCGTTCACCGGCACCCAATCCGAACTCCAGGCCGCCCTCAACGGCCTCACTTATGCCCCGGCCGCCGGGTACGGGTTCGGGTTCAGCGGTACGGACACCCTCACCTTCCTGGTCAAAGACCTGGGGAACGAGGGCAGCGGCGGCTTCCTTGAGGCCACCACCACTGTCAATATGACCGTGAACCCAGTCAACGACAAGCCGATCCATTATTTCAACGGGCAAACCTTCACCACGACGCAGACCGCCACAGAAGACAACTCCTTTATCTTCAGCTCGCCGAATGGCAATGCCATCACGGTGGCCGATGATGCCAGCGAAGCCGGCTTCGAAGTCGAGACCTCCCTCTCCGTCAGTAAAGGGACGCTCACCCTTGGGGATACTACCGGCCTCTTCCTTTTCTTTTCCCAGGGGGATGGTAACAACGATCCCTTCTTCACCATGCAGGGGACGGTCGACGACATCAATGCCGCCCTAGACGGCCTCATTTTCACACCCCAAGCCAATAACAATGGAAGTGTCGTCATCTCCATCACAACCAACGACCTTGGAAACATTGGGAGCGGGGGCTCAAAGAGCGACACAGACCTCATTCCGGTCATCATTGATGCCGTTAATGATGCGCCTACAATCACCGTCCCTTCCAGTACCCTCAGCACCATAGAGGACAACCCTTTCACCTTTTCAGGCGGAAACCTCTTTGTCATTGCCGACGACGCTTCCGAAGCCTCCCTTCCAGTCAGCGTTTCCCTTTCCGCACTCCATGGCACCCTGGCTCTTGGTATATCCGAAGCCAATTGGGCGTCCAACGGCATAACTCTCCTAAGCGGTGTAAACGGCAGCTCTTCTGTCGTGGTTTCCGGACAAGTCAACAAGCTCAACCAAGCCCTCAACGGCCTTGTTTACAGCCCCAATCCCGACTACGTGGGGACGGACACCGTAACTGCCTTTGTAGAAGACCTTGGCAACAATGGTACTGGCAGCGAATTGAATGTTACAGGAACAGCAACGATCCGGGTGGACGCCGTCAACGACGCGCCCAAACTCAGCATGCCTGGAGACCAAATCGTATTCGAGGACAGCCAACTCAGCTTTTCCATCGCCACGTTCAATGAGATCACCGTCAGCGATGCCGATACCTATTCGCCAACCAGCTCCCTCCAAGTCACCCTTACCCTTACCAATGCCTCCGGTACCACAGTCAACAACCGCGGGACACTAACGCTGGACGAGCGGGACAACCTTTTCTTCACTGTTGGTGACGGGGTGGATGACTACACCTTCTCCTTCCAAGGCACCTTGGATCAAAGCAACAACGCCCTCGACGGCCTGATCTTCATGCCCGCCGACGACTACTCCGGCGAAGTCTACCTCCAAGTCACTGTCAACGACCAGGGCAACACCGGGGTCGGGGGTGCCCTGAGCGTTACGGATTCCCTGAAAATCGACATTGGGCCGACTAACGACACCCCCGTCATCCTCATGCCCTCTTCCCTGTTGGTCAACGAAGACGGCCAGCTCCTCCTCTCTGGTACCAGCATCCAAGTATTTGACGATGCCGCCCAGTCAGACCAACTCCTGGTCAACATGCAGTCCGTCAATGGTACGTTATCCCTAGGCTCCACCTCCGGCCTCGAAGTGACCAGTACCCCGACTTCCCATGAATTCTACGGCACTCTAGCCCAAATCGCCAAAGCATTCGACGGGATCTCCTTCAAACCGAACAAGGACTACAATGGCGCCGCCAGCCTGACCATCACTGTCAACGACGAAGGTGCCGGCGGGCAAGGCGCGATCGGGGCTGATACTAAGACCCTGGACATTACCGTCAATTCCATCAACGACATCCCCATAATAACCCTTCCCGCCGTCCCGACTGTCCTGGAAGACGCCTCCGTGACCTTCGGCGCCCAATTTGCCGCCGGAGCCATCACCGTCAGCGATGTCGATGCCGGGAGCGGGGAATTGGAAGTCACCCTTGAGACTCCAGAGGGTTTCCTGTCCGTGGGTTCCCTTGCCGGGCTAACCTTTTTGGAAGGGGATGGTAACAACGACAGCAGGATCGTCTTCCGCGCCACACTGGCCGATACCAATAATAACGCCCTCAACCGTCTTGTTTTCACTCCTGGCCCCAATCCGGATCCTTCCGCCCAGATCCTTTTTATCGTCAGTGACCAAGGCAATTCCGGCGCAGGCGGTACTCTCTCCACCACCAGTACCCTGGCCATCAATGTGGACAAGCTCCCGCCGGCCATCGACCAAGGCAGCACCATCACCGTTACCATGAAGGACAACCTCGCGTCCTCTTGGGTCCCGCCTACCCTTACCGCGACTGACCCCAACAACGAAGTCCTCACTTGGAGCCTCCATTCCGGGGCGAGCAGTGGTGCTGTCACCGTTATAGGCACAGGCCAAATCCCTACAATTACCTACGTGCCGAATGAGAATTTCATTGGTAAGGACGCCTTTGTCGTCCGGGTGACGGATGCCTCCGGCAACATAGACACAATCCTCGTCAACGTCATCGTTAACGCTCCTCCAACGATCACCACCTCCCCTGAAACTGTCCATCTTGGTGGGACATACAACTACACCATCTCCGTCAATGACGCCGACCAAGGCGACACCATCACTTTCTCCGGGGACATCCTCCCAACTGGGCTCACCCTTACGGACAACGGAAACCGTACCGCAATCCTCTCCGGCAAATTTGCCAATCCATCCTCCACCACCATTTGGAGCGATTCCGTCCCGGTCGCTTCAGGTTGGTTTGAAAACTGGCTTGGGGTCTATCACAACCCTGGCGACGAATCCGGCTGGGTTTACCATGTCGAGCACGGTTGGATCTACTCCGAAAGCACGGATCCCGCCAACTTCTGGTTCTGGAACGACCGCCTGGGCTGGACCTGGACCAGCCGCAAGCAAGACTTCCGTGTGGTCATCGAGGCCACGGACGGGCACCATCCTGTCACGCAGGACTTTACCGTTTCGACCGGGGTATATCCCTTCATGTATAGCTACGACGGCAATTCCTGGCTCTCTTACGAAAGTGGCAGCATCCCCTCGGAATTCTGGTTTTACGCCGAGAACCGGCTTGTCTCTACCGTCTATTCGTTCAATGTCAATGCCACGGCGACCGGAGCTACTTCCGGCGGTACCATTACCGGCGCGGGCAAATACGACCTTTATTCTACGGCGACCCTCACCGCCACGCCCGATGCGAACCACAACTTCCTTGGCTGGTCCGGCGGGGTTACCTCCACAGCCAACACCATCACCATCAACTCCGTCACCCAGGACGTGAACCTCTTTGCCAAATTCGAAGAGAAGACATTCTTTGATGTGGAAGTCATCTTAAAAGATAGCACAGGAGAAGTCATCTCCGGGAAGGCAGACGTTCATGTCGAAGGTGGCGGACGTTATGAACTGGACTCCACCGCCTCCCTGACCTTCA
>JAYPDO010000013.1:0-18136 GCA_038125285.1 Opitutia bacterium
TCCAAGTTACCTTGGTGGATGGTTCGCTCTTGGGCGGGATCCTCATCGGGGAATCAGACGACAACTTGGAAATCCGGGATGGTGAAGGCAAAGAATTGGAGATACCCCGCAAGTCGGTCCGCAATCGCACCCAGCCTGTCTCCGCGATGCCGCCCATGGGGCAGTTACTCACCAAACGCGAACTCCGCGACTTGGTCGAGTTCCTGGCCACGGAGTGACCCGCAAGCCCTGTACATTCAAGCAAGTTTTGCCTGTCTCCTTGATATTGCGGCTCGCCAAGGAAGCCGGGCACACCCATGAATTGGATATGCCCGACAATGCGAAAAATCTAATTCCCTGCCAGATCGGCCCATGATGTTCGTTTTCTTTCAGGAAACAGGCAAGAATGCCTGTGCCACAAAGGTGATACAGGCATTCCTGCCTTTCATTCGCCACCCTTCATCAAATGGCGAATTTATCTAACTGGACAACAATTCTGCCTGATGCTGGGCAGGAAGCGGTGAGGTTGCTGGAAAGCACCCCAAAGCTCCGGCAAAAAATTGCCAAGGCTTGCGGTGTCGAACCCAATGCGGTGCCGGAACTTTTTGCAGACGTCCTTCGCTTTTTGGCATGTGCGGCAGGTCACAACGGAACAATCACTCCTACAAAAACCATTGATGCCGCCTGGAACGAGTTCATCCTCTTTAACCGGCTGTATGCTATATTGCGAGGTGACGGAAACGGCACGCACCCCGAAGTCCAATAAGGGATCGGCGCGGTCTACTACGGTTACTACGGCTGGAAAGATGCCTTCTTCTATGCCTGGATCTGGCCGGACATGCTCCACAGCCACGACCTGAACTGCCATGATTGCCAAGTGGTGGACGACTTCGGTGCAACCATTCTCGATGTCGGTTCCGAGGGGTTCCATGCCTGGGATTCAAATCACCCCACAACCTTAAACACAAACTAGCAGCTTGAACCGATTGCACTCCATTCAGACTTATTCTTTAGCTGTTGAAATCCATGTTTCATCTCTTTGGAGAAACTCTTGAAAAATAAAGCCGCCTGCAGATGCGCTAAGGATCTTGCGGATCTGATTGAGTTAAAGAGAAAGCGAAGTTTGTAAGCTGGGTAAATTAAGGTAAAGCAACAGGCCCAAACCAAAGCTGTTTTCGTTCACTCCGCCGGTAGACAATCGAAGGAGACCCCGCCTTGGTGCCGTTGGCCTTCCATGATGTTTTTGGCCAGGTTGATGGTTTGGTCTTGGTGTTGGAAGACGGAGAGTCCTTTGATTCGGGCTGTCCCTGCTGGGGCGGCAATCCCCAAGGAAACTTCCTCGAGGACGAGGGGGAGTTTGTAAACCACCCGGATGTGTTGGCCAGGGTGCAGGTCTTTCAGTGTTACCGCTTTGTCTTCCAGGCGGAGGCCGTTGCCTGCGAAGTCTAGGCGAAGGCTTTTGGGCGGTAGGCTTTCGTCCAATTGGAAACTGACCTCCAAGACGCAGCCTGGACGGACATCGGGAACTGTGGCAAGCAGGGTTGACTCCGGGGTAACTTGCATGGACTCCTTCCGCGCCAATTCCGTGATGCCGACATGGGCATGGAAGGGTACTGTGTAGACCGTGCCCTCAAAGCTCCCGTCTTCCCGGAGGCTCTTGAGCAAACCCGTGTGCCGTTCGCCGGTGCCGAGGCTGGCAATGTCAAAACTCCCGGCTTGCCCCTTGTATGGGCGGACTTCTGCGATCCCACCGGCATAACCATGGCAGGGGACATCATGATGGGCGACCATTTTTCGCAGGGCGGCTTCCTGGGCGGTGTTATAGCCTTTGTCGAGATGGCTTGGCCACCACATGACATGGAGGGCGGAGACCCCGTGGCCGCGAAGGTAGAGCAGCTGTTGGAGGGCTTTCTCCGGGCTGGGGTTGAGAGAGGCATATTCCCCGACGAGCATGCCGTCAAAGCCCGAGCTGTGCGCACCTTGGCCGATGTTGTGTTTGCGGTCGTAGAACGTCCCGTACCTGGAAAACCCAAACCCAGCGCCGGTCGTGAGCATCCAGTCGATGGGGGAAACGCGTTTCTCCCTTTCGGAAATCCCGACGATGGAGCCGAACACATAGCTGTCGGGGATTTGGTGGCACTTGATTAACTCCGGAGGGAACCCGGCTAGCAGTGCTTCACGGTAGCTCGTCCCCACACGCCGGGAGACGACGATCCGGTTGTACTGAACCCACTCGTGGAAGTACCGATTGTCGGGATGGTAGCGATCCCAGTCCCCCCGGAAAATGTTTCGGGGCGCGTCAAAAAAATTTGTGGAGAAGGCCGTCCCCATCTTTTGGTTGAGGGCATCGAGGCTTCCATAGGTCGCCATGAGGTAGTGGTGGAACCCCAGCAAGTTCCCCGGATTGTAATCCCCGATGGAGTCGGCTCCCGATACGATTTCGTTCTCGTGGTTCGGCTCTACGGCGATGGTCATTTCCGGGTTCCTGCGGTAGGCCGGGGCCAACTTCCGGTGGAAGGCCCGCTGGGCATAGGTATAGAGTTTGTCCAGGGCTTCGTCCTCAAAGTGCTGGCTTCCGTAGTCAAACAGCCTTTTCCCGAAGTATCCGCCGCCCGTCGGGGAGTTCTTCCGGTCCAGCAGGAGGTAGCGGGGCAACCACGTTTGGGGATCTAGCTTGGAGCAGACGGGTTTCATTTTCTGGATCCCCCAACGGTGGGTAAACCCGGCCGACCAAACCGTGGGTACGCCTGAATCATAGTCCGCAATGGATTTGCGGTGTTGGGGGAGCATTACTTTTTCCCAGTTGATATCCGTCCATTCCGTGTAGGAACGGCCTTCGATATTTCCAGATTCCACAAGTGGGGACCAATATTGCGCCGCCCCGAGGAAGTTGTAGCGGCCGTTCCTGACATACTTCCCGTCAGGAAAGGATCCCCATGTCGCCTTGTCCCCGGCATGGGTCTCCTGGGGGTCGAACCAAAACAGGTTTTCCATCCTCCCGGCATCCAGGGCATAGGAGAGTTTCCCGGCTTTCCAGGTGTGGAGGGTGGAGACCTGTCCTTGCGGGCCGCCAACATTGAAATCCCGTCCTGGATAGATGGAGTCGAAAAGGCGGAACCCTTCGGGAGCATCGCTGAAACGGAATACCCTTTCCTCTGGCAGCAGTTGGTAGGCGGTCTGGCTAGCCAGTTCTTGCACAACGAGCCCGGAGTCGCCCCGGGCAAGGAGGGAATGGCGGCCCTTCCCTCCTGGAACGGCAAACCGATTGAGCAATTTCCCTCCTTGTGTGAAGACGAGGGCTTGGGATTCTTGTTGCTCCGGTTTCTGTGAAGCGACCGCGATCTCCTCCCCGGGCAAACCGGGCTCAAAATCCCCGACCGCCACAGTGAATGGCGGCTTGATCCTGCCCGGAACCGCAATCTCGCCAATTCGTCCGCCATGCCGGTTGAACAAGCGAATGTTCACCTCTTTGCTGGACATGAGAGGCCAGGCGGCGATAAACGGCATACCATCCCCGCCAAGTCCCGCGTCCACTCCCACTCCCCCGCGAACCTTCGGGGGATAGGCGAGGAATTGGGTTTCGCAAACCTGGTATGGCGAAAGGATCCGCACCACGGTATGGTTGTTCGAGTGGGCTCCTTCCCCTGCCACGATCCTGGGGCCAAGGGGAACGGGCGGACTTGCTGAAGGTTCCCCCGCGAGCCGTTTGGTTGCCGCGTCAAGATCCAGGTGGCGGTAGGCCGCCATGGTCACCACCATGCTTTTCCCATCTGAGTGCCGCACCGTCTCGATTGCCGACCTTTGTGGCCTGGCCTCCCCCACGGAAATCCCGAACTTATCCACTTGGCCGGCCATTTCCCCGAGGGCTGCCCAGAGCCGGATTTCGGGGGTCGCCGGGATGATGCGCAGGTTCCTGACCTTGAACAGCAAGCCCTCCTGTTCGCCAAAATCGATCCGGAAGTCCTTGAATTTTTCCCCGAGGCCTTTCCCGTCACGGGTGAAGTCGTAGAGGTGCCAAGTCCATTGGTTGGCCGGCATGACACCGGCATTCGCATGTTGGTATCCATTTGCGGTCCGGTAATAAAATACCACCTCCCCAAAGTCCTCCGGGGCTTGGTATTCAAATGCCAGGATATAGGGGATATCGGGATCATGGGCTTCCCCCAAACCTTTGGTGCCGACATAGGGGTCGTTGCCCGTCGTCAAGATTTCCCAACCGCCCCCGGCAAGGGGCTTGACCGTCGCATCGTGCCCCTGGGTTTGAAGGGTGAAGGGTGTGTGTTCCAGTTGCCCCACATCCAGTTCCGGAGCTGCCTTCATCAATCGACAATCCCGGAGGTGGATGTGCCGTCCAGCCTCGTTCCCAAAATCAAAGCGCAACCAGTCCACAGGAGCCGATGCGGGCAATTCAACGAATTCCCAACGCCATCCTTCCACCGGTTGGAGCACCCGGTTAATGGACTTCAGTCCGCTGGCCGATTTGTAAATAACCTGCAACTCCTGGGCATCTTGCACGGACTGGTACTGGAAGGCGAGCCGGTACGGGGTGAGGGGATGGATCTGGCCACGCTGGATACTGGTCGCGAGATAGGGGTCAGCTCCTGTGGTTTGGATGGTGATGCCGCCATCCGTCCGTTCCGTGCGCTCCACATCGTGGCCTGCCTTGGCAAACGAGATCTTCCGGTGCCGCTGCCCCAGCCATTGGTACGGCCCGGCTTTTTCGACGAGCCGGCAGTTCCTCAACTCGAACTCCAGCCCGGCCTTCGAACCAAAATCAAAGCGCAACCATTTCAAATCCTTGGGCAAAGTGGATAGGTCCATGCAATGCCATTTCCAGTCTTCCGAGGGCTGTATTCCAGAATCCGCGACTACAATTCCCCCCGGGGATTGGTAGTAGTAATGCACCTTCCCGAAATCCCCTCGCGCTCGGTATTCAAAGGCTAGTATGTGGGCAATTCCGGAATTGTGTTTTTCTACGACACCCTCGGTAAAGACAAAGGGATCCTGCCCGGTCGTCCGGATTCGGTAAGCCCCCCCGGGAAGTTCGGAAATGTTCACATGGTTGCTACGGCCTGAGAAAGCGAACGGCTCGAACTCCAGCCCGGAAACATCCGACGGATCCGCTCGCCCAGAAGCCACGGAAAGGAGCAGGAAGCCAAAGGTGAGGAAGCGGAACATGGTATTCGGGGAAGGGGTCGTCTGGAGGTTTGTTTAGCAGGTGCCGAGGTTTGTTGCCAAGCTGGATAAGCCCAGGAATGGAAATTCTTCGGCGTGGGGCGCATAGGGGGTTGCCGGTTGGGGAAAAGCTTGGGAGGGTTGGCAGGAATTTACAAAACCATGAAATCCTTTGGCAAAATTGTCCCCGGTTTGGTGGCCGGATTATTCCTCCCTTTCCTCCCGACTTTCGGCGGTGATTTGCAACTCGCCAAGGTTTTCTCCGGCCACGGGGTTTTGCAATGCGGTGTCCCTGTCCCGGTTTGGGGGACAGCTAAGCCGGGACGGAAAGTCTCCGTAGAGTTTGCTGGGCAGATGCAAGAAACGCCCACCGATTGCGAGGGTTTTTGGGGACTGGAGTTGGCACCGCTAAAGGTTCAGTCCACTGGCAGCCAGATGACCATTTCCTCTGGGGAGCAAATACTGCAGGTGGAGGATCTGCTCGTAGGGGAAGTCTGGTATGCCAGCGGCCAATCCAACATGCAGATGGACCTTGCTTCCTGTGCCAAGAAACTCGCCGCCATTCAAGGGATTGTGGAAAGTGCCCAAGCCCTTCCCATCCGCACTTTACGGGTCGGGAATCCTGATGCGGAGGCTCCCCTTGGCGACCTTCCAGTGGGAACCGCCTGGCAAACGGACACTCCTGAAAACCGCCGGAAGCAATCGGCGGCGGCGTATTTCTTCGCACGGGAACTCCATCTCCATTTGCAAGTCCCGGTCGGCATCATCGAAGGTTCCTGGGGAGGCAAACCGATAGAAGGTTTTATCCCGGCAAGGGAGTTTCCAAAAAACCCCCTGCTAAAGCCCATCCTCGAATTTTCGGATGCGGGCGAAATCGAAAAGGTCAAACACCTCGAAGGCGGCGTCATCATCCGGAATACCGCCGGGATGCCGGGCCGGATCTTTAACGCACGGGTCGCGCCGGTCGCGCCCTACGCAATCCGTGGCTTCCTCTGGTACCAAGGGGAATCCAATGCCGGGAACGGGGAAGACCCGAGGAACTACCGCCACAAAACCCGTGCATTGGTCGAAGGCTGGCGCAACACTTGGAACCAGCCGGGTCTCCCAATGTACTACGTCCAATTGCCCGCGTTCCAGGACTCTTCCCATGGCTGGGTCCGGCTTCGTGAAGAACAACGCCTCAGCCTCGATATTCCCAACACTGGCATGGCCGTGACCATTGACCTCCGCGACCCAGACATCCACCCCGCCAACAAACTTGATGTTGGCAAACGCCTTGCCAGATGGGCGCTCGCCAAAACCTATGGGCAGGACATCCCATTCAGTGGTCCGCTCTTCCGGTCCGCCCAAATGGAGGGAAACCAAATCCGGGTTCGTTTTGACCATGCAGAAGGTGGATTGATGATCGCCCGTAAGGATGGTATGGACGCGCCGGTCGAAACCCCCTGCGACAGTCCCGCCCATTTCGAAATCAATGACGGAAGCGGCAACTGGCATCCCGCCCAAGCCAAGGTAGATGGCAACACCATCATTGTAACCAACCCCTCCGTCCCCAACCCCGTTGCCGTCCGCTACGCCTGTGAAGGAAACCCCGAAGATGCCAACCTCTACAACCGGCAAGGCCTTCCGGCCTCCCCCTTCTGTTCGGATCTTTCCCTGCTCCCATGGGGTGATGCGGATTGAAATGCGGCGTCCATGTGAAAAGTCATTTATCCTTTTTCCGAATTTTACTTCCAGTGTCCCTTCTGGAAATCCAACTTCCCTGGGCTTGCCTTCTCCCCGGCATCCGCCGTAGCGTGCGCCCTCAATGGACAAGACATTTGAAAACCAAGTTGCCATCATAACCGGAGGTGCCTCCGGCATCGGGTTTGCGGCCGCTGCGAAGCTCTATTCCCTCGGCGTAAAGTTGGCTATTCTGGATCTCAATCCAGATGCCCTTCATTTAGCAAAAGAAAAGCTTGCCAGGGCACCATTGGCGTTGCAGGCGGATGTCGGGGACGAGACTTCGGTCATAGAGGCGGTCGCGAAAGTGAAAGAACACTTTGGTCGGATTGACCTGCTCTTCAACAGTGCAGGGATCACCGGCAAGACCAACCTGAAGACCCACGAAGTCCCTGCGGACGACTTCGGGCTGGTATGCCGGGTTAACTTGGTCGGCTCTTTCTTGATGAGCAAGGCCGTCCTCCCCCACATGCTGGAAAACGGTTACGGCCGCATTTGCCTGATGGCCTCCATCGCGGGCAAGGAAGGCAATGCCGGGATGGCCGCCTACTCCGCGACCAAAGCCGGGGTTATCGGCCTGGCCAAAACCCTGGGAAAAGAATATGCCGGGACAGGCATCACCATCAACGCCTTGGCCCCGGCTGTCATCCACACCCCACTCCTCGACGACATGCCGCAGCCCCAGATCGACTACATGACCTCCAGGATCCCCATGGGGCGCTGCGGCACCCTGGACGAAGCCGCCTCCGTCATCACCTACATCCTCTCACCGGAAAACAGTTTCTCCACTGGCTTCTGCTTCGACCTCTCCGGAGGCCGCGCAACGTATTGACCGCTCCATTCGCTTGATATCCTACTGAAATACCGATTCTGGATGTACTAAAGCCCTTGCCTGGTTTGAGGGAATCGTAGGGAAAGCGTTAGTTGATTCGTACCGATCCTCGCCAAGTGGATCTTGGTAAGCCCTTCCGGTATTCTTTTTAAATTGCTGGGAATGGATCCACTTTCTTTATTGCCGAACCACCAAGCTGTGGAAAACCATCCAGCAAGTCACCGATGAAAGATGTGTTCAACCGGGCCAAAGCGATCCTGGCTAATGCTACTGCCACCTCGGCCGAGGAGGAGTTTGCTTATTTCATCGCGAAGACGGAGATCGAGGACGAGTCATTCTCGGAGGGGTTGATGTCCAAGGCGTTCTCCATCGTCGGCAAACATGGCGAGGAAGAGCATGCGAAGTACATCGAGTTGAGGGCACAGCAACTGTTGAAAGATACCTCCGATGCCTTGAAGAGGGTACGCCAGGAATGGGTAGAGCGCATCAGGCAGGTTGAAATGGAGGAGGCGGCAAGGGTGCGGGCAAGGGCGCAAGAGGAGTTCAAGGTTTTCAAAGCATCGTTGGACGAAAAGTACGATGCGCAGGAAACGCTGTTGGCACGGAAGCAACTCAAGGAAGATCTCGTGCCTCTAAAGGAGTTGGAGGGGACGATCCAAGATGGGAAGGGGTTTGTGGGGATGTGGCTGTCTTTCTCGGTGGCCACGCTTGTTATCGTCGGAGTCGCGTTGGCTGACGGAACTAAAGGATCAGTCTCCTTTTTTGGAATTTGTTCAGGAATATCTCTCTTCTTGGCTTTTCTAAACGGTAGGAAACACCTGGATGCCAAAAAGCACTTCGACCAGGAAAAGAAAGACTCTATCGAGGCGGAACTTGGGGAAGTCGAAAAGGTGTTGTCCAAGTACGAAAAGGAACTGAAGGCCCATCCCGGTTACCATGTAGTGTCGGATGCCCCTGTTGGGCATTAGCCGCCATCCCTTGGTGCATCATCTTCTCCGAAGGCCATATTACGGATGCCTGGAATGGTAACGGAGAGTGAGAACCCAGAAGCTTTCTCCGCGAACCCTGTATACCAAAATGTAGGGCAAATTTTGCAGCTTTGCTTTTTATGATATCGGCACGCCTAGGGAATAGGAGGAAAACGTGGAGGATATTTGAAATTCTACAAAAGGGATCAGCGCCTTTCGAGGAATAGACCTCGCCGAAATAAGGCTTCCTGGATGTCAGCAATGACCGCCGGATTGTAATCGAATGAGTTCACTCCGCCTTGGAAATGACTTCAGCAATTCATCGTGGCTGAATGGCTTGACCAAGCCTTCCTCGATTTCCCGATCGCACTGAATGGACAATGCGATGTCCTCATCGCTGAGTTCATCGTCTTGAAAGTACATAGAATCTTGAAGGAATTGAATCAATTCTTCCTTCTGGTCTGAAATGAGCGCCATGCCTTATCGGTGAGTTCGGCGATGCTCATGGAGTTGGACAAACTACATTGGTCAGCCCAATGCGTCTAGCAACTTCTGGGTGTCTTCGCGGTCTTTTTGGAGGTCGGCGAGTTGTTGTTGGGCGCCTTGGATTACGTTTTCGGGGGCTTTGTCGAGGAAGGCTTTGTTGGAGAGGCGGCCTTGGGTACCGGCGATGATTTTGTCCAGCTTGGCTAGTTCTTTGGTGAGGCGGGCGGTTTCGGCTTCTTTGTCGATGGCGGAGCCGGGGTCGAGGTGGAGGGTGCCTAGTGGGGTGACGGTGGCTGGGGTGGTGTCGTCGCCTTGTTTGGGTTCGAGGGTTTTTGCGCCGATGATGCGGAGGAGCTTGTCTTTGTAGGACTCGATGATCTGGGCGGATTCGGCGTCGGCTTCGTAGTAGAGGGCGACGTTGTTGTTGTTGGCGAGGTTGAACTGGGCTTTGAGGGCGCGGACGAGGGTGACGGTCTCGCGGATGTTCTCGATCTGGCCTTGGGCGGCGGGGTTGATTTGGATGCCTTTGGCGGCGAGGGCGGCGCGGAGGTCTTCGCCGTCGCCAGGATTTTCGTACTGGATGGAGCTGCCTTTGGTGGGTTCGCCTTGCCAGTCTTTGCTGAAGTGGAGGTGGTACCAGAGTTCTTCGGTGATGAAGGGGGTGAGAGGATGGAGGAGGAGGAGGGCCTGGCGGAGGCAGAGGTCCTGGATGGCGAGGCAGGTTTCCTTTTTGGTGGGATCGTGGAGCTTGGCCTTGGAGGTCTCGACGTACCAGTCGCAGAGGTCGTTCCAGATGAATGCGTAGAGGGACTGTGCGATGGTGTTGAACTGGAAGTCCGCAAAACCGTGGGCGATCTTGTCCTGGGTGGAGGCGAGTTGGCCGAGGATGGCGTGGTCGTCCGAATCGAGTTGGGCGGGGTCGATGCGGGAGAGGATTTTGTCGAGGCTGGAGTTGTCGCCGGATTCGCCGGACATTTGGCGGAAGCGGGAGACGTTCCAGAGCTTGGTGCAGAAGTTGCGCCCGGTTTCGACGCGGGTCTCGTCGAAGCGGATGTCGAGGCCGGTGGGGGCGATGCTCATGATGCCGTAGCGAAGGCCATCGGCACCGTACTCGGCAATGAGGTCGAGGGGGTCAGGGGAGTTTCCGAGGGACTTGGACATTTTGCGGCCTTTGAGGTCGCGGATGATGCCGGTGAAGTAGACGTCCTTGAAGGGGATGGAGGCTTTGATCTCGTCTTTGGAAAGCGGGGCGAGGTCGCCGTCGGCGCGGCCATTGTGAAACTGGAGCCCGGCCATGATCATGCGGGCGACCCAGAAGAAGATGATGTCCGGGCCGGTGACGAGGGTGGAGGTCGGGTAGTAGGTATCGAGGCCTTCCTTTTCCATGAGTTCCTTGTCGGGCCAGCCCATGGTGGCGATAGGCCAGAGCCAGGAGGAGGCCCAGGTGTCGAGGACGTCTTCGTCTTGCTCCCAATTCTCGGGGTCGTCGGGGCCTTCGAGGGAGACGTGGATGTTGGCGGGGTCTTCGCGGTCGGTGGCACCTTTCTTGTACCAGACTGGAATGCGGTGGCCCCACCAGAGTTGGCGGGAGATGCACCAGTCCTTGATGTTGTCGAGCCAGTGGAGGTAGGTTTTGACCCAGCGTTGGGGGTGGAATTTGATAATCTCGTCACGGACGGCTTGCTTGGCTTCCTCGATGCGTGGGTATTTGAGGAACCATTGGTCGGAGAGACGTGGCTCGATGGGGACGTCGGCGCGTTCGGAGAAACCGACGTTGTTTTCGTGTTCCTCGGTCTTGATTAGGTCGCCTTGTTCTTCGAGTTTCTTGATGGTGGCCTTGCGGGCTTCGAAGCGATCCATGCCGCCAAATTCTTCTCCGGCGGTCTCTGGGTTGAGGGTGCCGTCGGGGTGGAAGCAGTCGATGACGGGGAGGTTGTGGCGTTCGCCGATTTCGAAGTCGAGTTTGTCGTGGGCGGGGGTGACTTTGAGCATGCCGGTGCCGAAGTCCTTTTCGATGACGACGTCGGCGATGATGGGGATCTCGGCTGGGTTGAGGGGACGGCGGACGTGTTTGCCCTGGAGCTGTGGCCAGCGTTCGTCTTCCGGGTGGATGGCGATGGCGGTGTCGCCCATAATGGTTTCCGGGCGGGTGGTGGAGATCTGGATGTATTGGCCGGGTTCTTCGACGATTTCGTAGCGGACGGTGTAGAGGTAGCTTTTCTGGGGCTTCATGATGACCTCTTCGTCGGAGAGGGCGGTGAGGCTGGAGGGGCACCAGTTGCACATACGGCGACCGCGGTAGATGAAGCCGTCTTTATGGAGTTGGACGAAGGCGGTGAGGACGGCCTTGGAGTAGTGGGGGTCGAGGGTCTGGGTGGTGCGTTCCCAGTCGCAGGAGGCGCCGAGGCTACGGAGCTGTTTGAGGATGATGCCGCCGTGCTTTTCCTTCCATTCCTGGGCGTGTTCTAGGAATTTTTCGCGGCCGAGGTCGTACTTGTTGAGCTTTTGGTCGCGGAGGTGCCGCTCGACCTTGGTCTGGGTGGCGATGCCGGCGTGGTCTGTGCCGGGGAGCCAGAGGACGTTCTTGCCTTCTTGGCGGGCGCGGCGGGAGAGGATGTCCTGGATGGTGTTGTTGAGGACGTGCCCCATTGTGAGCACACCAGTGACGTTCGGAGGGGGGATGACGATGCTGTAGGCTTCGCCTTCATGGGCGGGGTCGCCACGGAAGCATTTCCAGTCCAACCATTGTTGGTACCAGCGGTTTTCAACGTCGGTGGGTTGGTATTTTTTCTCGAAAATCATGGTGTGCGTTAAAGTGAGGGCGGGGGTTGTTAGTGGATTTCGGTCCTTGTGGAAAGGGATTTATTTTGCATTTTGCGGGGCTGGATTGGGGTACATGGGTCGGTGCAGGGAGACAATTTTACTGATGAAGCCAATCGAGGAATCGCCGTTATACCGCCGTGTGCGCCTCCATGGCCGGAGACGGCTGGGGAAGGACGCCTACATCGAGCCCGCGGCCTACATGAAGGATTTGCAGGAGTTCCTCCGGCTGGAGCGGGAGATGCTCATGCGCTACCACGAGAAGCGAGACCCGGGCTGGAAGGTTTGCCAATCTTACGCGATCATGATCGACGTGCTGTTGACCTTCCTGTTCGACAACGCGGTGATGGGCTGGCTCGACACCCACAAAGACCTGCCTATGAACTTTGCCATTGTGGCCAATGGAGGCTACGGCCGCGGGGAGCTTTGCCCGCACAGCGACATCGATTTCACCCTTCTGTACGGGGGGCGGTTGCTCTCCAAGGCGGCCGGGGAGGAGTTCAAGGAGTGGATCACCCGGAACGTGCTTTACCCGCTTTGGGACATGAAGTTCAAGGTGGGGCATGCGTCGCGCACGATCAAGGAGTCCGTCGAGGCGGCGAAGGAAGATATCCAGACCAAGACCTCTTTGATGCAGTCAAGGCTGGTTTGCGGGGACGGGCGTTTGGCAAAGGATTTCCTGGAGAAGTATGCGGAGTTCTTGGGCAAGTCCAACTCGGAGGAATATTTGGTCGCCCGTCGCAGGGACCAGCAGGAGAGGCGGAAAAAGTACCTGGACACCGTCTTTGTGCAGGAGCCGGACATTAAGAATGGAGTGGGCGGCCTACGGGATGTCCAGAACATCGTTTGGATGGCGATCGTGAAATTCGGTTATCAAAATTTAAGGGAAATCCGGAAGGCCAAACTTCTGCAAAAAGGGGAGTACCGGGAGCTTGTCGATGCCTATGATTTCCTGCTGAGCGTCCGCAACGAGCTGCATTTCCAGAACCAGCGGCCCACTGACATCCTGACTTTGGACAAGCAACCGGAAGTGGCTCTTTCCTTGGGCTATACCCACAAGAACATCGTCAAGCGGGTGGAGTTTTTCATGCGGGATTATTACACTCACGCCCGCAACGTTTTCAACCTGTCCAACGCTCTGGAAAAACACTTTCTTATCCCGGAGCGAGGGGGGAAAGGCAACGGTTTTTTCCGCTACCACAGGCTGGACGGCGGTGACGGGATCGAGAAGGTGGACGCCTTCATCGCCAAGGATGGCGAACTGGATTTTGACGAGGAGGACATCTTCGAACGTGACCCCGTGCAGTTGGTCCGGGTTTTCCGGATCGCGCAGAAAAACAACCTGGCCTTTGGGGCACGGTTGGTTCGGAAGATCCAGGAATCCAAGAACCTGTTGACCCCCAACCATGGTGCGGACGACCGGGCTTGCCGGGCTTTCCGCGCGATGCTACAGGAGGCCGGGCATGTCTACCCAATCCTTTCCCAAATGCATGACCTCGGGGTACTCGGCCGGTTTATCCAGGAGTTCGAGGGGTTGACCTGCTTGGTGCAGCATGAGTACTACCACAGGTACACGGCGGATTTCCACACTTTGGAGACCATCCGCTACCTGGACATGGTGTTTATGAGGAAAGATGCCCGGCACCAGAAGTTCTATGACCGGCTCCACCATACCAACACTCCGGCATTGCTTTACTTGATCCTGCTCCTCCATGACGTTGGGAAATCCAAGGGGATCAAAGGCCATGCCGAGACTGGGGTATGGATGTCCCAATCCATTTTGGATCGGCTGGGCGTGCCGATGCCGCAGCAGAAGTTGGTGCTGTTTATCGTAGAGCATCACTTGGCGATGTCCCGATTTGCCCAGAAGCATGATGTGGAAGATCCGGGAACTTGCCAGATATTCGCCGATTTCATTAAGGATGCTGACCTGTTGGCATACCTCTATGTCCACACATATTGCGATACACAGGGAACCGCTCCTGACCTTTGGTCGGGTTTTAAGGAATCCCTCTTGGACACCCTTTATGAGCAGACCCGTAGGCTCCTGCAAGAACATGGGGCACTTCATGATTTTGCTGCGGAACAACAAGAGAGCATCCGGGAGGAGATTCGCCAATGGGGTGACCTCGGGATGCAGCGGGACATAGTCGACGGCCATTTTGAGACCCTGCCGCCCCGCTATTTCATGAACCTGACGGCTGACGATGTCGCCCTCCACTTGCGAAAGATCCAGGAGTTTTTGGAGCATGTGCAGCGGAGAGAGGGGCCGGAGCTATTGATGCCCGTAATCCACTGGGAGGAGGATGTGGAGAAGGGATTTTCCATCGTGACAGTGGTGACATGGGACCGCCCCGGCCTTTTCTACCGCTTGGCTGGCGCCTTTACCCTGGCCGGGTTGAACATCCTGGGTACCCGTGCTTTTTCCCGGGCCGACGACATTACGATCGACACGTTCAACGTCGTGGATGCCAACGGCGGCCCGGTGACGGATTCCTCGGTGAAGGACAAGTTCCTGGTCGAGGTACGCCGGACATTGGTGGACCTGGAGCGCATGTTGCCACGGATTGAGGACAAGGAGATGAACCCGAAGCAAAGCCTTGTCGGAATGAGGAAGAAGGTGCTCCTGGTGCCTGTCCACCCTAAGGTTGTAGTTGCTCGAGAGCACACCTTGGACGTCGTTATCGTGGAGGTTCAAGCCAAGGATTCCTATGGCTTGCTCTACCGTCTTGCCCGTGCCATCTCCCATGCCGACATGGACATTGTCTTTGTCCGGTTGGTAACGGAAAATTCTGTTGCCATGGACACCTTCCATTTGATCAGGAAAGAAGGTACAATGGTTATCACGGAGGGGGAGATGAAGGATCTCCAAGTGGTGTTGGAGGAAATTGTGAAGGGGCAAGAGGGGGAAGAAGTGCTCAGTGGGGAAGAAGATGCCGACGCCTTGATCGGGGAGGGGATATAGCCCATGCCCAGGAAGGTTGGCAGGCAATCCGTGGAAGGGGAGGAAAACCCTGCGTTCAATTCCTTATACATGATCAGCAGCCTGGTTTGGCAGGCCAAGGACTCGAGGGAGGCGCTGGGGTTGATCCTGGACGAAGTGATAAAGGTCTTTGGTGCTGCGACGGCTTCCATCTCCCTGGTGAACTTCGAGACCCAAGGGTTGGAAATCGAGGTGGCCAGGGG
This sequence comes from Opitutia bacterium, assembly GCA_038125285.1. GTDB lineage: Bacteria > Verrucomicrobiota > Verrucomicrobiia > Opitutales > JABJCN01 > JAYPDO01. Next base: position 15,169 of record JAYPDO010000013.1, read on the forward strand.
TCTTCCCGAGGAGTCCATGGGGTTGCAGCTCCCACTGGGCCAAGGGTTGACTGGATGGGTTGCCCTGCATGGGGAAGCTGTCCTGTGCCATGATGTGGCCAAGGATTCCCGCTATTTCCCGGCCAAGGGGTCAATCCGTTCTGAGCTGGCAGTGCCAATGTTGGACGCGGGCAGGGTCATCGGGGTGGTCAGCGTGGATAGCGAGGCGAAGGACAATTTTTCCGAGGAAGACCTCAAGCTCCTGACTTTGCTGGCCGGGGAAGCTACCCGAGCCGTCACCCGATTTTGGCAAATGCAGCAGCTCCAGACCCAGGCTCAGCAACTCCAGGCTCTCGTCCAGGCCGGGCAAGGTTTGGTTTCCCAGAGGAGGGAGGAGGCCATTTGGGAAGGTGTGTTGGGGGCGGCGTGCCGGATTTCCCAATGCGAGGTTGCAACAATCTATTTGCCCGCGGAAAACGGGGAGGAACTGGAGATGGCGATGGCCATAGACCGCGCTGGCAAATTGGAACTTGGGGAGACCCTCGCATTGCGGGACAGTGCGATTGGCACGGCAGTCCTCAACCGCAGGCAAATCGAGGTGGCCAATATCCGTCGGACAGAAGAGAACCATCTCGTCCGCTTCATCCAGGAAGCCAAGCTAGAGTCCATGCTCGTCACGCCATTGCTTGCCGGATTGGATGTCGTCGGCGTGTTGAACGTCTATACCAAGATCCCTCACCGTTTTAGTAACGTGGAACGGGATTTGTTCCAGACCTTGGCGCGCATGGGGAGCATCGCTTTGCAAAATTCGAGGCTTTACAGGAGGGTCTTCGATACTGAATCCACGCTCCGGCAGAGCGAGAAAATGAATACTTTGGGTCTGCTTGCCGCAGAGATTGCGCATGAGGTCCGCAACCCGCTAACCGTGATCCGGCTTCTGTTCGATCCATTAGAGGAAGCCTTTGGGGAAGGGGACAGCCGGAGGCAGGATGTCCGCGTAATCCGGGACCGGTTAGACCAATTGGAGCAAATTGTGAACCGGGTGCTGGACTTCGGGAAATCCGGCCAATCAGCTTTCGAGGAGGTTGGTTTCGACCAATTGATGAAGGATACCCACCGGTTGCTCCGTTTGAAATTGGAGCAAGCGCAAGTGGAACTGGAATATCATCCTGCAGCTTCGGGAGGGATATTGGAGGCTCACAGGGGGCAGTTGCAGCAAGTGCTGTTGAATTTGTGCCTGAACGCGATGGAAGCCATGCCTGGGGGCGGGAAGATCGAGATCCGCACCGAAAGGTCGGGGGATCCTCCAGCAGGACAATTTGTCGTCCATTTCCGGGATACAGGCATCGGTATTCCCGAAGATGTGCAGGGGCGGATTTTTGATTCTTTCCTGTCCCGCCGCCTGGAAGGCACGGGGCTCGGGCTTTCCATCACAAAGCGGATACTCCGGGAGCACCGTGGGGATATCGAGCTGCTTGGCTCCAAACCCGGCGAAACGGTCTTCCGGTTTTGGCTTCCATTGGGATAGCGAACCTGCCCTCCGGTGGGCTTGCATCGGGGAGGCACCTGTGCAGCATCTGCCCCTCTATTTTTTCTCCGCTTGGACAACCCAAAATCCAGAAACGTACTCAATGTCCTTATCGTGGGTAGCTCCACCGTTAGCTCCCGGGTCGCCGGGCTCTTCCGGGACATGCTCATGTTCGGGATCCTAGGCAGGTCTGTCTATTGCTCCGCATTTTTATATGCTTTCACTTTGCCGAACCTGTTCCGGCGTTTGCTCGGGGAGGGTGCCCTGACCTCGGCGTTGATCCCTGTCATGGCGCGGGAGCTGGATGAAAAGGGGAAGCCGGGTTTCTACAGCTTGCTAAACAAGGTGCTGTCCCGTGTTGCGGTCGTGCTGTTTGTGAGCGTTGCCGTAGGTTGTGCCGGGATGTGGTCGGCCAGGGGATACTTTCCTGATGGGGGGAAGTGGGACTTGCTATTAAAATACGGGACTTTCCTCTTCCCCTTCTTGGTGATGATTTGCCTTTCCGCAGTGATCGGCGGGGCATTGAACAGCCTGGGGAAGTTCGGCGCTGTGGCCCTAACCCCGCTGGCATTGAACCTGTGCATGATCTTTTCCATGGCCGTGCTGGCGAATTTCCTTGGGGACAACTTGGATGAAAAAGTCCAATGGCTTTGCGCCGGCGTTTTGGCCGGAGGGCTCCTGCAGTTCGCCATGCCAGCCTGGGCACTTTGGAAGTCGGGGTGGAAACCGGTCGCCGACTTCCAGGATTCCCCGGAAATCCAATGCGCTTGGAAGCTGTTCGTCCCCGGGGTGGCCGGGGCATCGGTGTTGCAGGTGAACTTGCTGGTCTCCCGTACCCTCTCATTTTCCTTGGAGGATTCCGCTGTGGCTCTGCTTTTCCTTGCCAGCCGACTGGTGGAGTTGCCACTCGGGATATTCACCATTGCGGTCACGACGGTGATCTTCCCCCAAATCGCAAAGCTCCAAGTCCAGAAGGAGCATGACCGCTTCCACTCCACCTTCCAGAAAGGGCTCCTTTGGATCCTGGTCCTGACGATCCCTGCCGCAGTGGGGCTAGGCGTACTGGCCGGACCGATCCTGGACTTCCTGTTCAACTGGGGCCTGTTCGACGATTCTGCCGTACAGGACACCATCCCGATCCTCCAGATCAGTGCCGCCGGGTTGCCGTTTTACTCTGCCGTCGCGATGTACACTCGCGGTTTCCATGCCCAGCAAGACATGCACCGGCCGCTGAGGGGTTCTGTCCATGTCCTCATTGCCAACTTGGCTCTGAGCCTCCTCTTGATGAAATTCTATGGTGTCTACGGTTTGGCTGTTGCAGGAGTCCTTTCCAGTGTTTACCAATGCGTGTACTTGCATCACTTTTTCCACCCGGGCAAAAGCAGCATCCTCAATGCCGACCTGGCCAAGGTCGTTCTTTCCGCCGCCTTGATGGGGTTGGTCTGTCATGCCCTCTGGAAG
>JAYPDO010000013.1:18146-29217 GCA_038125285.1 Opitutia bacterium
CCTCGGGACAGGGAAGCAAGCCAGCTTCTTGTACATCCTGAACCTAATCCCTGTGGGCATTGGTTCCTACCTGGCATTTTTATGGCTTTCCAGGTTCTCCGAGTTTGATGTCATCGCCAGGAAATTCCTTTTGAAAATCTTCGCCCGCAGGTCCTGACGCTACCCTTTCCCAGGAAAGTTAAGGGTTGTCTTTTTCATGGTAATCTGAACTTTTGCTCCCTCTTTTGTTCCCTTATTTCCATCCCGAATACCGATGAGGACTGTTTCCATTGTTGTATTGCTCCTGGCCTGCTTCGCCCCGGGTTGCCGTACGTATGTGAGGCTTTACAACCCGCCGATCTTGAAAGTCCCGGCCATGGAGCCGAACTTGGATACCGTCCGTAAATACGTGATCAAGGGGGCATCCAATGCCGGGTGGGAAGTTTTGGACGAAAACGAGAACACCATCATTGTCGGGAACAAACCCTACCGCCATGCCCGCTACGCAATTTGCTCGATCACCTACACGCTCCACAACGTCAAGATCGAGTACAGCAGCAGCTTCAATTTGCGCTACACCTTCGCAACGGAAGGCCGGCAATTGGCTCGGAAGGACTATAACATGACGGTCAACGCCCTTACCCAGGCGGTCAAGTTCCAGCTTAAGGAAATGAAGAGGATACGGGAGGACTTTTGATCCACCCAGGGTTCACCCGCGGACAAGCTTGGCCACATAGACCAACCCTGCGACCATCCCGGCCACCGAGCCCAGGCACAGCGTCAGGAACATCTTCATCCCTAAAGGCAAGTGCCCCAGGTTGTAACGGATGATGCAGTAGATTGCCCGGAACCCATCCTTGGCCCCGATCTTTTTTCCATCTTCGTAGGTTCTGCCGGAGTAGGATATTCCCATCTCAAAAATCCTCAATTTCTTGCGTGCGACCTTGGCCACGATCTCCGGCTCGAACCCAAAGCGGTTTTCCTCGATCTCAATGCCCTCCAGGGCCTCCTTCTTGAAAACCTTGTAGCAGGTCTCCATGTCCGTGAGGTTGAGGTCGGTCATCATGTTACTGAGGAAGGTCAGGAACTGGTTCCCGACGGAGTGCCAAAAGAAGAGTACCCGGTGGGGACCCCCGGTCAGGAAACGGGATCCGATGGCCACATCCGCTTTGTCTTCCTCAAGAAGGCGGATTAGCTTCCTCAAGTCATGGGGGTCATATTCCAAGTCGGCATCCTGTACTGCGATACAATCCCCGGTTGCTTCCTTGAACCCTGTCCTCAAAGCTGCGCCCTTGCCTTGGTTTACGTTGTGGTGGAAAGCCTTGACCTCAGGGATTTCCTTTTCCAGTAAGCGGGCGATCTCCAGGCTCTTATCCTTGGAGCAATCGTCCACGATCACTAGCTCCAGTTCCAGGGTGTCATCCTTGATCTCCAACACCCGGCCAACCGTGTTCCGTAAAGTCGCCTCTTCGTCGTAACACGGGATAACGATGGATGCCTTGTACATTGGTGTTTCAGGGTGCGGATTGTGGTGAAAGGGACAACCCTATTTTCGGGCAAGCGGCAAATATGTCCTACATTCCCAGCTTCGCTTTCACCCATTCCTTTCCGTAGGTGATTATGAAACAAGTCAGAACCGTTGCCGCTACCCCCGCAAGGCTGGCCAGGCAAAGGATCAGCCCGTCCCGCTCGGTCAAACCCATCCCCACCATGAACACGACCATCGCCGGGGCGGTGTTGGTCCCCGGGATCGGGATCATCATGAAAATAGCCATCACAACAACCAGCAGCAGCGGCACCATTTGCATTCCTCGACCGGTGAATACCAGGAACCTCGGCTTTACCAATGCCTCCGTACGGGAAAGGAACGCTACCGCAGAAGGGACCAACTTCTCGAGGAACGCCTTGGAAAACGATACTTTCAATATCCCCTTTGGCAGCCATGGGGTATGCCTTCTGGCCAACATCTGCAATGCCAGCAATGCCAGCACGACCCCGAAGGGGATGCTGTAGCCAGGTGCTGGCACGGGAAGGGCACTAGGCAAGGAAAAGATCATCAGTAAAATCCCGAACCCCTTATCCTGGAAGGATTCGAAGAACCTTCGTATCTCCACGCGCTCCCCCTCCGCCCTGTCCAATACCCTACGCAAGCCTTCGGCAAGGCTGGTCTTCCCCATGTTTTCACCATCCGCAGCACCCCCACTGCTCGGTACGTTTTCTATGCTCATCCGATTGTTACTAAGGCTGGACTTGAAAACGCACTTTCCTACAGTATTTTTCCGTAGTACAGCAATGCTAATTCCCTCACCACTCCAAAAGCCTGCATCCCTGCATGGATAAGCCCGTCCCCCTTGTCCGTACTGGCCTTTTCGGGGGATCCTTCGACCCCATCCACACCGGGCACCTCGTCATTGCCCATGATGCTAAAGAGGCACTGCGCCTTGAGGAGGTCTTCTTCATCCCCACCGGCAAGGCCCCTTTAAAGCAGAAAGAGCACACTGCTGACCCCTTCCAGCGCAAGGACATGGTCGAAAAAGCCATTTGCAGGGAGCCCGCCTTTCGCCTCATTGACTTCGAAATCCTCCAGCCCGGGGAAACAAGCTACACCATCAACACCGTCCGCTATATCCATTCTCGTTTTCCTGGTAGGCAATTTTTCTGGATCCTAGGTGCCGACCAATTTGAAAAACTCCCCCAATGGCGCGAAATTGGCGATCTCTGCAAACTTGTGGAATTCGCCGTCCTTTCCCGGCCAGGGAACGAACTTTCCCCGCCCGACCTCCCTGATTTAAAATACCACTTGATCAAAGGGCACCCTATTGACATCAGCTCCACGGAAATTCGCCAACGGGCCGCTTCGAACCAACCTTTCGGCCACTTCCTGCCTGGCGGTGTCCACGATTACATCTCTGAAAACCACACCTACAACTTTTGATGCCCGCACTGGAATCCAATCCACACACATCCCAAGAAGAAATCCTCCGCCACGTCACCCTCTGTTGCCGTGCTCTTGATGCAAAGAAGGCTGAAAACATAGTCGTCCTGGACATGAGGGGAACCCTCGCCATCACCGACTATTTCATCATCGCCACCGGTACCTCTGCCCCGCACCTCCGGGCCCTGTTCCGCGAGATGGATGCCCTTCTTTCACCCCTCGGGTATCTAATCCACTCCAAGGACAAAAGCCACAATTCCGGCTGGGTCGCCGTGGACGCCATCGACTTTGTGATTCACATCTTTGAGGAGGACGAGCGGGACTTCTACAGCCTCGAACGTCTCTGGAAAGACGCCCCCGAAGTCCCTATCGACTACGCGGGGGAAACCCAGTCCTAGCCACCAGCTGCGGAAAAACTCAAGCCTTCCGGGTGTACTCCACCTCCATCGGGAGCGAAAACTCGAAACCGGCGTCCCGGATCGCCATCGCCACGCTCATCACCGCCTGGGATGCCAAGTCCGAAGGGGAACACCCCGTACGTTTCGAAATCTCCAGGAGTTTCTCCCAAGTATCCGGTTTGCACTGGACTGTCCGGTTCTCCACCTTTTCGGATTCGCGCATGAATAGGTCCAGCTCCGCGCCTGAAGCCACTGGTTGGCGTTCTTGTACTGCAGCTTTTTCTACAATCCTCGTCATTGTCGGTTTGGCTGGGGCAACCTCGCGCCGGATGATGACTTTCGGGCCAGGTTCCGGCTCCTCCTCCATGACAGGTTCCGGTGCAACGGGAGCGACAGGTATGACATGCTCCAGGATCTCCTCTTGGACGGGTTGGGGAGGTAAATTTGCACCCTGCCCGGTTCCCAAGGAAAACTCTTGGCGGCTGGCCACGGGCGATGCAGGTTCTACTTTCGCCGCTGGAACAACGGCATGTGCCGGGACAGTTTCCTTCACCGGGATTTTCGCCAACCTCGTTTCTGGTTGGGCAAAGACTTCATCGTAGGGCAAATCCGGGTCTTGGAATGCCGAAGGGTCTACCTTCACCTCCGGTTCGTAGTTCATCGCCACTTTCGCCTTGGACGGATCCTCCAAGATCTCCCGGTTGGTTGTAAATTTGGAAGCCGTGACGGATTGTCGGGGGAAATCCAACCTCTTCTTGATCACAGGTGCACGCGAGGGGGAGCTGACAATCCGGTCCAATGCCTGGCCGATGGTGCCCGCAGGTTCGTCTTCGACGACAAAGTTTTCCGGGGTATGGGAACTATCTATCATGATCAATTCGTCTCAATAGTTACTGTTGGTCGCCTCGTAAAGGGACAAGTTCAAAAAAAGTTTTGTGGTCTGCTACCTGCCCCGATACCCTCCTGCCCCTTTTCCCCTTAACCAAACCATTTCCCTGCCATGTTTTATGACGAAGTCAAAGTGTACCTCAAAGCCGGAGACGGTGGAGACGGAATTGTTAGTTTCCGGAGGGAGAAATACATCCCCAAAGGCGGCCCCAACGGTGGGGACGGTGGCAAGGGCGGCGACGTCATCATCGAAGGCGACCGCAATACCGGTGACCTACGTACCTACCACTACAACCCCCAATGGAAAGCCAAGAACGGGGGTACTGGCATGGGTCGGGACAAGCATGGCAAAAACGGCGAGTCCATCACCCTCAAGGTTCCCCTCGGCACGATTGTCATCGACCTGGAATCCGGCCAGCAAATGGAAGAAATCCTGGAGCACGGCCAAACCGTCAAGTTCCTCGAAGGCGGCCGTGGCGGGCTGGGCAATGTCCATTTCAAATCCTCTACCAACCGTGTTCCCCGGCAATGCACCCCCGGCAAACCCGGTGAGGAGGGCGACTTTAAATTCCTCCTCAAGACTATTGCCGACATCGGCCTGGTCGGCTTCCCCAACGCTGGCAAGTCCAGTCTCACCCGCCACTTCACCAACGCCCAGCCCAAGGTCGCCGCATACCCTTTCACGACCCTAAATCCCTCTGTAGGAATCATCCACTACGAGGACACTTACTCCACTATCCTCCTGGCCGACATCCCCGGACTCATTGAGGGAGCGAGTGAAAATAAAGGCCTAGGGCATAAGTTCCTCCGCCATATCGAGCGTTGCAAACGCTTCCTCCTCATCCTCGACATGGCCGGGGTGGACGAACGCGACCCGGTCGACGATTACAAAAAACTCCTCGCTGAACTCAAAAATTACGATCCCGCATTCCTCGACCGCCCCCGCATCATAGCCGCCAACAAAATGGACCTACCTAATGCTGAAAAGAATATCACACGCCTGAAAAAAGCCACCAAGGACAAGATCCTTCCCCTCTCTTGCGAAACTGGCGAGGGTTTGGATGGGCTCAAGGCGGCATTGGCTTAAGGATCCTTTTTTTGACACTGATGCACTTTGTTAAAATCCCCGCAATGCTCCTGGCATGCTGCTTACAGTTGGCGGTTTTCGCCCAAAACCCTGGTGCAGTTGCCCCCCTTGTTCTAAATTCCGGGTTTGAAACCGATGCCGATAACGACGGTTGGCCCGACCATTGGGCTGGGGTAAAAGCAGGAGGGAGTTGGGAGGAGGAAAATGGGAACCATTTCCTCCGCCTTAAAAGCCCGGAGCCGGGATCCACCACCATGCTCTACCAGGAAATTGGCATCCCCGAAGGCACCGGTGCCATCCGGATGACCTGGAAACAGAGGGTCACGGGATTGGTAAAAGGAAAGAATTCCTGGTTCGACGCACGGATCATGATGGAGTTTATGGACGGCGCACGGGAAAAGGTCTCGCCTTCCCCCCCGACGCCGAACACTGGAAAAGACACCTCGGGTTGGGTGGAAAAGGAGTTGGCTTTCCTAGTCCCGGAAAAAGCCAGGATCCTCAAGTTCATGCCATCCTTGCTCCAAGTCGAAGCCGGTACTTTCGACCTCGACGACCTGCTCCTGCAACCCACCGACCCGCTCCCTCTCGTCCAGGCCAAGGATCAAGAGAAGCAGGACATCCTGGCCAAGAAACATGCCTCCGCCCAGAAGCTCCTCGACGGGCAAGGCTCCCTCATGCCCGGTTGGAACCACGAAGGCCGTTGGGCTAAGAAAAAAGGAATCCTGGAGGAAGGCGGGAACCATTTCCTCCGTCTCCATGTTACGGAACCCGGAAAGATGGCCATGGATTACCGCTTGGTCGAATTGCCAGCAGGCGCAAAAGCCCTTGAACTGAAATGGAAACAAAGGATCACCGGCCTCAAAAAAGGGGAAAAACCCTGGTACGACGCCCGGATCATGATGGAGTGGAAAGATGCCTGGGGCGCGAAAATGAAAACCCAGCCCCCGGCCCCCTATTCCGGAAAGGATACGGATGGATGGGTGGAAAAAAGTACCCGTTTCCTCGTCCCCGAGGAAGCTGCCACCCTCGTATTTATGCCTACTTTGTTCAATGTTCGGGCAGGAACCTTCGACCTCGACGACTTTGTCCTTCGGGCCATCGCCCCGGAGGAACTATTGCTGGCCAAGGCCGACCGGGAGCGCCGCCTGAAGGAACGCCATGTCCCGGATGAAACACCCGTTTACGCCAATTGGCCCCAAATGCTCCATACCCAAGGTAACCTCATTCTCGACATATCGGGCAAGGAGGTCTGGCTCCAAGGGGTCAATGCGGGCGGCCTGGAGACCCTGCCCGATGCGGCCCAAGTCACCAAGTCGGTAGTCGTCGCCATCGACGAATGGAGGGCCAATTGCATCCGACTGCCAATAGTCGAGACACTTTGGTGGGGCGAAAGCGCCTACCAAGAAGACGGGGGCCAGGGTTATCGCCAGGGCATCCGAAAGATCGTCACCTTGGCCGCCAACCGCGGTGCCTACGTCATCATCGATCTCCATCGCTACCGCGCCCCCAAAGCCGAACATGTCCGGTTTTGGAAGGAAGTGGCCAAGGAATACAACGGCCATCCCGCCGTCCTTTTCGACATCCTCAACGAACCCCATGGCATCAATTGGGAAACCTGGCAAAAAGGCGGCAAAGTCGGGGACGGGGACAAAGCATTCGATTCCCCGGGCATGCAAGGGCTGGTCGATGCCGTCCGGTCTACCGGTGCGAAAAACATCATCGTTGCTGGAGGGACTTTTTACTGTGCCAACCTGGGCGGGGTGCTGGAAGGTTATGCGCTCGACGACAAAGGCGGGAACGGGATCATCTATTCCTGGCACAATTACCACTGGCACAAAGGCTGGGAAGAGAAACTCAAAGTCTTGGAAAAGTACCCCGTCCTCCTAGGGGAAGTTGGCGCGGATGTGCAGAAAATGAGCTTCATCCCAGCCGAAAACCAGGAAGACCCCGCCACCTGGGTGCCCGACATGCTCGGCTTTATCCAAAAGCACAAATTCCACTGGACCGGGTGGTGTTTCCACACCAGTGCCAACCCCAGAATGTTACAGGACTGGGACTACACCCCGACCCCCTTTTGGGGCCAGCCCGCGAAAGATGCACTGGCCGGAAAAATCTTTCCGTTGGGCAAGGTGAGGTAGGAGCGGCGGTACCGCCATCTGGACGTTGGGTAACCCCGTCCTGACAAAATCTTCCAAAACCTAGGATATTGAACTTCCATCCGCTGTCGGCGGGTGCAACCGCCGCTCCTACCTTGGATCATTTGGAATATGATATTTTCTGGATATTCTAAGTCTACTTATGTCTGATGCGCCATGACCACAAACCTGTTATGACAAAATACCCCACCTTCCTCCTCTCCGCATACCTATTTATTCTTGGCCATTCCTGGGCAGCTTCCACCTCCTGCGCAATCTGCCAGGCTCTCCACCCCTTGGTCTATGCCCAAGAAATTTCCGGTGCCGTCACCTTGGTGGCAAAAGACGGGAAAATCATAAGCCACGAAGCCATCGGGCTTTCCAACATTGCCACCAACACCCCCATGCAAAAGGACAACCTCTTCTGGATTGCCTCCATGACCAAACCCCTTGCCGGTGTCGCCCTCATGATGCTGTCCGAGGAAGGCAAGTTGGACCTCCATGACGAGGTGGAGAAGTACCTCCCCGAGTTCAAAGGGCTTTGGATGGTCGAAAGCCGGGCCAAGGACAAACTCACCCTGAAGCGCCCCGCACGGAAAATCACCCTCCTCGATGTGGCCACACATACAGCCGGGATACCCAACACCACCGAGCCCCGCCCCCATTCAACCCTCGCAGAACTAGTCTCGATGATATCCCAGAAACCCCTGGAATTCGAGCCTGGGCGCCGATGGCAATACAGCTCCGCCGGATCCTGCGTCTTGGGGCGCGTAGTGGAAGTTGCCTCCGGCCAGCCTTATCAAACCTTCCTCCAGGAACGCATCCTCGACCCGCTGGACATGAAAGACACCACCTTCTTCCCGACCAAGGATCAAGCCCGCCACCTTGCCACACCCTACCAAAAGGACAAGGATACCGGCCAACTCACTGAAGCTGGTTACTACTTCGTCCAAGGCGACCTCTGGGACACCCGGCGCACGGTCAAGCCCTCCGGCGGCCTCTTTTCAACCGCTGAAGACCTCCGTCACTTTTACCAAATGATGCTCAATGGCGGGATTTGGGAAGGCAAACGCCTGCTCTCCCAGGAATCCGTCCACGAACTCACCCGTACCCAGTCCGGCGACATTAAGACCGGGTTCACCGACGGCATGAGCTGGGGCATCCATTTCCAAGTCGTCAAAGACCCGCAAGGCGTCACAGCCATGCTGAACCCAGGCACCTTTGGCCACGGCGGCGCCTATGCCACCCAAAGCTGGGCCGACCCCAAAAACCAAACCATCTACATCCTCATGATCCAGCGCAAAGGCTTCCCCAACGGCGACAATTCCCCCGTCCGCCACGCCTTTCAAACCGCTGCAGCCAAAGCCTTGGGAAATTAATGACTTCCCAAGTACGTCGCCCCTCCGAGCAACACTTCGCCGTCGTAGATGGCGAGGATTTGGCCGGGGGCAAGGGCACGTTGGGTTTCTAGGAATTGGATGAGGGTGCGGCCGTCATCAAGGGGTAGGAGCTCGACGGGGGTGGATTTGTCGCGGTAGCGGGGTTTGGCCAGGAGTTTGGCGCGGCCTTCGACGGTTTGGTTTACAAAACTGAACGCGCCGACTACGGCTTGTTTGGAGTAAATGGGGGCATCCGGTTCGTCGAAGGCGACTTGGAGGGTGTTGGCGGAGTAGTCCTTTCCGACGACGACGTAGGCTTTGTTTTCCGTATTGGAGGGGACACCGATGCCTTTGCGCTGGCCGATGGTATAGTGGTGGAGCCCGCGGTGTTCGCCGACGACTTTGCCGAGGTGGTTGATGATTTCGCCGGGGTTGTCTTCAATGCGGGCTCCGAGGAAATCGTTGATGTTCACTTTGCCGAGGAAGCAAATGCCTTGGCTGTCCTTCTTGTTGGCTACAGCTAGCCCTGCCTCCCTGGCGATTTTGCGGACTTGGGGCTTTTCGATTTCTCCGAGGGGGAAGAGGGCGTGTTGGAGTTGTTCCTGGCGGAGGAGGGCGAGGAAGTAGGACTGGTCCTTGTTTTTGTCTGTGCCTTCGAGGATGTCGCAAGTTCCGTCGGGATTTTCGAGTTTGCGGCAATAGTGGCCAGTGGCGACGGCGCCGAAACCAGCTTCCAGAGCGATGTCGAGGAATGCGCCGAACTTGACCTCGCGGTTGCAAAGGACGTCGGGGTTTGGCGTGATGCCGCTTTCGTAGCCACTGACCAGGAAATCCACGACCTTTTCCCGGTAATGGCTGACCAAGTTGACCACTCGGAAAGGGAGCCCGAGCTTTTCCGCCACGCCCCGGGCATCCTCAATTTCCTGGGCGGCCGGGCAATCTCCGAAAAAATTCTCTTCGTGCTGCCAAGTGCGGATGTAGGCGCCCTCCAGGTTATATTTGCCTTCCTGGACGAGGAGTTGGGCGGCGACGGAGCTGTCCACCCCGCCCGACATGGCGACCATCACTTGCTTTATCATCGACGTTTTTCTTGAATCCGATTCCCTGATCGCCACTTCCTTGAGCGGCAATGTCAACCAACAAAAAAATCCACCTTGCCCTTTGGCAAACCCCAGCGACCGGGCTCCTCATCATCAATGAGACTTGGCCGGCCTGTACATTCCCCCCGCTCTGTATCGAAAAGCAGCCTCTCCCGCTTAAACACACCAACCTGGACACCGAGACTTTCTACACCGCCCATTTCTGTACAAAGTCGAGCATCACCTTCTTTCTTTACCCGGACCACCATCCATGGATCGATTTTCGGGAGAACCCGCCCTCCGTCCTTGGATCCTTCAATGGATGGGAAGCGGCCAAAGCCGACCCTTCCTGGCAACTCAAGCCCAACAAACCCCGCGCCCCCGAGTACTGGCAATTGACCCGCCCGATCTCCGATTTGCCCCAGGGGCAGAGGCATGAATTCAAGTTCTGCACAAAAAGCGGCATCTGGTTGGAGCCCCCGGCCATCTCCCCGAACCGGACCAACCGCTGGGGTCTGGCCAACTACATTGTCACCCACAAGCCGGGTTCGACCCAATTTTACAATTTTACCCTCCCGCCAAACCTGGAAGTCCAAGTCCGGCACATCATCGAGTGGCGTGACCCGTACCACCGCGAATCCTTTGAAGTCATCAAGCCTGCCGGGAATTCAGAAAGCCAGTCCTCCCTGGAGCTTGGCACAGTAGTCAAGAAAAGCTCTACCACGTTCCGAATTTTCGCCCCCCGGGCCAAGTCCGTCGAAGTCCGCTACCATCCGGCGGGAAAACCCAAGTCCGCCAAGAAACTCCCGCTCCAATCCCAAAACGACGGAACCTGGGAGGTCGTCGTGAGGGAAAACTTGGCCCGCTACCACTACATTTACCGGATCGACGGGGAAAACCACGATCCTACCACCGCCTTTAATCCCGAGCTTGCCCTTACCGATCCTTACTCCGCCGCCCTGGCATCCCCGGCCGGCCCGAGTATCATCATCCCTTATGCAAAACCCCAGCACCCGCCTTTCAAAGTCCCCAAGGCGGAAGACCTTGTCATCTGCGAAGTCCATCTCCGGGACGCCCTGGCCCAAGCTCCGACCAAACTAACATCGAAGGAACGCAGGGGATTTGCCGGGCTGACCAAGTGGCTCGAAACCGGGGACACCTATTTCCACCGCCTTGGGATCAATGCAGTCG
>JAYPDO010000013.1:29227-35900 GCA_038125285.1 Opitutia bacterium
ATGCAGTCGAGCTCCAACCAGTCCACGAGTTCGATGCGGAATCCCAGGATGAATACCAATGGGGCTATATGCCCTGTAACCTCTTTGCCCCCTCCAGTTGCTATGCAATCAAGCCGAAGGAAGGCTCACAAGTGGAGGAATTTCGGGAGTTGGTGTACGCCTTCCATAAGCAAGGGTTCGCCGTCATCCTTGACGTGGTCCTCAACCACCAAGGTATCCACACACCGCTCCATGCCATCGACAAAGGCTACTACTTCGAGATGGACGCTTCCATGCAGCTCCTCAACTGGAGCGGTTGCGGGAACGACATCCGGGCCAACGCCCCCATGACCCGCCGCCTCCTGATCGACAGCCTTCTCCACTGGGTCAGGGAATACGATGTGGATGGCTTCCGGTTCGACCTCGCCGAACTCCTCGGCATCCCGACCCTCCACGAAATCGAAGCTGCCCTGAAGGAGATGAAGCCCGACATCCATCTCATTGCCGAACCTTGGAGCTTTCGGGGGCACATTGCTAAAAACCTGCGCGGCACACAGTTCTCATCCTGGAACGACGATTACCGGGAATTCATCCCGAAATACATCCGTGGCCATGAACAAAGCCAGGGTTTGGCCTATTTCTTGACCGGATCCAAGGACTACAGGGCCGCCTTCCCCGCACAGACCGTCAACTACATTGCCTCCCACGATGACCATTGCTGGATTGATAAAATTACCGAAAACCCAGGAAACAACGGGAACCAACCGACCGAAGCCGACATTCTCCATACCCACCTTGCCATCGCCATCCTCAACTGCTCCATCGGCATCCCCATGCTCGCTGCAGGGATGGATTTCCTCCAGTCCAAGCAAGGCGTCAAAAACACCTACCTCCAAGGCAACCTCAACATGCTGGATTACAGCCGTGAGAAAACCTACGCCGAAACCGCACAGTACACCCGGGACTGGATCGCCTTCCGCCTCTCCAAGGACGGCCAACTCCTCCGCCGCAAGGAATTCCCCCCCGAAGGCACCCTCCATATCTACCACCAGGAACAAAACTCACCGCTCGCCATGCACCTCCACGAAGGCGGCAAACACCTCCTCTTCGCCATCAATCCCTCCGCTGGGGCTTCGAGACTTCCCGTTCCTATCGAGCTCCCACAAATGAACCTACGGGCGGACGAGCGGCAATTTTTCAAAACACCCAGGAAAGAAAAGCCCGGATTGCCAATTGTCATCCCGCCCAGGAGTGTGAGGTTGTGGACGGTGTGAACAATGATATTTTTTGGAAACCTGTCCGACTTCGTACCCTGGCTTGGGGCATTCGAGGCTAAGGAATTATACCAGTCTGCGGATTGCTTTACACTGTGTAAGCGGCATCCGCTTCTACTTTGCCACACTTCTTAAGGGAAATCTTACACGCAGTTTGGAATCACAAGTTTTCAAGAACCCGAAAGGGTGCCAACCTTCATTACATTGTGAAAATGGGACTTCACAGCCAGCTCGTCCTTTTTTCAATACAAACATGGCTTTCTCTTTGCCGGGCAGGCTCGAATCCCGACCTCTCCAGTGCCTGAATACATTCTCGCATGCTAATCCCTAGGATGCTTGGACATGGGAGACATCAATCGTCGTCAAAAAACTTTTGCCGGGCGGATCGAATGGGAACTCTTCCAGGGGGAGTTCAATAGCTTTCCTCAAATTCTCCAACGATTCCTTCATGGTTTCCCCTTGGGTCGTTGTCCCGGTCTCTGGGTTTTGCGCAACATATCCTCCATCTTTGTCAGGCATCAAATCCGCGCTTAGTGTCGTTTTCATGGCTGAATATCTTCACAATGGAAGCCATACGGTCGAACCAATTGGGAGGGATGACGATTCCACAACAACATTTCAGATTGTCGCCATCCAAAAAACCGCTTGCAAGGCGCGGCCCCTTGGATTGTAACCCACGCCCGGATTTTTCCACCACAACCAAAAACCACCCTAACCACACTTAAATTAAATGGCTGTTAATATCGGTATCAACGGTTTCGGGCGCATCGGCCGCCTCGTCTTTCGCGCTATCGCCGACCAAGGACTCCTTGGCGACGAGATCAAAGTCGTCGCGATCAACGACCTCGTCCCGGCTGATAATTTGGCGTACCTCCTAAAATACGACTCCATCCAGGGTCGCTTCAACGGCACCGTCGAAAGCAAGAAGTCCGACGGCGCGGAAGAGGACGACATCATCGTGGTCAACGGCAAGGACATTCAGTGCCTCGCTGTCCGCGAAGGCCCGAAGGCCATTCCCTGGGGCGACTACGGCGTGGACATCGTGATCGAGTCAACCGGACTCTTTGTGCAGGACACCTTGGCAGCCGGCCACCTCGAAAGCGGTGCCAAGAAGGTCATCATTTCCGCACCAGCCAAGGGCGATGTGAAGACCGTTGTCATCGGCGTCAATGACGAGACACTTACGGCCGACCACAACATCATCTCCAACGCCTCCTGCACCACTAACTGCTTGGCTCCGATGACCAAGGTCGTGCTTGATAACTTCGGCATCGCCGAAGGCCTGATGACCACCGTCCACTCTTACACCGCCACCCAAAAGACCGTTGATGGACCCTCCCGCAAGGACTGGAAAGGCGGCCGCTCCGCAGCCATCAACATCATCCCTTCCGCCACAGGCGCGGCCAAGGCTGTCGGGCTCGTCATCCCGGAAGTTGCTGGCAAGCTCACCGGTATGGCCTTCCGTGTGCCGACCCCGACCGTCTCCTGCGTCGACCTCACTGTTCGCACCGAGAAGTCCACTTCCTACGCAGAAATCTGCGCCGCCATGAAGTCCGCCGCTGAAGGCAACCTCAAGGGCATCCTCGAGTACACGGACGACGAAGTGGTCTCCTCCGACTTCATCCACTGCCCGGCCTCCAGCATCTTCGACGCCGGCTCCGGCATCGGCCTTTCCGACAACTTCTTCAAGTTGATCTCCTGGTATGACAACGAGTGGGGCTACTCCAACCGTTGCGTCGACCTCCTCAAGAAGGTCATCAAGTTCCTCTAATCCCTAAAGAGACAGGCATACGCCATGGGCGATATCAAGACCGTCAACGAATTGGAACTGGCGGGCAAGAAGGTTTTTGTGCGCGTAGACTTTAACGTACCCATTGTGGACGGCGAAGTCTCGGATCGCACCCGCATCAAAGCCGCGCTTCCCACCATCAAGCACATTCTGGACAATAACGCGACCGTCATCTTGGCCAGCCACCTCGGGCGTCCGAAAGGCAAGAAGGTGGACTCCATGAGCATGCGCCCGGTCGCCGCCACCTTGGCGGAGGAACTCGGCGTCCCGGTCACCTTTGCGGACCAGGAAGGTGACTCGCTCCTGGAAACGATCAACACCGCTTCCCAAGGCTCCGTCATTCTCCTTGAAAACCTCCGCTTTAATCCGGGTGAGGAAGCCAACGACGCAGCCTTTGCAGCCGAACTCGGCAGCTTGGCGGACGTCTATGTGAACGACGCCTTTGGCACCGCCCACCGCGCCCACGCCTCCACTGCCGGGATCGTTGGGCATGTGGCAGAAAAGGCTGTCGGATTCCTGATCGAAAAGGAACTCCAATTCCTTGGCGACAAGACCACAACACCGGAACGTCCCTTCACCGTCATCATCGGCGGGGCGAAGGTGAGCGACAAGATCAAGGTGATCGACGCCCTCATCGACAAGGCCGACACCATCCTTATTGGCGGAGCAATGGCCTACACCTTCAAGTTGGCAGCCGGTGCAAAGATCGGTGACAGCCTGGCCGAACCGGACATGGTCGACACCGCGACCGCCGCAGTCAAGAAGGCCGGGGAGAAAGGAGTTAAATTCCTCCTCCCGCTCGACAATCTCGGTACCAACAGCCTTGACTTCGGTGCAGCCAAAGTCGGTGATACCAAAATCTTCGAAGGCGACATCGAGGATGGTTGGGAAGGCATCGACATTGGCCCCAAGACCATGGAGCTGTACTCCGCCGAAATCGCCAAGGCCAAGACCATCCTTTGGAATGGCCCGATGGGGATCTTCGAGGTCGAAGCCTCCGCGGCCGGGACCGTTGCCATCGCCAAGGCGGTCGGGGAAAGCGGTTCCTGTTCCATCATCGGTGGCGGTGACTCCATCAAGGCCATCAATAAGAGCGGCTATGCCGACAAGGTCACCTTCATCAGCACGGGTGGCGGTGCCAGCCTCGAATTCCTAGAAGGCAAGGAACTGCCGGGCGTCGCAGCCTTGAAAAGTTGAACAAATAGTTACGGTCTTCCTACTAACCCTCTTAACAAATTTACCATGAGAAAATTCCTCATTGCCGGAAACTGGAAGATGAACCTCAACGCCGGTGAAGGCGAAGACTTGGCCAAAGAAATTGTTGCCCACGCCGGGAAACAATCGACGGTCAACGTCTGCGTTTGCCCGCCGTTCACTTCCATCGAAACCGTCGCCAAGGCCGTTGAGGGAAGCAGTGTGAACCTCGGTGCGCAGAACATGCACAATGAAGCTTCCGGAGCCTACACCGGGGAAATTTCCGCGCCCATGCTTCGGCATTTCTTCTGCACCCATGTGATCCTTGGGCACAGCGAGCGTCGAGAATACTTCAACGAGTCGGACGAGTTTATCAACCAGAAGGTCAAGACCGCCCTCGCGAGCAACCTTAAGCCCATCCTCTGCGTAGGGGAGACCTTGGCGCAACGAGAAGCGGACGAGACCTTTGCCGTCGTCAAGGCACAGATCCAAGGCGGCTTGGCAGGGATCGTACCCAGCCAGGCGGATGGCTTGGTCATTGCCTACGAACCGGTCTGGGCGATCGGAACCGGCAAGACCGCCACCCCGGAAATGGCACAGGAAGTCCATGCCCAAATCCGTAAGCTCCTTGTCGAACAGCTGAATACTGAGACCGCCAACCGCATCCGTATCCTTTACGGTGGTTCGATGAAGCCCGGGAATGCAAAGGAACTCCTTGCCCAGGAAGATATCGACGGCGGTCTAATTGGCGGGGCTTCCCTCAAAGCAGGCGATTTCAACGAGATCATTGATGCCGCGATCAGCCTTTCCGCATAATCCGAGCCGTACGGGCTACTCTTTTACGGCTCGGCTGGATGGTTCGAGCCGGGCTATTTTTCTATCGCTTTCCCACCCGTTTGCCGTGAATGCAAACTCCGGTTCCTTCAAGGAATACAGTGACCCCCTGGGCTCGATAATTCCCGGGGATGAAGTCCACCAGTGCTCGGATCTTGCTCCTGCTATCTCTTATCGGGTTGTCGGCTTGGCACGTTGATTGCAGCCTGTGTAGGATCTTCGGGACGCCTACCTCCCCGAAGAGGCTCTGGTGGCGCGGAACATGATGAACCAGTCTGGCGACCACCAGTCGCCCCCCTGGTCATTGGCTTTTTTTGATTTCAGCAAGCTGTGCGTACTCCGGCATTTCCTTGTAGAACGGGTCGAGGGGGAAGCAGCCGGAGATGACCCCGTTGCGGGGGGCGGTGGTGCAGTCGCTGAAAGTGCGGCAGATGCGCTTGCGCGCCATCTCTTTTCCGGCCAGGATATCGGCAGGTAGGTCGGGGTAGGAAAGTACCATGCGGCCTAAGCCGATGAAGTCCGCCTTTCCTTCGCGGACGACCTTTTGGCCAACATGAGGAAGCCATTCCTGGAGGTAGGAATAGCCTGACCCGGCGATGGCGAGTTCTGGGTGGAGCTTTTTGATCTCTGCAGTAGCGGCGATTTGGCGGGCTACACCAACAAGTGGATCCTCGGGCGGTTGGTAACCGTCGGAAGGGGGAAAGGCGGCAGGGCGTTGCATGTGCGGGTTATAATAAGGGCTACCGCAGGTCGAGCATACGAGGTTGATGCAAAGGGATTTGAGCAAGTCCATGAACTTGGAAGGCTCGGTGAGATCCATGCCGGTACCTGTTCCATCGCCTCCGAAGGCGCAGGGGTAGGGGGCAGGATGAGAGGGGATGCCGACCTTGTCTTCGCCTGGTTCGAAGGGGCTGAAGTCAAAGATGCTGACCCTGACCCCGATTTCCAGCCCCGGGGCATTGGCGCGGATACCTTCGACGATTTCGCGGAGGAATCGGGTGCGGTTCTCAAAACTTCCGCCGAATTTTCCGGGGCGGTCGAAGCTGGAGAGCAGTTCGTGGCCGAAGTATCCGTGGCAGTGTTTAATGTCGACGAAGCGGAACCCTGCTTTCTGGGCGAGGACGGCGGCTTGGACAAAGTCTTCGACTAGGGCGAAGAGTTCGTCGTCGGAGAAGATGGGGGAGTCGTCGGTAATTCCGAAACGCTTGTCGAGGACGGGGTGGCGGTAGGCAATACGGGGCTCGATTTCGGCCTTGTTGTTGGGGCGGGCAAAGCGGCCTGAGTGGGTGAGTTGGAGGCCGGCAATGAGGTCGGAGGTTGTGCCGAAATGCTCCTGGTGGGTAGACTCAAGGACTGCGCGGAGGGACTCGATTCCGGAAAGGGTAGCGTCATTTATGAGGAGTTGGTTCGGGTTGGCGCGGCCGTCATGTCGTACGGCGACGGCTTCACCGCCCCAGATGAGCTTCGCCCCGCTGAGCCCGAAGTTTTTCCATCGGCGTTTGGTCAGTTCGGAGGGCTTGCCGTCGGTAGTGCCGTCCCAACCCTCCATCGGGAGGATGCAGAATCGGTTACCAATGTCTCCGGCTTTGCGCTGGAGGGGTTG
>JAYPDO010000013.1:35910-49402 GCA_038125285.1 Opitutia bacterium
AGGTGAACCTTCTCCGGATTCCAGGGTTTCGTCGACGGGCAATTCGATGCCCAATTCGTAGAGGCGTGCCTGAAACTTTTCGAAGGTTTTGAGGCTGGAGATTTTTGGGAATTTCATCCGTCAGATTTTTTGTAACCATGCCAAACCCACTCTATGGCGTGGGGTAGGAATTGGCCCTTGGCGTTACCGATTCCGTGGCCGGAGTTTTGGCAAAAGAGGTACTGGTAGGGGTAGCCTTTGGCTGCGAGGACTTTGGCCATGCGGTGGTTGGCTTCCACCCAGTCGTGCATGCCGTCGCGCATGACGTTGGGGTTGTAGTTGTCGCGGTCGCCAACGGCGAGGAAGATGCGGAGGGGTTTCTTGGGGGAGTTGGGGATGATGCTGTCATGGAAGTCCCATGCGCCGCCGGGGGTTTTGGGGTCAAAGGGCCATTGTTGGTTCACGAAGGTGCCGGAAGTGGTGAGAACGCGGTGGTAAAGGTCCGTACGGTACCATGCCATGATGAGGGCGGCCGACCCGCCGGAGCTGCTTCCCATAGCGGCGCGTCCGTCCGGGTCTTTGGTGAGTTTGATGCCGCATTTCTTTTCCACACGGGGAAGGACTTCCGTCTCGATATACTCGGCGTAGTCGCCGTTCATGTTGTCATACTCCTTGCCGCGTTCATGTCCCTGGGCGTCTCCTCCGCCGTTCGCAATCATGATGGCGACGAGGGGTGGGACGCGTTTTTGGGCGATGAGGTTGTCCAGGATAGTGGGAACCTGCATGTTTGGCTTTCCTTTCGGACCGTCATGGATAACCATGAAAGGGGCTTTTTCCTCTGCCTTGCATTGCGCCGGGACATAGACGGTGATCTGGCGGATATAGTCGATTTCGTGGGTTTGGACGATCAGGGTCTTGGGGTTGTTAGGATCCACTGTCCCGAATTCCTTCCGGGCAATGCCGGGGTTGAAGAGTTTGGTCTCCTTGGAATCGATGCTAAACTGTTCGACTTTGCCCTTCGGCACACCGTCGGCAGCTTTCCCTTCTGAGGCGGGGGTATAGTCCGGGCCGACCAGGTAATTGCCACTGGCATCGACTGGCGGGGTTACCCCGGGCTTGGCTTCCAGCGGGATAAATTTGGGTGCCCCCGGGCCATCGAACTTCCGGGTCGGCGGGGGGGTGCGCTTGGCGGCATGGCCTTCAAAGGCAAGTGTGAGCGAGAGGACGGCCAGGAGGGCGGAGGGCAGGGGGCGCATGGTGGGTTCCTTTGAGATGGGTTGAATGTCAAAAATTCAGGGATGGCTTAGGGGACAGCATCCCACAAGTCACGGGAATTAGTGTTTATTTCCAACTTGGTTCCGAATTTACCTCCGCAATCTCTGGCAGCCTGGCATTGCGACTCCCCGAAATTTTCCTGTTTGGCATTGGTTAGGAATCATTTATTGGCCTAACCATCGTAAATTGATTTGTGAATCAAACGCTATGAAACTTTACGGAAAGACCATCCTTATCACAGGCAGTACCTCGGGAATCGGCGAAGCCATTGCCCGCAAATGCCATGCCAAAGGGGCGAATATCGTCCTGCACGGCCTGGATGAAACAGAAGGAGAAGCCCTCCGGGATGCCCTTCGGGAACGGGTGGTATTCCTCCGTTCTGATTTGACCCGGCCTGAAGCCGCGGAAGAGTTGGTCAAGGCGGCAGTGGACAATTTCGGGGGGTTGTTTGCATTGGTGAACAACGCCGCCGTTTTTCCTCGGGCAACCATCGAGCATTCTGATGCAGAAATGTTCGACTTCACGATGGCCGTCAACGCCCGGGCACCCTTGCTCCTTTGCAAAGCTGCGGCAGACGAGTTGGGCAAGGCGAAGGGTGTGGTCGTGAACATCGGTAGTATCAATGCCTACTGTGGCGAGGCGAATTTATTGGTCTACAGCATGTCCAAAGGGGCGTTGATGACCATGACCCGTAGCCTCGGTGAATATTTGCAGTACACAAAAGGGATCTGCTCCTACCAGTTGAACTTGGGCTGGGTGCTGTCTGAGAACGAGCGGCGACGGAAGATCGACGAGGGGTTGCCTGAAAATTGGTATGAACTCCAGCCCAGGGAAGTCAGCCCCCACGGGAAATTGATGACCCCGGATCAGATCGCGACAATGGCGTTCCCCTTTGTGTCTGGCGACATGCGCCCGACTTCTGGTTCAGTGATCGAACTGGAGCAGTTCCCGGTCATCGGGCGGAACCCGACTAAAGTTTAAGCAAACCGAATCGATGGAAAGGCCAATTCGGTAGCCATCCAGGTGAAATTGATCCGGAACCATCTCTATTCGTGACCGCCAGACCGCATCTTGGCATCGGTCGCTTTTTGGGTTGTTACCATGTTTGACGGCACTTCGGTTTTCGACACCTGCGGGTGGAGCTTACTTGATTCGCTGTACATGGTGATCACCATTTTTTCGGTCGGGTTCCAGGAATTCCATCCGATCGGCACATCGGGCTGAAGGCGTTTTTCATTGCCCTGATCATGTTGGATTGAACTACCATAATTTATATTCTCGGTTGGATCGTCCAACTGCTCACCCATGAGGAATTCCGCTCATTGGAGCAGAAACTGTTCCATGCCTGGGCCAGGAGGGTTATGATACCCATCACTGTGGGCGCGCTCAAGATGTCGGGTTTCATCAGCCAGCCTTCGGTCGATGCCTTCCTCAAATTGGAAGGGGTAAAGCAGAACGTGGTGGAGGATTTGAAGGACCTGGGGCTTCCCATGAGGGAAATCGAGGTGATGGAAGGTTCGGAATGAAAAGGGAAATCGGTGAAGGAGCGCTAGAGCGCCTGAAGGACACGGCGATCCTTGTGTTGGCCGTGAAGCGCAAAGACGGGTATGTCCTGAAAAGCCCGGCCGACGAGTCCATCGTAAATGCCATTGATTCTTTGCTTTACGTGTCCAGGTTGTCACGCTGAGGGACGCGAGTATCAGGCTCCCAATTTTTGCCAGGTGGGGGATGCCGGTTTGACAACCCGAATCCGTCCGTGGTCTATAAACTGCGGAGCAGGGTCTGGTCTTCCGTACTGAGGCGGTTGATGGGGACTTGGAGGACTGTGCCATCCTCCTTTTGAAGGAGTACGAAGCCACCCCGTATGCCCTGGTAGGTGGCTTGGATTTGGAAGTTCCCGGTGTTGTCTTTCCATAGCCGCGGGGTAGCGGGGATGGAGGAAGCTGCTGGTGCGACTGATTTGCGGGAAGGGTCGGCGATGTCGTAGCAGAGGATCTTGTCGTTGCCCCGAAGGTAAAGCTTCCCGTCGCTCACTACGGGGTGTGCCCAACTTTGCTTCATGTTGTCCGGGATTTTGAATTTACTGATCTCTTGGTAGCCTCCCTCAGGTGATGCGTCTGCCAGGACCATGGTACTGTCCTGGTAGCGGATGAAGAGGCGGTTGTCCGCCGAGGTGATACTGGCAGACCCTCCCCCTGCGCCGCGTTCCTTTTTCCAGGCGATGTTCCCGGTCATGACATCGGCGCACCAGGGTTGGCCGCGGTCGTCAAAATCCCCGTAGATGTAGTTGCCGATTTTGATGACGCCGCCGTGTTTGTTTTTCAGTTCCTTGCTGAAGTAGACTTCCTTTGCGGAGACCCCGCTCCCGGAGCGAGAAAGTTGGAGGAGGGCACCGCCTTTGCCATAACCGGCGGCGGTAAAAATGTAGTTGTCGAAGGGGATGGGGGTGGGGATGTTGGCAGTATTCCCGCCGAAGGTGTTGTAATGCCATAGGAATTTCCCGTCCGAAGCGGAGATCCCGTAGGTTCCTCCGTTGAAGAGGCGGACGTATTGTTTGACCCCTGCTGCGTTGGAAATGACCCAAGAAGAGTAATGGGCTTCGCGTTGGCCGGGGAGTTGGGTTTTCCAGATTTCGTTGCCGTTGCGTTTGTCCAGGGCCACGACGGAGGCTTTGTCTGAACCAGGTGAACAGATGAGCTGGTTCCCGTCGATGAGGACGGATTCGCTGAAATTCCAGCCTCCCGCCTTGCCACCATATTCTTGGGCGAGGTTCTTTTTCCAGGTTACCCGGCCCGATTCGCTGACGCAAACGAGATCCCCAAATTGGCCAATGGCATAAACATTCCCTGAATCCACGGTAGGGGTGCAGCGTGTGCCGGAATAATTCCCCCCCGGGTTCCCCACTTTGACCGACCAGAGTACCCGGCCTCCGTTTTGGTCCAGGGCGAAGAGGTGGCTGCTCCCGTCCTTGTCCCCCATGGTGTAGATTTTGCCCCTTGTAATGGCCAGGCTGGAAAAACCTTCGCCGACCGCCCCGCCTTCCCAGAGAAGCTTTGGTCCGCCGTCGGGCCATGTTTGGAGGATGCCGGTTTCCGCGGAGACCCCAGACCTTTCGGGTCCGCGCCATTGGGGCCAGTCAAGGGCTTCGGTTTGAGTGACGAGCAGTATCAGGGCAAAGGAGTTGGCGAGGGTCTTTTTCATGGATGGCAGGGTTGGTTTTTTCAGTTGGTTATGAGAAACCGCTGGAAGTTGATGGATTGGGACTACGATGTGTCAAAAGGCATTTCCTGGTGGGAGACTTATTCAACGGGTTGGCGTTGCCTTTCTTTTCAAAAGTCTTTTCCTAACAATCATTCTTTCTCACTCGCCATGATTGGTTCAATTTTAGAAAAACTTGATTTCTCCGGCCCGAACTTGGGGATGCAGCCCCTGGCCTTTACGATTTTCCTCTATTTCATCATTATCGCCTGCACCTACCATAGCATCAACAGCCTGGGGATAATGACCCGGATCAAGATCCTTTGGTTTGTGTTAGTGACGGTTTTCCCGGTAATCGGGTTGTTGATTTACCTTGGGTATTGCGGGTGGCAAAACTTGAAGATGCACCCGATCCTTGGCCGCTTCCTGAACCCGAGCCTGCCCAAGACGATGCCGACGAAGACCCATCCTCCGGCCTTCCTCAATTGATGATCCCCGGATGACTCCTGACCTTTCCATCCGTGCCGATTTGGATGCGCCGGGCGGCCATAAGAAAGTGCTGCTCCATTCCTGCTGTGCCCCCTGTTCTGGCGAAGTGATCGAAGCGATGGTGCATTCGGAGTTGGATGTCACGGTGTTTTTCTACAACCCCAATATCCACCCTACCAAGGAGTACGAACTCCGTAAGGACGAGAACCGGAGGTTTTGCGAAAAGATGGGGATCGGATGCGTCGATGCGGACTATGATTCCAAAAACTGGTTCCTAAGGGCGAAGGGGATGGAGCAGGAACCTGAGCGGGGAATCCGTTGTACGATGTGTTTCGACATGCGTTTCGAGCGTACTGCCCTGTATGCCTACGAAAATGGGTACCCGGTCTTTACCAGCAGCCTCGGCATTTCCCGATGGAAAAACATGGAGCAGATCAACGGCTGTGGCATCCGGGCAGCCGAAAAATATGACGGCCTGGAGTATTGGACGTACAATTGGCGCAAACAGGGTGGGGCGGCCAGGATGATCGAGATTTCCAAGCGCGAGCAGTTTTACCAGCAAGAGTACTGCGGTTGCATTTATTCCCTCCGGGATACGAACGAATGGCGGGTTTCCCGGGGGAAGGAAAAGATTGAGATTGGGGTCAAATATTACGGGCGGGACGAGAGCGATGTCCCAGCGACTTCCCTAGCGGGGGACGCCCCTTGACTCCTTGCTTTACCGCAACCGGTTCCACTGCCCCGGCCCCTGCACTTGGATGAAGCCGTTTTGACCTTGGGCGGGGCGGTTGCGCTCCTGGGAGCGGGGGTCGATGTATTTGTTAATGTCGCCTGCTGAGACGCGGCGGGTCTCCTTTTCCGGGTTTTGGAGGCGTACGGTGTCGTTGAATTTAGAGAATTGGTTCCCTTTGCCAAAACTGAGGCCTTTGTCCCGGTAATCTTTGCCGGAATCGAAATTGTAGTCCAGGGTGTCTTTGCGTTTGCTGGAGAAGGGGGCTCTAAACTTATCCCAGAAGGAACGTTTTTGTTCTACGACCTTAGTTTCGTAGCGGGACATTTGTGCCTGCTGGTAATGGTTATGGCTGTGTTGGGAAATACGCGCTTGGTCCCGTGAGTAGTCGTAACGGATTTGAGGCTGTACCGTGGTCTGGCGGTTCGCCTTTGACATGCTGCCGGAGTACATTTTGCCTTGGATGACGGAGTTCCGCTTCGAGTAGTCCAACTTGCCCTGACCCAGACCTGCATGGAGACAGGCGGGGAGAAGGAGGCACAGTGTGGCGGTCTTGAAGCTGGGGAGTGGCATCCGGGAAAGCTTGCACAGGGCCGCTGGAGGCGCAAGAAAAACCCTTGGCAATGAAAACCTATCTGGAACTATTACAACGGGTGTTGGACGAGGGCGAAGTCCGGGAAGACCGGACGGGCGTAGGCACGCGGTCAATCTTCGGAGCCCAGGCACGCTATGATTTACAGGATTCCTTCCCCTTGCTTACGACGAAGAAAGTCCACCTGAAGTCGATCATTTATGAGCTGTTGTGGTTCCTGAACGGGGACACCAACATCAAGTACCTCAATGACAACGGTGTGACTATCTGGGACGAGTGGGCGGATGGAAACGGGGACTTGGGGCCGGTATACGGTGCCCAATGGGTGCGCTGGCAGAAGCCCGGTGGCGGGACGGTCAACCAGATTGAAAACCTCATCCGGGACATCAGGGAAAAGCCCGAAAGCCGAAGGCTTATCGTTAGTGCATGGAACCCCGCTGTGATCGACCAAATGGCACTGCCTCCGTGCCATGCGCTCTTCCAATTTTACGTCGGAAAGGGAGGGACATTGAGTTGCCAGCTTTACCAGCGTAGCGCTGACATCTTCCTCGGGGTGCCGTTCAACATCGCGTCCTATGCGATCCTGACATTGATGGTGGCCAAGGTGACGGGGCTCCGCCCCAAGGAATTCATCCACACTTTTGGCGACCTTCACCTTTACAGCAACCATGTCGACCAAGCCCGGCTCCAGCTTTCCAGGGAGACTCGCCCCTTGCCTATGATGCAGGTCGAACGCGAGGTGGCGGGGATTACGGATTTCCAGTACGAAGACTTCAAGCTGGTCGGCTACGACCCCCATCCTGCCATCAAGGCCCCGATCGCCGTATGAGGGTGGAATTGCATGCCGTTGTCGCCATGACACCAAGCCGGGTGATCGGCAAAGGGAACGCCTTGCCATGGCATTTGCCTGAAGACCTCAAGCAATTCAAAAAGCTGACCACGGGCCATGCCATCCTCATGGGGAGGAAAACTTGGGAGTCCATCGGCAGGCCGTTGCCGAAGCGTCGTAACTTAGTCTTGTCCCGGAGTGAGCTGGACTTGGAAGGAGCGGAAGTCATCCACTGTCCTGAGGATTTGGTCGGCCTTGGCCTGGACACAAAAGCCTTCGTCATCGGCGGGGCTGAAGTGTACCGGCTTCTGCTCCCGTATTGCCGTGGGATCTATCTGACCCAGGTCTTCAAAGAGTACGATGGGGATGTATTTTTCCCAGAGTTCGATGGGCAGTTTGTGAAAGGCGAAACCTTGTTTTCAAACGAGGATTTTGAAACCCGGTATTGGGAAAACCTATCCATTTGTCCCATTTGATGAAGATTCCAGGCCAGGCGGATTTCATCCCTGCCCTCGCAGCTTGGCCCAGAGCATGCCGAAATACTCGTGCAAAGCCCGGTGGGAAGTCCCGAGGTAGGCCGGGGCAGGGAAGGGGGGATAAAAGGCGTCCGGGTCTTCGTAATTGGCGGAAAGGGTGAAAGCCGTCGGCGCGGGGATCGGGTCAAGGCCCTGTCTGGTGAGAAGGGTGACGGAACGGAGCATGTGGTTGGCAGAGGTAACCAGGATGAAAGGCTTTTCCCCCAGGATCGACTTAAGCTCTACCGCCTGGGTGGCCGTGTCTCGTGAGTTACCTTCCATGATGATTTTTCTAGGATCCACCCCTAGCCCCTGTGCCATTTCCCGCATTGTTTCGCACTCCTTTTTGCCAAAGGATAACAACCCTCCAGACAGCACAAGTTTGCTGCCGGGAAAGAGGTTATGGAGGCGCACGCCTTCGGCCAGCCTTTGCATGGCCGGGTAGGCCAGGTTACTGCTGATGGGAAGTCCGGGATCCGCCCGGTGCCCTGCGGCTAGTACCACTACGAATTCCGGGGCTGGCACCAGTTTTGCCGCATCCTCCTGGCCTACCCCTTTTCCCAGGTATTGTTTCTCCAATGGGCGGACCAAAGAGTGGGCGACCGGCTGCAAACCAAAAACCACCAGCCATAGGATCCCCAACGTTACGAGCACCTTTCCCCTTTTCAACCCCTTATCCTTCCCGGCCCACAATAGGATGACACCCGCCAATGCCAGCATCATTCCTAGGTTAAAGGGGTCGAGGAAAAATGTGAAAACCTTCTTGAACAGAAACATGGCCGGAAGGAAAAACCTTGCCGCTGCAATTCACAATTTCATTCACTGCACTTGCATCCAGAAACACCATGAAACCTTCCAGAACCATCCTTGCCTCTATATTTTTAGCCGCTTGTTCCCAACTCCATGCCGCTACTCCCGAGTGGATCTGGGCCTCCGGGCAACCCAAGAAGGTCAATTTTGCTAAGGTTTTTGAACTTTCGGGCCAGCCAGGGAAAGCCCAGCTCGACTTTACGTGTGACAACAAGGCCGAAGTCTGGGTCAATGGAAAATCTGTCGGTGAAAACCGTGATTGGCAGTACCCGGTGAAAACGGATGTCTCCAAGCTACTGGTTAAGGGGAAGAATCTCATTACCGCCGCCGGCCGGGATTCCGGTGGGCAGGCAGGCTTCGTACTCAGGATGACGGCATCCCTCCCGAATGGCAAAAATTTCGAACTGGTGACGGATGTGTCTTGGCTCCAAGGGCAGGACACTCCTAAGGGCTGGCCCAACGCCGCCGGTGAAAATTGGACATCTGCCAAGAGCGAAGGCAAATATGGAACCCCGCCTTGGGGGAACGCTTTGGAGAACCAGGGTGGCGCAGGAAGCGCGCCCTTGCCAACCGGCCCTAGCTTTTCTGTGCATGAAGGCTTCGATGCGAAAAAACTTTATGAGGTCCCCAAGAAGGAACAAGGTTCCTGGGTAAGCATCACCGCCGATGACAAAGGCCGCCTGATTGCCTCCGCCCAAAGTGGTTCCATTTTCCGCATTACCCCGCAACCGATTGGCAAGGAGGAAACCGGGGAGGCGAAAGTCGAAAAGATCGACCTTCCCACTGGTAACGCCCAAGGGCTTTATTTCCATCCTGGGAACCGTAAACTCTACGTCTCCCAAAACGGTGGCCCGGGAGGAAGCGGTTTTTACATTGTAGAAGATACAGACGGGGACGACCATTTCGACAAGGTCACTTCGGTCCGCAAGCTCCGTGGCGGGGGTGAGCACGGGCCACACGCCATCGTGCCCGCCCCGGACGGCCAAAGCCTTTACATCATCGCTGGGAACATGACCTCCATCCCCGATCCGGAAAAATCGCTCGTCCCCCTGAATTGGCAAGAAGACCAACTCCTGCCCCGGATGCCGGATGCCCGTGGCCATGCCCGCAGCACCATGGCTCCTGGCGGATGGATTGCCAGGACAGACCTGGACGGCAAGGTGTTCGAGCTCCATACCACCGGTTTCCGCAATCCCTACGACATGGCCTTCAACGCTGACGGCGAACTCTTCGCCTATGATGCTGACATGGAGTGGGACGGCGGTACTCCATGGTACCGCCCTACCCGCCTTTGCCATGCGGTCAGCGGGGGCGAATTCGGATGGCGCAACGGCTCGGGAAAGTTCCCGGTTTTCTACGAAGACTCCCTGCCCCCGGTCGTCAACATCGGTCCGGGTTCCCCTGTGGGTGTCCTCTCCGGTCGAGGGGCGAAATTCCCTGCCAAGTACCAAAATGCTATCTACCTGCTCGACTGGACTTACAGCACCATGTGGGCCGTGCACTTGAAACCCAACGGGGCGAGCTACCATGGGGAAGCCGAGGAATTTGTCTTTGGAAGGCCGCTTCCCGTTTCCGATGCCGTCATCAATCCGGTGGACGGGGCGATGTACTTCACGGTCGGGGGGCGTGGAACGCAATCCGCCCTTTGGAGGGTGACTTACAGCGGCAAGGAACCCACCACCGAAGCCAATCATACGGATACCAAATTTGCTTCACTCAGGAAGATCCGCCAAAACCTGGAAGCCCTTCACAAGCCCTCAAAGGGCGCTGTCCATGAAGCATGGCCCTACCTCGCCCACGAGGACCGGTACATACGGTTCGCAGCGCGTATCGCCATCGAGCACCAACCTGTGGCTACCTGGCAGGGGAGAGCCCTCGCTGAAAAGGATCCGGACGCCGCCATCTACGCCCTTCTTGCCCTTGCCCGCAATGGCGACAAAATACTCCTCGAACATATTACCCAAGCCCTAGGTAGGATCCCTTTCGCCCAGCTTGATAGTGAACGCCAGCTCGGCCTCCTTCGGGCTTTTATGGTCACTTTCGCCAGGATGGGCAAACCCTCCCCAGCGCTCGCTTCCCAAATCATGCAAAAGCTGGATGCCTGGTATCCTGCCGCCTCCGACGCACTCAACCACTCCCTTGTAAACCTCCTGGTCTACCTGGATTCCCCTACTGTTGTTGCCAAGACCGTCCCCCTCATGGCGCTGGCGACCAATGAAAAGACCGAGTATAACGTCAATGTCCTCTCCCGCAATGGCGGCTATGCGCGTGCCTTCCAGGCGGTCAATGAAAGCCAACCCCAAAAGCAACAAATACACTACGCCTATGCCCTGCGGGTAGCGACCCAAGGCTGGACTCAAGACCTCCGCAAGCAGTACTTCTCCTGGTTCAACAATGCCAAAGCGTTCAAGGGGGGTAATAGTTTTGGCGGTTTCATCAACAACATCCGCAAGGAAGCCTTGTCCAATGTTGGGGACGAAGTCCTCCGCCGCGAACTCGACTCACTAAGCGAGAAACTCAAAGGGGACATGGCCGTCCTGCCCCGGCCCAAAGGCCCAGGGAAAAATTGGACCACCGAGGAAGTCGTCGGCCTCCTCGGAAAAGGCTTAAAAGGGCGCGATTTTGACAACGGGAAAAATATGTTTGCCGCCGCGCTTTGTGCCTCCTGTCACCGTTTTGAAGGAAAAGGCGGGATCGGCGGCCCGGACCTGACCGGGGCTGGCAACCGGTATAGCCATACCGACCTGCTGGACGCGATTACCGACCCCAATAAGATTCTTTCCGACCAGTACCAGAACTCGGTCTGGACGATGGCGGATGGAACCCAATACACCGGTAAGGCTGTGGGGGAAAAAGGAGGCAAACTTCAGATCATGCCCACCCCGATCGCTCCGGAACATATCCTCGAAATTGATGTGTCCAAAATCGTCAAATCGGAAAAATCCCCCATCTCCCCGATGATGCCCGGCCTCCTCAACTCCCTGAACCAAGAAGAGGTCCTCGACTTGGTCGCCTACATGCTTTCTGGCGGTGATAAGGATCACGGAAGTTTCCGGTAATAGTGTTGGCCCAATGCCTGTAAGGGAATCCCCTTTTTAGATGAAGAAGATACTCCTCATAAAGCGTGGGTCTTTCTCCTACACCAACGAGAGCGTCATCAAGTTACTGGAACGGGAGTTCCCTGACCATCCCGTTGAAGTCATAGACATCCAGGATGACCTGTTTTCTGCGAATCCCGCTCTTGTCTGGGTAAACTGGTTTGCGGTGTTCCTCTACTATTTCCCGCAACTTCTCATGCGGGTCCACGATCCCCGGGCCTGTTTCCTGAGGACGCCTTACATCGCCCGCGCCGTCCATAGGAAGCTGCCATCGCTCCTTCGTTCGCCCCCAGTAGAATACTTGTTTTCCCTGCAAACCTCATCGATTTATGATGCCTCCGTCGAAGGCATTCCCAACTTCGTCTACACCGACCACACACACAAAACCAACCTCTACTACCCGACATTCGACCACCGGAAGTTTTTTTCTAGGGCCTGGGTCGCAGAGGAGGCATTGATTTATAAAAACGCCCGTAAAATTTTCACATTGGGAGGCCATGTCGAAAAATCCCTGGTTGAGCATTACGGTATTCCTCCTGCCAAAGTACGGTGCGTCTTCGCCGGAAGTAACGCCGAGTATGCTGTCGGGAAGGAGCTGGCTGCCCCCAAGCTCTTGGAGAACGATGGTTATACCAATAAAAGAGTCGTATTCATCGGGGTGGATTGGGAAAGGAAAGGGGGGCCGGAGTTGGTGGAAGCCTTCCGGAAAGTCATCGAAAAAGTTCCTGACGCACGGTTGGATGTGGTGGGCTGCAGCCCCCAAGTCGATTGCCCGGGGGTGAATGTCATCGGTCGGGTTCCGATAGGCGAAGTGCGGGACTGGTTTGCCAAAGCGAGCGTGTTTTGCCTCCCGACCAAGGTGGAACCGTTCGGGATTGTGTTTGTCGAAGCCCTAGCCCACAAGCTGCCTGTGATCGCATCGGACATCGGGGCGATCCCCCAAATCGTAGAACATGGGAAAAGCGGTTTCTTGTGTGATCCCACTGATACTGATGCCATCGCAGGCCACCTCCTCACTCTGTTGGGGGATCCCGCTATGTGCAAAAGTTTCGGGGAGGCTGGTTGCCAACGTGTGGAGGAAGTCATGAACTGGGACGCGGTCGGCAAGGCGATGGCCAGCTCCATCCGTGAGGAACTGGGGATCGGCTGATGCAGTTGGCCGGGTCTCCCTCTATGAATTAGGCTTGTGTCCTGGATAACTGCTCCCTCTAAGTCGGGGCGTTATGCCAAAACTCGCCGCATTCCCAAAAGCATTCATGGACCCACTTTGCGTGGACGGTTCGATGACGGTCCGCGAATGGATCGACCTTGCCGCCACCCTCGATATCGACGGTCTGGAGTTTTACTCCGGGTTCCTAGAACTGGAAGACCGCTCCAATTGGGCGGGTTTCAAAAGCATGTCCGGGGACAAGGGGCTGCCCATCCCCATGCTCTGTTGCTCCCCGGACTTTACCCATCCCAACCGAGAGTTCCGCAAACAGCAGGTCGATAAGGAAAAGGGATGGATCGAGATGTCCGTTGCCTTGGGAGCCGGGTATTGCCGGATCCTTACCGGGCAGCGCAGGCCGGAGGTGTCCATTGAAGACGGCGTTTCCTATTGCGAAGAATGCTTCGGGGAATGCCTGGATTTTGCCAAAGGTGCAGGGGTCACCCTCATCCTTGAGAACCACTATAAAGACAATTATTGGCAATACCCTGAGTTCGCCCAAAAGAAGGATGTCTTCATAAAGGTGGTGGATCGGATACGGCATCCGAACTTCGGTGTGAATTACGATCCGTCCAATACCATACTGGCCGGGGAAGATCCTATCGAGCTCCTTGACGCCGTACTGGACAGGGTGGTCACCATGCACGCCTCGGATCGTTATTTAAAGGAGGGCACACTCGAGGATCTTCGCAAAGAAGAGAATGTAGAAGGCTATGCTGCACGCCTTTCCCATGGTGAAATAGGGAAGGGCTTGAATGACTATGACGTTA
>JAYPDO010000014.1:0-18867 GCA_038125285.1 Opitutia bacterium
TGCGCTCGGGATTGGTATTGTCCTGTCCACTCACAATCCGGAATTGGATGACTTTGCGAATGAAATTTCTGCCCAAATGATTTTGGGTTTCTGAGGCCAATTTCGTTCTCTTCTAGCAACTTTCCAATTACTTACCTGCTTCATTTTTTTGTCAAAAACTCCTTTGTTGGTGAGGATTTCCGGGCATTTTTTGTAACAGTGTAAAAAAATCGGAAAAGTTCTTGCGCTGGAAATCGAAAACACCATTTTCCTTCTTCTTTCGTTTTTCACCCCGACCCAATTTTAATATATAAAATGCCCACGATTAATCAATTAGTCAGGAATCCACGTCGCATTATCAAGGCGAAATCCAAATCGCGTGCCCTCAAGGCTAATCCCTTTCGTCGCGGTGTGTGCGTTCAGGTCATGACCCGTACCCCTAAGAAGCCTAATTCTGCAATCCGGAAAGTGGCTAAAGTGCGGCTTACCACTGGTATTGAAGTCATTGCCTACATCCCCGACGAGGGCCACAGCCTCCAGGAGCATAGCATCGTCCTTGTTCGGGGTGGCCGTGTCAAGGATCTTCCCGGGGTACGCTACCACATTGTCCGTGGTACACTTGACTGTAGTGGTGTGGATAAACGCCGCCGTTCCCGTTCCAAGTACGGTGTTAAGCGACCCAAGAAATAATCCGAATTTTTTCACCCCTGTCCTCCCCTAATTCACATTAACGACAACTTAGTACTATGTCCCGCAGAAGAAGAGCTGTAAAACGTGAGCCACAAGAAGATCCCCGTTATGGGAGCACCCTTGTGACCATGCTCGTCAACATGGTGATGCGCCAGGGCAAAAAGTCTACAGCCCGCCGTATTGTCTACGGTGCTTTTGAGCGCGTGAGTGAGCAGGTAGGGAAGGGGGATTCCTCCGAATTACTCCTCGGTGCGTTAGAAAACACTCGCCCTAAACTTGAGGTTAAGGGGCGTCGCGTCGGTGGTGCCACATATCAAGTCCCAGTTGAACTTTCATATGAACGCCAACAGTCCCTGGCTTTCCGTTGGATTGTCACCGCCGCCCGGGCCCGTAAAGGCGTGCCCATGGAAGAGGCTTTGGCTTCCGAGTTAGTGGATGCCTATAATAATACAGGGACTGTTGTTAAAAAGAAGG
The DNA here is from genome assembly GCA_038125285.1 of Opitutia bacterium. GTDB lineage: Bacteria > Verrucomicrobiota > Verrucomicrobiia > Opitutales > JABJCN01 > JAYPDO01. Next base: position 1,144 of record JAYPDO010000014.1, read on the forward strand.
AAGACACGCACAAGATGGCTCAATCTAACCGTGCCTTCGCGCACCTGCGCTGGTGAACTCCTAAGGCTACACCAAGTCCCTTCAACTTACCCCCCCTTTCTCTCTTAAAGACGGAGCTACTAGCCATGTCTAACCAACAATTATCGACAGCCAACTCACCTGACCGCAAATACGCCCTGGAGTATACCCGCAACATCGGTATAGCCGCACACATAGATGCAGGCAAGACAACCACGACTGAGCGCATCATCTTTTATGCAGGCGTAGTACACAAGATTGGGGAAGTACACGAAGGTACAGCCGTCACCGACTGGATGGAGCAAGAGCGCGAACGCGGGATCACCATCACCTCTGCTGCGATCTCTTGCCAATGGACTAACCCTAAGGGGATCTACCCAGGAATCCGCCACCAGGTCAACATCATCGATACCCCAGGGCACGTTGACTTTACTGCCGAAGTCGAGCGTTCCCTTCGTGTACTTGACGGCGCGGTTGCTGTTTTCACTTCGGTGGAAGGTGTCCAGCCCCAGTCTGAAACCGTATGGCGCCAGATGGACAAATATAACGTCCCCCGTTTGGCATTCGTCAATAAGATGGATCGCACAGGTGCTGACTTCCTTGAGGCAGTTCAGTCCATGCGTACCAAACTTGGTGCCAACGCACACGCTATTTATCTTCCCATAGGGCAGGAAGAGAACTTCAAGGGCATCATCGACCTCGTCGAACAGAAAGCAATCGTCTACGACGACGCCTCCATGGGCGCCCAATTCGAAATCACCGATGTTCCTTCCGAGTACAAGGATCAAGTTGCGGAGTATCGTGAAAAGTTGATTGAAGCGGTGTCCGACTTCGATGACAATGTAGCCACGAAGTATTTGGAAGGGGAGGAAATCACAGATAACGAACTTAAGCATGCAATCCGCGCAGCCACTCTTTCCCTCAAGTTTACCGGTGTAATGCCTGGTTCAGCATTCAAGAATAAGGGGGTTCAGCCCCTTCTTGACGCAGTAATCGACTACCTTCCCAGCCCACTCGACCTCCCTCCAATGAGGGCCTTCGATGACGACGAGAACGAAACCAGCGTCGTCCCTGACGATAGTAAACCCGTCGCCGGCCTCTGTTTCAAACTTATGACCGACCCATATGTTGGGAAACTCGTGTTTTACCGAGTCTACCAAGGGACTTTGAAAAAAGGTACTGCCCTTTACAATCCCCGTACTCGTAAGACCGAACGTGTTAGCCGTCTCATGGTTATGAAGGCCGACAGCCGTGAGGATATTGAAGTTGCCTACTCTGGTGACATTTGTGCGGTCATCGGAGCCAAAAACATCGTCACAGGTGACACGCTTTGCGAAAAAGACCTCAATGTTGCCCTCGAGCCACCGTCTTTCCCAGAGCCGGTCATTTCTATGTCCATAGAGCCAAAAACAAAGGGAGACCAGGAAAGGATGTCTGTCGGTCTGCAACGTTTGGCCGAGGAGGATCCAACTTTCCGCCTTTCCACGAACGAAGAGACTGGCCAGACCATTATCGCTGGTATGGGTGAACTCCACCTAGAGATTATACGCGACCGCCTCTTCCGTGAGTTTAAGGTGGAGGCCGACGCAGGTCGCCCCCAGATCGCCTACCGCGAAACGATCCGTTCCGCTGCCGAAGGCGAAGGCAAGTTCGTACGCCAGTCAGGCGGCCGCGGTCAATACGGCCATGCCCTCATCCGTCTGGCTCCTAACGATACCGGCAAGGGTGTCGAACTGGAGGACAAAATCGTCGGTGGTACCATCCCCAAGGAGTATATTAAGCCCACTTTCGATGGAATTAACGAAGCCGCGCTCAATGGTGTTGTCGCCGGATACCCGGTCATCGACTTCAAGGTTGAGCTTTACGACGGCTCTTTCCATGATGTCGACTCCTCTGAAATGGCTTTCAAGATGGCTGGTATTTTTGCTTTTAAAGATGCCATGCAGAAAGCCCAGCCCGTACTCCTTGAGCCAATCATGAAGGTCGAAGTCTCCACCCCAGAAGAGTACCAAGGCGATCTCATGGGCGACCTCAACCGCCGCCGTGGCCAGATCCAAGGCATGGAACAAAAAGGTACGGTCTGCAACATCAGTGCATTTGTACCCCTTGAGTGTATGTTCGGTTACTCCACGGACATGCGCTCCCTTTCCAAAGGACGCGCGAATTACTCCATGGAGCCTTCCCACTTTGAGCAAGTCCCGGCAAGCCTTGTAGCCGATATTGTCAAGACAGCATCCCGCGCCCCAGCACGCACCTAACAAAGAAAGAGACCCCCGATGGCCAACCAACGCATCCGCATAAAGCTCAAAGGCTTTGACTATCGCTCCGTCGACCAGTCCTCAAAGGACATTGTCGAAACGGCTAAGCGATCCGGTTCCCGGGTCTCCGGACCTGTTCCCATTCCTACCCGGATTGAGAAATTTAGCGTAAACCGCTCTGTCCACGTTGACAAGAAGTCCATGGATCAGTTTGAGATCCGTACCCACAAACGCTTGATAGATATCATTGAGCCGACTGCGCATACGGTTGATGAACTCAAGATGCTCAACCTCCCGGCCGGTGTCGATATAGATATCAGCATTTGAACCAAAACCAGCCCAGGCTTTCCATAACCCGAATATCTACCAGCCATGTCTTTTGAAATCTTAGGTAAAAAAGTCGGCATGACCCAAGTTTATGACGAAGAAAACAACATACATGTTGTCACTATTGTAGAAGTTGGCCCCTGCCCTGTCGTCCAGGTAAAGACGAAGGAAACCGATGGCTATAACGCTGTCCAGATCGGCTTTGGTATCCAGAAAGAGCATCGCGTGCCGAAGCCGGTACTGGGGCACCTAAAGAAGGCTGGTATAGGCCCTGTTGCCCAATTGCAGGAATTCCGGACTGATAATCCATCCGAATACGAACTTGGCCAAAACCTCACCGTTGAGAAGTTTGAAGGTATTGCTAAGGTCGATGTCATCGCTACAACCAAGGGCAAAGGATTCCAAGGTGTTGTTAGGCGCCATGGATATGCCGGTGGCCCGGCTTCCCATGGTTCCATGTTCCACCGTCGTGGTGGTTCATACGGGATGTGCCAGTGGCCTGGCCGTGTTATAAAGAACACCAAGATGCCTGGACACATGGGTGACAAACGCCGAACCACGCAGAATCTCAAGGTCTTCCGCATCGACAAGGAACGCAACATCCTCTTGGTTGAGGGCAGTTTTCCGGGGCCGAAGGGTGGAGTTGTTACCGTCCGTCCCGCAATTAAGGTCAAGAAACCCAAGTCCTGATCGACTCAATGAAATTCAAACTTTACAATAATTCTGGAAGCAGTAGCTCTGATAAGGAGGTTGCTGACTTCCCTGTTTTTGAGGGCAACCGCGGCGTGAACGTACTCCGCCAAGTCATACTGGCCCATCAGGCTAACGCCCGCCAAGGCAATGCAAGCACTAAGACTCGTGCAGAAGTTAGCGGTACTGGCAAAAAGGCATTCCGTCAAAAGGGTTCAGGTATGGCTCGCCGTGGTAACCGCCGCACACCCCTTTGCTACCATGGTGGTGTCGCCTTTGGACCTAAGCCTCGGGACTACTCCCAAAAGCTCAACAAAAAGCACCGTCAACTTGCTCTTGGCAGAGCGCTGTTCGAGCAAGCCAACGCAGGAAAAATCAACTTAATCGAAGACTGGATCGTAGCTGAGCCTAAAACCAAGATCGTTTCAGGAATCCTTAAAAACATCGCACCAGATGGGAAAGTCTTGATGCTCGGCGAAGAGTTTTCCAGTGATGCCCTTCTCGCGTGCAGGAACATCCCTCGGCTCAGCGTCACACGGTCAAGTGATGTCAATGCCTTGGATCTAATGCATCACGACCACGTCATCATTAGCGTCAAAGGGCTGGACCAAGTACTTGCACGCGCTAAAGCCTGAATTTCATACCGGAGAAACCTAACATGAATCCCCGTGACGTTATCCTCAAATATTCGCTTACCGAGAAGGCCAGCAGCCAAGCTATACACCACAAGTATACATTTGTCGTGTCCCCCAAGGCCAACCGTACCCAAGTCAAGAATGCTATTGAGCAGCATTTTGACAACGTCGAGGTCGGTAAGGTCAATATACTTAACCGCAAAGGCAAAGCAAAATCCAGCCGCATGCGTGGTATGCGTTCAAGCGGCCGAACCTCCTCGACTAAGCGTGCAATCGTTACCCTCACCAAGGGCAGCATCGACCTTGTCTGATGCACCTTCCTTTCCATCAATCATCAGATTTTAATTTCCCATGCCAGTCACCCAGTCTAGACCCATCACTCCAGGGCAACGGTTCCTCAATCGAAACCGAACTGGTTTGACCGAGAACGCCCCGGTCAAGTCCTTGACCAAGCACAAACACAACCCTAAGGGTCGTAACTGCTATGGCCGTATCACTTCCCGCCGTCGTGGTGGTGGGCACAAACGCCTTTACCGGGAGATTGATTTCAAGCGTAATAAATTGGACATCCCCGCCACAGTCGAAAAGATAGAGTACGATCCTAACCGATCATCCAACATCGCTCTCCTGAAATACGCGGACGGCGAATTGCGCTATATTGTTGCCCCAAAGGGATTGGACGTCGGCGCCACTGTTATTAGTTCCAATTCAGTTGCCTGTTTTGATATAGGCAACACCCTTCCCATCAAACTGATCCCACCTGGCAGTTTAATCCATTGTGTTGAGCTTCAGCCTGGTCGGGGTTCACAGATTGCACGTTCTGCGGGGAATGGCATCCGTCTGGTAAATGTCGAGGGAAAGTACGCCACTATCAAGATGCCAAGTGGCGAAGTCCGTTTGGTCAATGCGAATTGCCGTGCGACCATGGGTTCAGTTGGCAACTCCTCCCATGAGAAGCAGGTGCTAGGCAAAGCAGGGCGCAACCGGTGGAAAGGCCGTCGCCCAAGGGTTCGTGGTGTTGCCATGAACCCCGTAGATCACCCTATGGGTGGTGGGGAAGGGCGTACCTCCGGTGGTGGCCATCCAACATCCCCATGGGGACAGCTTTCTAAAGGTTTCCCAACTCGCCGCAAATCCAAATCTACCAACAACATGATCCTGATTCGCCGCAACGGCCGCAGGATGAAGCGATAAGGCATAAGTCATGGCACGTTCCTCACGTAAAGGTTTCTTTGTTGACCCCGGCCTCTGGAAAAAAGTCCAGGAGGCACAGGCTACCGGCAACCGTAAGCCGATTAAGACCTGGTCCCGCCGTTCTACTATTACACCTGACTTTGTCGGGCTGAATTTCAGTGTCCACAACGGCAAGTCTTTCCTTCCTGTTTATGTCACGGAAAACATGGTTGGACACAAGCTCGGCGAATTTTCCCCGACGCGTCAATTTCGCGAACACAGCCCGCATACCCAACGCTAACAGCGTACGTTACATTCCATTAACATCCCAGCTCCAAGTGCCATGGACGTCAAAGCTTACACAAAATACAACCGAATGTCACCCAAAAAGGTGCGCGAGGTCGCCCGCGAAATACAGGGGATGGAAGCCATTAAGGCACTCAACACCCTCAATGTAATCCCTCGGAAGTCTGCGCGGCTTATCAGCAAAACCCTTAAATCCGCAATGGCTAATGCGGAGAACAATTTCGACCTCAACCCTGACGACTTAATTGTCACTGAGGCAATCGTAGAGGAAGGACCGGCCTTCCGCCGCTTCCAACCATGTGCCCGTGGCTCCGCGCATCCGTACAAGAAACGGACCTGCCACATCCGCATCACCCTGAGCGAATAACTCGGAACTTCTTTAACTAAGACACAATAAAGGACTACTACCATGGGCCAGAAAGTAAACCCGAAGGGATTCCGCCTCGCAGTCACCCATGACTGGGATTCCCGCTGGTACGCCAGCAAGCATCAATTCCCCCAGTTTCTCAAAGAGGATTACAGCATCCGCGAGTTCCTGACCAAAAGGTTGCTTACCGCATCAGTACCCCGGATATTTATAGAGCGTTCTTCCAACCGGGTTCGCATACGTGTCCACACAGCCCGACCTGGCGTGGTCATCGGCCGCAAGGGGCAGGAGTTGGATAAACTTCGTGCTGACCTCTGCAAGCATGTTGGCCAGGACGTCATCCTTGACATCCATGAGGTCAAAAAGCCCGACCTTGAAGCTAAACTTGTTGCTGAGAGCGTCGCGCTCCAGTTAGAGCGCCGGATTGCATTTCGCCGCGCTATGAAGAAGGCCGTACAAACCACTATGTCCCTTGGTGCGCAAGGCATCAAGATTCAGTGTAGTGGGCGTCTCGGTGGCATGGATATCGCTCGTACCGAATTCCAGCGTCAAGGCCGTGTGCCCCTGCAAACCCTCCGTGAAAACATTGATTACGGTTTCACTGAGGCGAACACTACCTATGGCGTTATTGGTGTGAAGTGCTGGATTTGCCAGCCTGAAGAAGCGTAACACTAGGCATTTTCTGATAAATAATTTTCTAACCTGACCTTAACCATGGCTTTCCTTCCAGCACGCACAAAGTATCGAAAAGTCCACAAGGGACGTATCCGCGGCAATGCCAAGCGCGGGGACTACCTCGCTTTTGGTGACTTCGGTATCCAGTCCTTATCTCGAGGCAGGATGACATCCAACCAAATCGAGGCATCCCGGGTCACTGTTACTCGTTACCTCAAACGGAAAGGTAAGTTGTGGATACGTATTTTCCCACAGAAGCCTGTGACCAAGAAGCCTGCCGAGACCCGGATGGGTAAGGGTAAGGGTGGAGTAGACCATTGGGTAGCCGTAATCCGTCCCGGGCAAGTTCTTTTCGAGCTAGCAGGGTGTTCCCCAACATTGGCTCGCGAAGCTTTTGCTCGTGCCGATGCCAAACTTCCATTCCGCTGCCGCTTCATTACCCGCGACTAACGTTTTAACCCTTATCCGTAGCACAACAATGAAGACCAAAGACCTCAGAGAAAAATCAGCCCCGGAACTCCAGGAAGAACTCCGTGCAGCCTCCAAGGAATTGGTAGATCTGCGCATACGCAAGGAGACCGGTCAGCTTGAGAAGCCACACATGCTCAAGACCCTTCGCAAAACTATCGCAACACTACAAACTCTATTGGCAGAAAAGCACCAAGTCAGCGTAAAGGAGCAATTTGATGTTCCTTCCCAAGGCATGACCCTCGATAAATTGGCACAGGCCAGCAATTTGACTCACCGTCAGACCCTTCGTAACTTGGCCAAAGCCTCCTAACTACAACTTCTGTTATAACCATGAGCGAAACTCAAACACGTAACCGCCGAAAGGTTCAAATCGGTGATGTAATCTCTGTTACCGGCAATAAGTCCCTCAAGGTAGCCTCCTTTTATAAAGTTAAGCACCCACTCTACAAAAAAGAGGTGAAGCGGAAGACCATTTTCCACGTCCATGATGAAAACTCCGAGTGCAACGTTGGCGATCGCATCGAGATCATGGAAACCCGCCCCATCAGTAAGAATAAGCGATGGCGCCTAATGCGCGTTGTCGAAAAGGCTCGCGAGTCCAACATTTGATCTTATCGGCTCGCCTACCAGTCTGAAAATATCCCCTCTTTACCAGTCCAAAAATGATCCAGTTAAGAAGCAAATTGAGTGTTGCGGACAACACTGGCGCCAAATCCGCCATGATGATCCGTCGTATCGGGCAAGCCAAGAAGACCGCTGGTGTCGGTGACCTCATTGTCTGCCACATCAAGGAGGCTTCCACGGACTCTGCCGTGAAAAAGGGCTCCGTTCAAAAGGCCGTGATTGTTCGCACACGCGCTCCGATACGCCGTCGTGACGGTAGCCGAATCCGTTTTGACCAAAACGCCATTGTCATCGTTAATAACGAAGGCGCTCCTCGTGGTACCCGTATTTTTGGGCCAGTTGCCCGTGAGTTGCGCTCCCAGTATCTTAAAATTGTATCCCTTGCTCCGGAGGTCTTGTAATATGCCAAGCAAGATTAAAAAAGGAGACAAGGTCGTTGTCATCAGCGGTGCTGAAAAAGGATCTAGCGGGGCAGTCCTCGAAGTCCAATCCAAGCGCGACCGCGTGATTGTTGAAAACATTAACATGCGCAAGAAGCACGAACGCAAGACCCAGGATAATCCCGAGGGAGCCATTGTAGAGCGCGAGCTTCCAATACACATTTCCAATGTCATGCTCCAAAGCCGCTGGGATGCGCGCCAGGAGCGCCGTACCAAGGCAAGTGCCTAACCCGCAAACTGCCCTGACCGGAGGAATCAACCATGAGTGAACCCCACCTAAAGAAATATTATCGGGAAAACGTCCGCCCCGAGATCATCAAACGCAGGAGTTTTTGCAACGACCTCCAGGCTGCCCGCTTAGAAAAGATCGTAATTAACTCTGGTGTCGGAGTCTCTACGGATAAAAACCGGATCAACGATGTCGTGGAAGATATCACCAAGATCTCCGGACAGAAGCCTGTTATCACCAAGGCACGTGTAAGTATCTCGAATTTCAAGCTCCGTGAAGGCATGCCTATCGGGGTGAAGGTTACTTTGCGGGGAAACGCAATGTGGGAATTCCTTCTTCGCCTTGTAGCAGTTGCTCTTCCAAACATCCGCGACTTTCAAGGTATCCCCAAGAAGTTGGATGGACGAGGTAACTACACCCTCGGAATAAATGACCATACCATCTTCCCCGAAATTAAAATGGAGGGCGTAAAGATCCAGACCGGTATGGACATCTGCTTCGTGACTACCGCAGAAGATGACGAGCAGGGTAGGGAACTCCTCGAGTTGCTCGGGATGCCTTTCCGTAAGTAATTTTCCAGACAACTCCCAACTTTTTTTACCACAAATGGCCAAGAAATCCTCAATTGCCCGTAATAATAAGCGCAAACGCCTAATTGAGCGTTTTGCCAAGAAGCGTGCTGAGCTGAAGCAAATGCTCGAGAATCCTGATTTGGAGATGGAGGAGTTCATCGCCCTCCAGCACAAACTTACCAAACTCCCTAAAAATTCATCCCCCATTCGTTATCGCAAGCGTTGCTCGATCACTGGCCGTCCACGTGGCTACATCGGGAAGTTCGGCATTTCCCGGATTACTTTCCGCGAGCTGTCCTTGGACGGAAAGATACCCGGCGTGACCAAGTCCTCCTGGTAAGTCGGACATCAAGGGAAAACCCAAACTAGACCAATACCATGGCAATCCACGACACTTTAGGAGATTTCCTCACCACTTTACGTAATGGCAGCATGGCGACCAAACCGGTTGTCAAAGCCCGACATTCCAAAATGCGCGAGAGTATCGCTGGCATCCTTAAGCAAGAAGGGTATCTACTCGACTTCAAGGTGACGGAGAGGGAAAACGGGCTCAAAGACATCGAAGTCAGCCTCAAGTTCAGGGGGACACAACCGGTGCTAGCTGGAATCAAGCGCGAAAGCAAGCCCGGTTGCCGCCGTTACTTCAAATATGATGATATCCCCCCTGTCCTCGGTGGCTTGGGGATCAGCATCCTGACCACATCCAGGGGACTCATGACAGGCGAGGAAGCCAAACGCCAAAAAGTAGGTGGAGAGCTTCTCTGCATGGTTTGGTGACGCTCCCTGCATTCCCTAAGCCCACTTCATATCCCTAATTCAATCATTAAACAGAAATTCATATAATGAGCAGGATCGGAAAACTTCCCGTTGCCATCCCCGACAAGGTCGAAGCTAAAGTCGAAGGTACTAAGGTGTTCGTGAAAGGCCCTAAAGGCTCCATCGAAAAGGAATTTGCCAACGTTGTTAGTATTACCTTGGCAGACAATGCAATTTCCGTGGCGCCTAAGGACAGCAGCCGCTTTGCTCGTGCCATGTTCGGGACTGCCCGCTCCATCATCTGTGGCATGGTTTCAGGGGTATCTGAGGGCTTTACCAAGAAGCTTGAGATCCAAGGCGTCGGCTTCCGTGCCGACCTCCAAGGCAACATCTTGGATTTGGCCTTGGGTAAGTCCCATGAGATTAAGGAGCCCATACCCGCAGGCGTCACCGTTACTGTCGAGCAAGGTACCAGCATCAAAATCGAAGGGCCTGACAAACAAGTTGTAGGCCAACTTGCAGCCAACATTAAGTCCCACTATCCCGTTGAGCCCTACAAGGGTAAGGGTGTCAGGATTGTCGGTGAATTCGTACGCCGCAAGGAAGGAAAGAAGACTGCATAAACCCACCTGACGAGTAATATAGGATTATGAAACTCCAACAAAAGAAAACCCTTCTCCAGAAAAGGCGCTGGCGTATCCGCAAAAAAGTCAATGGTACTGCCGAACGCCCTCGCTTGACAGTCCGCTTCACCAACAAGCACATCCATGCCCAATGTGTGGACGATGTGGCGCACAAGACCCTTTTCTCCGCTTCAACACTTAAAAAAGGGGAAAAGGCAACCGCTTCCAAGGCAAACATTGCCGGTGCGACCGAACTGGGTAAGGAACTCGCCGAAAAGGCATCCTCCTCCAACATCACCCAAGTTGTCTTCGACCGTGCTGGCCGCCGTTACCACGGTTGTGTTAAAGCCTTCGCAGACGCGGCACGGCAGGCCGGCCTCCAATTCTAATTTACTATCCCCATGAGCAGAGCATCCAGCATTCAGACCCTCGACTCGAACAGCTCCGACGACCCGGAACTCTTTGAAAAGGTTGTCACCATCAACCGTTCCGCAAAGGTCGTCAAAGGTGGTCGACGCTTCAGCTTCGCAGCCTTGGTTGTTACCGGTGACCAAAAAGGTAAGATAGGCGTCGGCTATGGCAAAGCGAAGGAAGTTCCCGAAGCCATCCGTAAGGGTACCGAAAAAGCCCGCAAGCATATGTTTTCAGTTGAAGTTCTGGAAGATACTGTACCCCACCATGTACTCGGCGAATCCGATGGCGGTAAGGTTCTCCTCCGGCCAGCAGCCCCTGGTACAGGTGTCATCGCCGGAGGAGGTGTTCGTGCCGTGCTAGAGGCAGCTGGGGTCAAAAACGTCCTGACCAAGTCGCTTGGCTCCAACACTCCTTTGGCTGTTGTCAATGCCACTATCGCCGGATTACGCAAACTACGTTCCCCTGATCATATTCGTAGCCTCCGTGACTACCAACCCGGAGAAGCTAGTGCATAATGCCTGCCTTTCGGGTTTAATCCAAGTTTTTCAAATCCCCTCCTCTAATTTACGATGAATACCGACCATATCACAGGCGGCTCCAATGACACCCACGCAACCAAACGCGTTGGACGTGGGCATGGCAATGGCCATGGCAAGACATCCGGACGCGGCCACAAGGGTGCCGGGTCACGTTCTGGCAACAGCTCTAAGCCTGGTTTCGAAGGTGGCCAAATGCCACTTTACCGCAAACTTCCCCAACGTGGTTTTAGCAATTATCAATTCCGCACTGAGTATGCCATTGTTAATGTTGGCGACCTTTCCCGTGTTGAAGGGGACGGAGTCATCGACAAGGAAGCCTTGGTCAAGGCTGGACTCGTACGTTCCAGTGCCCCGCGCGTTAAAATTCTCGGTAACGGTGAACTTAAAACCGCAGTTAAAATCAAAGCAAATAAGTTCTCCAAATCAGCTGAGGAGAAGATAACCGCAGCCGGAGGCGAGATTGTTACTGCTTAAGGAAGTTGGGGAAGACCGCCATTTATTGACATCCCAGCGCGCAGGTACCAATTGCGGGAGACACGACCAAAAATACTGAGACGCACCTAAGCCGATGCTCAACGCCTTTACCAACTGTCTGAAAATCCCTGAACTCCGTAATCGGATCCTTTTCACCGCCGCCCTGATTTTCATTGCCCGAGTTGGTGCAAATATTCCTTTGCCAGGGATTAACCCCCTTCCGCTCCAAAACTTCATGGCCGAACAAACCGGCACAGGGGGTTCTTTGCTGGGTTTTTATGATATGTTCACTGGGGGCGCCCTACTCAAGGGTTCTGTTTTTGCCCTGGGTATCATGCCTTACATTAGTGCTTCGATCATCATGCAATTGGCTGGTGCCGTTGTACCCTGGGTTGCCCGCCTGCAGCAGGAAGGCGATATCGGCCGACAAAAGATCAGCCAATACACCAGGTATCTTACAATTATCATATGCTTGATCCAGTCCTTGCTGCTTCTAATGGCTTTGGATAATAATCCTGGTAGCCTGATTGGCCAAAGCCAGGACTTTATTACACAATTTGGCCGGATTGTCGTTTCCGAAAGCCATGTATGGTTCCTCATTCGATCCATGATTATCATGACAACGGGAACCGTTATCATGATGTGGCTCGGGGAGCAGATAACCCAAAGGGGAATTGGAAACGGGATATCCCTTTTGATCACTATTGGGATTATCTCTAGCCTGCCCAACGCTTGCATTACCTTTTACCGTCACTTTTTCGGTCAGAACACCTTCTCCAACTTATCCGTTTGGCCACAGGTTCTTGGAATGGTAGCCCTTTTGATTGTTGTGACTATGGGGATTGTCGCCATGACGCAGGCATTGCGGAAAATTCCGATCCAGTACGCCAAACGGGTAGTTGGGCGCAAAGTGTACAGCGGTCAGAGTTCCTTCCTGCCACTCAAAATTAATTATGCAGGGGTTATGCCGGTCATCTTTGCTAGCGCCATCCTCATGTTCCCCCAGCAGATCCTACAGCAGATTTACGCTTGGACCGATAACACCATGTTCCAGACTATGGCGAACTTCCTCAGCCGGGGTGGCTGGTTCTATTATCTGACTTACGGTGGATTGATCCTCATATTTAGCTATTTCTGGGTCTCCATCATGTTCAAACCCGTACAAATTGCAGATGATTTAAAAAAGAATGGCGGCTACATCCCTGGAATCCGTCCGGGTAGTCCAACAGCCCAGTACCTCGATTTCGTCATGACTCGCCTTACTTTTGCGGGTGCTGTTTTTTTGACTACAGTCGCGGTTTTCCCAGACTTGATCCTTAATTTCGCTGGAATTCCATACATTGTTGCTACATTCTTTGGCGGTACTGGGATGCTTATTACTGTGGGCGTCATGCTTGACACGATGCGCCAAGTTGAGACTCACCTTCTACAGCGTCACTATGATGGGTTCTTAAAGAAAGGACGCATGAAGGGTCGAAATCGCGCACAAACTCACTCAGTGGATACTGAACAAATCGCCGCGACGATAACCCACTGGAAACCACTTTTGTTAGCATCCGCAGGATTGTTCCTCTTAGGGGTTGTCGCCTTTTTCCTGAACATGGGTCAATCCTGAACCTTGTTCCCATTCCGGAGCCGAGTGTGGCGTAGTGTATCACCGTTACGATATTGGCTGATATGCATTCTCTCAGTTGAAGGAACTTCCCCCCATGCCGAAAGTCATTGTAAGAGGACGGAAGGAGATTGACCAAATCAGGGACGCCTGCCAAGTTGCCGCTGAAGTCCTGGAGCACATGGCCAGCCACACCAAACCAGGCGTGTCCACACAAGAACTGGATCAAATCGCTAAGGCCAAAATGGATGAGTTGGGGGCGGAAAGTGCTTGTTACAATTACCGAAACGGCTCCATGAGTTTCCCTTCCTTCACCTGTATTTCGATCAATTCGGAAGTGGTGCATGGTGTCGCCAGTCTCCGACGGGTCGTTGCCGATGGGGACATTGTTTCCCTTGATGTCGTGGTACGCTACAATGGTTATGTCGGGGATAACGCCAGGACTGTACCAGTCGGTGAGATTAGCGAAGATGCGCAATTCCTCCTCGACTGTACCCAAGAAGCTTTGGCAATCGGGATTTCCCAAGCACGTCCAGGGAATCGGGTCGGGAATATTTCCTATGCGATCCAACAATTCATCGAAGGCCGCAATCTAAGCATCGTACGTAATTTTGTAGGTCATGGGGTAGGGAAGACTATGCACGAGGAACCCCAAATTCCTAACTTCGGTCGGAAAAGTGATGGTCCCCGTTTGCGTGCCGGGATGACTTTGGCCATCGAACCCATGGTAAATGCCGGTCACCATGAAGTGGATGTGCTCCCTGACGGCTGGACTGCAGTCACAAGGGACGGTAGCCTTTCAGCCCATTTCGAGCATACCATCCTGGTTACAGACAAAAAACCAGAAATTTTAACTTTTTGTAAAATTTAGCTTTCCAAGATGGAAGGAATTCGTATTTTCCCACTTCTTTTTTCCAAATCCAACCCCCCAAATTACACCTCAGATGGCTCGTTTTCTCGGAGTAGAAATACCCAATAACAAAAAGCTGGAATACGGTTTGCGCTATGTCTACGGCATTGGTCCGCACCGTGCGAAAATTGTCGTCGCCGAAAGTGGTATAGACCCGAATATCCGTATCCGTGAATTGTCCGAAGAGCAATTGAACCAACTCGCTACCCTCATTACCGACCGCAGCGCGGAAGGTGTTGAAGATCCCTGGCTAGTTGAGGGTGACCTGCGTCGCCAAGTGGCAGGCGACATGAAACGCCTGCAAGCCATTAAGTCCTACCGTGGCCTCCGCCATCAGCGTGGCCTGCCAGTCCGTGGGCAACGAACCAGCACCAACGCCCGAACCCGCAAGGGTCTCAAGAAGACTATCGGTGTTTTGCGCAAGAGCTAAACTCCTTCTATTTTAAGTTTCCTGTACTGCCGGAGGCTCCTTTGCCTTCAAGGCAAGACATTCCCCATCCCCCTTTACACCATGAGCGAAGATAAAGAATCTACCCCGGCCCCTGAAGAGAACGAAGCCGCCACTGAGCCTGCTGAGGAGTCATCCTCGTAGCAGCCCGAGGCCAAGGCTGAAGAAGCCCAGGAAAAACCTGCCGCCAAGGAAAAGGCTGCTGCCAAGACGGAGGAAAAGCCTGAGCCTAAGTCAGATGTCGGTGAAGGCGTGCCGACTGCTGATGGATCCCAAGAAGAAGCTAAGCCGCTCAAAAAGGAAGAGACTGCCGAGGATCTCCTAAAAAGCGAGCTTGCCGAAGTTAAAATCCGTCGCGCCAAAGGCAGCAAGAATATTACCCATGGGATCGTCCATGTGATGGCAACCTTCAATAACACTAAAGTAAATATTACCGACATGAAGGGGAACACGATCTCCTGGTCTAGTTCAGGAAAATGCAATTTCCGTGGCTCCCGTAAATCAACGGCCTATGCAGCCCAGGTTGTTACTACAGACGCCGGTCGTGTCGCTATGTCCCACGGGCTTAAAGAAGTTGTCGTCAAGGTTTGTGGCCCAGGCATGGGGCGAGACTCCGCTGTCCGTGCCCTCCAATCTCTTGGATTGGCCATCACCTCCATTGTCGATGTGACCCCGGTTCCGCACAATGGTTGCCGTCCTCCTAAGCGCCGTCGCGTTTAACTCCGGATTCTTTTTTCCTGCCACCCGATCTCTCAAACAACAAAACTCATTTGACCCATGGCACGTTACACTGGCCCGACCACTCGCATAAACCGCCGCTTCAGCATGGCAATATTCCCGCCGAACAAAGCGTTCGAGCGCAAGAAATACCTGCCAGGCCAACATGGACCCCGTCATCGTCGCAAGGTCAGCGAGTATGGTGCTGGCCTCAATGAAAAGCAAAAGCTCCGCTTTATGTACGGGCTGACTGAAAAACAATTCCGCCTTACATTTGAAAAAGCAAAACGCCAACGTGGGGTTACCGGTGAGATTTTTCTCCGTAAGCTCGAGTGCCGTCTCGACAATGCTGTTTATCGCCTTGGTTTTGGCAAAACTCGTTCGGCCGCTCGCCAGTTCGTTGGACATGGCCACATCCGCGTGAACGGCATCAAAGTCGACATACCCAGTTACGAAGTTAATCCTGGTGATGTGATTGAGGTTCGTGAGAAGACTTCTTCCCGCCAGCTTGCCACGCGTTCCCTAGAAGAGAGCACTGCACGAGTGTTACCTTCTTGGCTTGCGCTCGACCCAGATGGCCTTCGTGGCACCGTAAACCGCCTCCCAGAGCGCGAGGAAATGGAGATGGGTATAAATGAGCAGCTGATCGTCGAGTTTTACAGCCGCTAATTTCCGGGTCTTTCCGGATTTACCAATCGCTACAAACCTTTCCAACCTTCCACCTTTTCCCCCTTTTAATCACCATGGCTAAACGAGTCGGCAAATTCGAACTTCCAAATCGTCTCATCAAGGTAGAGGACACTGCCTCCGATACCTACGCTCGCTTCGAGGCCGAGCCCTTTGAATCAGGCTATGGCCACACTATTGGCAATTCCCTCCGCCGTATTCTCCTCAGTTCCATCGATGGAGCCGCCATTTCATCTTTTAAAATGGATGGCATCCAGCATGAATTCCAAAGCGTGGAGAACATCGTTGAGGACGTCACTGATATCGTCCTCAATTTAAAGAAGGTTCTTCTTAAGTCTGAGTCCCGCGACTCCACAACCCTCATTCTCGACATTGACAAAGAAGGGGAGGTTACTGCGGGTGACATTTCCCTGGTTTCAGGTATTGACATTGTAAATAAGGACCAAATCGTACTGACCATTGACAAGAAGCAGCGGGTCTATGCCGAGTTCGAAGTTTCCGTAGGCAGGGGCTTCCGTGTAGCCGAAGACAACAAAAAGGAAGATCAAGCGATCGGCGTGATCGCCATCGACTCCCTTTACAGCCCTGTCACACGGGTCAATTATACGGTTGAGAACACCCGTGTCGGTAAGATAACGGACTATGACAAGTTGATCCTTGAGATCTGGACGGACGGACGGGTCACTCCTGACGATGCCCTCAAGGAAGCCACCCAGATCCTTCGTCACCACCTCGACGTTTTCGACGAAGTATCCGTCGTGGACATCGAGTTCGAGAACGAAGTGCGTGAAGTCTCCGAAGAGCAAAACCGTCTCCGCAACCTGCTCAACATGAGCGTCAATGAAATCGAGCTCTCTGTCCGTGCGGCCAATTGCTTGAACAACGCAAACATCACTACTGTCGGAGAGTTGGCACTCAAGTCAGAAAACGAGATGCTCAAGTACCGGAACTTTGGTAAGAAATCCCTCAATGAAATTAAGGCGAAGCTAGAACAACTTGGTCTCTCACTCGGGATGAAAATTGACGAACGATTGCTCGAACCCGCCTCGCCACGCGAGGCATAAATCTCTCTCTAACTGACACTCTTCCGAACCCCCAACCCGGGAATTTCCAATGCGCCACGCCAAACACAGACACCAGCTCGGTCGCAAAAAAGAGCACCGCGAAGCCCTTATGGCCAATTTGGCCGCCGCATTGATCCGCAACAAACGGATCAAGACCACCCTGCCCAAAGCCAAAGCACTGCGCCCCTTCATCGAGAAGATAATCACCCTTGCGAAGAAGGCAGACGCGACTGATGAAAAATTGCGCAAGCATCATTTGCGCAAGCTCGCATTGTCCCGTGTCCGGGACATGAACGCCGTAAATCGGCTTTTCAACGATCTTGCTGGGGAGTTTACCAAGCGTGAGGGCGGGTACACCCGCATTTACAAACTTGTTCCTCGCTTGGGAGACGCTGCCGACATGGCTTTTATCGAGCTGATTGATGCCTCCGACGAAGGGTACAGCAAGCGAAAGTCAGGCAAGAAGCCGTCCGCCAAAGAAGCGGAAGCCGCACCTGTAGTAGAAGAAGTCAAGGAAGAGGTTCTGGAGGTTTCCCAGGAACCATCTGAAGAAACTCCTCTCCCAACTGTGGCTGAGGCTGCTGACGCCCCTGCACAGGTAGCTGAAGCCAAGGCCGAGGTTCCGGAGGTTTCCCAGGAACCATCTGAAGAAACTCCCCTCCCAACTTTCGCTGAGGCTGCTGACGCTCCTGCAC
>JAYPDO010000014.1:18877-48804 GCA_038125285.1 Opitutia bacterium
CAAGGCCGAGGAGGCTGCTGCAGGCGAACCGGAATCCCTGGAAGAAGCGAAAGGGGAGGGGAAGTACCCCTGCCCTGGGTGGCGCAAGTTTCTTTATCCGATGCCCTGTGGCTTGGTTAAACTTGAAGCCCTTCCATTCCAAACCACAGGTCCAACGTGCTGTCACTCGGTTGGATTTATTTCCTGACTTTTTGTGGCTCCGGAATTTGCATTGGTTTGCTCTTCCTCTACTACGACCGTAAGGACGGTGCCTTCTACCAACGTGGAAGCCGTCGGCACCTGTTTTATTGTATCAAGTGTGGCACCCTTTTCAGTGGTACCCGCGATGAAAAACAAAGTGAATGCCCAGAATGTGGGCACTTGAACCTTAGGTTGCATTTCTAAGGGCGAAGGCCTAACGGAGAAACAGGAAATGGGTTTGATAGCAGTATTGGATTTTGGATCCCAGTACACTCAGGTAATTGCCAGGCGGATCCGGGAGTGTGAAGTTTACACCCGAATTTATCCGTTCGGCACTCCTGCTGAAAAGCTGGAAGCAGAAGGGGTCTCTGGGATCATCCTTTCAGGTGGGCCTTCGAGTGTGCTGGTAGATAATTCACCGCGCCCGGATCCCCAGGTATTTGAGTTAGGAGTGCCCGTGCTGGGTATCTGTTATGGGCTTCAACTGATGTCACATATGCTTGGCGGTAAGGTTGGGCATAGCAACCAACGTGAGTATGGGCGGGGAAATTTGAAGGTCGAAAGCAAGGATTGCCCTTTGCTCCAAGGGCTTCCTGAAACCTCCTTGGTTTGGAATTCCCATGGTGACAGGATCGAAGGGCTACCTACCGGTTTTTCCCGTTGTGCTTCCACAGAGAATTCCAGTTGTGCCGTCATTGAGAACCGGTCTCGGAACTTCTACGGGATGCAGTTCCATCCCGAAGTGGTGCATACCTATCACGGCCGTGAGATAATTGAAAACTTCTTGTTCAAGGTTTGTAAGTGCGAATCGAACTGGACGATGTCTGGATACATTGACAAGGCTATTTCCGAAATTCGTGACAAGGTGGGTGAAAAACATGTCATCCTGGGGCTCAGCGGAGGGGTAGACTCTTCCGTTACAGCAGCCCTTTTGCACAGGGCGATCGGTGACCAATTGACATGTGTTTTTGTCGATAACGGACTCCTGAGGAAGAATGAACGGGATCGGGTCAAAAAGCTCTATGGCGACCATTTCCATCTCAACCTTATCGTCAAGGATGCTACCGACCAGTTCCTTGATGCATTGGAAGGGGTCATGGAGCCAGAGCAGAAGCGGAAGATCATCGGACGCGTGTTCATCGAGGTATTCGAAGCCACCATCAAGGAAATAGGCGATGTCCAATTCCTTGGGCAAGGAACCTTGTACCCCGATGTTATTGAGAGCGTGAATATCGAGGGGAACCCTTCTGCCGTGATCAAAAGCCATCACAATGTCGGCGGCCTTCCAAAGGAGATGAACCTTAAGCTGATCGAACCGCTGCGGGAACTCTTTAAAGACGAAGTCCGCGCCCTTGGTGCGGAACTGGGCTTGCCCAAAGAAGTCCTATGGCGGCAGCCCTTCCCTGGGCCTGGGTTGGGGGTCCGGGTGATCGGTGAAATTACCAGGGAAAACCTGTCCGTGCTTCGTGAGGCCGATGCGATCCTAGAGGAGGAAATGTACCGCCACGACCTCTACTACAAACTTTGGCAAAGCTTTTGTGTGTTTCTCCCCGTCCGGACGGTCGGTGTAATGGGGGACGAGCGGACCTATGACAATGTTGTCGCCCTCCGCCTGGTCGAAAGTGTGGATGCCATGACCGCGGACTGGGCCAATATTCCCCATGAAGTCCTCCAGCTCCTATCCAACCGTATCATCAACGAGGTGAAGGGGGTAAACCGGGTGGTCTTGGATATCAGCTCAAAACCTCCTGCCACTATCGAGTGGGAGTAAGTCCCTTTGTACTAGGCGCATTGTCTAATTTGCCAGCTGTGCCACCAGTCGCAAGTTTGTTCCGATGCAACCTTTTTTCCCCATTACCCCCTGCAAGGTTGCCTTGGCTTTTTTGGTAGTGATCCTTGGCAATTATGTTTTGCCAGCT
This sequence comes from Opitutia bacterium, assembly GCA_038125285.1. Classification (GTDB taxonomy): domain Bacteria; phylum Verrucomicrobiota; class Verrucomicrobiia; order Opitutales; family JABJCN01; genus JAYPDO01. The sequence goes on from JAYPDO010000014.1 coordinate 20,977, forward strand.
AAAGATTTGGTCGACCCGGTTCAAATCATTGATCTAGCAAGGTCTTACTACGGGCAGGAGAATTTATTGGATTCCGTCCGGACAATTTACTACGAAGGACAAGTCTTGGAGCCTGGAGAGGGGAAAGTTCCCGGAAACTTCAGGATGTTCCTTAAAAAGCCAATGTGCCAGAGGATCGAACTTCAGTCCGGGGATATCGTCGACATCCGTTCCACGAATGGCTTGGAAGGTTACTGGATGCGGTTGGACAAGGCCAGCGGTAAGAAGCAGGTCGCCGTGTTGGATTCCGGGAGGTTGGAGACCATGATCGTAGGAGCCTTGGAAAACTTGAATTTTTTAAAAGCAACGGATCACCGCAGGAGGGATGTTTGGTTCCGGGAACTTACCCGATACCAGGGGGCACCTTGTTATAAGCTCCGTTTCCAATATAAAGACGTTATATATTATGACCGTCTGGTCGATGCGGCCAGCGGCCGAATCCTTCTCACGGAGGATAACCAGGGTCTCCAAATCCACCAAAGGGGGGATGTTTTTGCCAACGGGATTAGGTTCCCCAAAAACCTCGAGTCTTACCAGGGGCGAAAACACGTCAATACCCTCCTGATCAGCTTGGTTCTATTGAATAGTGAAATTCCGGATTCTTTTTTCGATTTCCCGGACTCGTAAGGATGGTCGTGGCCAGGGACCGAACTCCCGTAGGCCTCAGATGTCCTCACTCTTCCTTCCTACCCGGTGCTTCTCGATGTCGTATTGTTTGGTGTCTAGCCGCAATCCGTCGTTCTCCAGCGTATCGTAGGCCTTCTCGATCGTGTAGAGCAGGGATAGCTTTTTGATGGGCTTGACCAAGTAGCGGTGTACTACCTTGGCGCGAATCACGTCCAATACAAAGTGTGGGTCGACCTTGGGGGTAAGGATGATCCTGTGGTACTTGATCCTTGCATTGCCAAGAGTTTCAATGACTTCTCTTCTCCACCGGCCAACCTTTGTCAGGATCCGTGATATCCGAAATGATCAGCGGATAATCCCCGATCAAGGCGAGTTACAAACCTTCATCAGGGGTTATGCAGTTGGAGACATTGTATTGGGCCTAGAGCCACAACACTAAGTATTTCACAGATTGCTCTTCATCCCCAATGAGGAGGACTTGCAAGGGTTCTTAGGCAACTTCTTCAGGGTACTCCTCTACCGGATCATAGTCGTTTTGCGTTTCAGCCATCAAAAAATTCAGGTTGGGCCTGAAGACAGCCTGCCAGCCAAGGCGGATTATCACCAATTTAAATAACTGCGCTCCTTTTTTATCCGTCTTTTCGACCTTGCTGGTTACTGGCTGATCACTATTCGTTATTTAATGTTTGGAATGCTTGGAGATGGTTCCGTAGTCAGCCGTTGCCAGTTCTCTCGCCGGGTCATGCTACATGTCGGCGGGTTAGCCCCGTTGGGTATTGGCTTGCCTGAATTATTGGCCAATGGCGGTAATGCCAAACACTTTCCCAGATCCTTCGGGAAAGCCAAACGCTGCCTTATGCTTTTCATGTGGGGCGGGCCGAGCCACATCGACTTGTTCGACATGAAGCCAGGCGCACCTTCCGAAATTCGCGGCCCTTTCAATCCCTTGCGGAATGTGCCCAATGACGCATTGATATCCGAGTTGATACCTGGCTTGGCCAGTGTTTCGGACAAGATCGGTTTCATTCGGTCGGTTTCCCACACCGACAATAACCACTCCACCAGCGCCCACTGGATGCTGACTGGCCACAAACACCCCCTCTCCCGTGAAAACTTTGGTGCCCGTCCTTCCGACTTCCCCCACATTGGGTCCGTGGTGTCCAAACTCTCCCCAGGAAGGCCAGGGTAGCCCAGCTTCGTGGCCTTACCCGAAGTCATCGGGACGACCGCCGGGTTTGTGACTCCTGGGCAGCATGCCGGTTTCCTGGGCAGGCAATTTGACCCGTTTGTCGTCGAAAAGCATCCGGTTGAAGAAGTTTTCCAAGTGCCCAACCTTTCCCCTGTTGAAGGCCTTACCCGCCCCCGCTTAGACGGGCGGTTGGGCTTGATGCAGCAATTTGACCATTTCCGAGGTGGTTTGGGGGAATCAGTTGACCTGGCCGACCTCAACTCCGTCAACAAGCAAGCCATCGGTTTGTTGACCTCCCCCCAGGTCGCCAAGGCATTCGACTTGGCCGCAGAAGGGAAAAGGGAGCGCGCGCGCTATGGGATGCGCCCATTTGGCCAAAGCCTGCTGCTTGCCAGGCGTCTCCTGGAGTCAGGGGTCAAGTTGGTCACCGTATATTGGCATCGGGACAAACCTGGCGTCGATACGACCTGGGATACCCACAAGGACAACTTTACCGGGCTCAAGGATCGGCTTGTCCCGCAAGTCGACCAACCGATCGCCTGTCTCATTAACGATCTCTACTCCCGTGGCTTGCTGGACGACACCCTTGTCTTCTGGAACACCGAATTCGGCCGTACCCCCAAAGTGAACAAAAACGCCGGGCGAGACCACTGGGGAAGGTGCAACACCGTCTGGATGGCCGGGGCAGGAATCCCAGGTGGCCAAGCCTATGGGAAGTCCGATAACACCGCATCAGAACCCGTGGAAAAACCGGTCTCTCCCGAGGATGTGGCTGCGACGGTCTACCATCTGCTCGGCCTGGATCCCCGCTCCTATTACCTGGATCAGCTCGAACGGCCGGTTCGCCTTGCTGACGGGGAGGTGCTGAAGGATTTTCTGGGTGCCTAGTAGATTTCGGGCATTTGGATTGCTTCCAGGGCAATCCTTTGCAGTGTGCTTCACTTTCATGACCCGTTACGATGTTGTTGCTCAACGCCCCATTTGGAAACCTCGAGGAGAAGCTAGAGGAGTATTTTGGAAAGTCCGGGGATTCTGCCCAGGTTCGGGAAACGGTTTCGCGGATATTGGCTGACATTGCCCGCAGGGGGGATGCCGCCGTTTCCGAGTATACCAAACAATTCGACAAAGCGGTTGTCCCTGCTTCTGCATTGAGGGTTTCACCCGAAGAATTGGCTAAGGCCGCGGAAGGGTTGTCGGATGTCCAACGGGCTTCGATCTATGAGTCCATTGCCAATGTTCGGGAATTCCATGCCAAGACGATCCCACAGTCCTGGTCCGCCAAAAATCCCCACGGCGCGACAGTGGGGGAGAAGTACTACCCGATCCGCAGGGTCGGATGTTATGTTCCTGGCGGGCAAGTCCCCTTGGTGTCGACAGTTGTGATGAGTTGCGCGATCGGGAAATTGGCAGGGGTGCAGGAAATGGCCGCTACGACTCCTCCGGGTGCGGACGGTTCGGTCGCCCCGGAATTGTTGGCGACTTTCCACCTGTGCGGCGTGGACGAAGTTTACAAAGTGGGTGGGGTGCAGGCGATCGGTGCCATGGCCTTTGGCACGGACACCATTCCGGCAGTGGACAAGATCTTTGGCCCGGGGAACGCCTACGTGATGGAGGCGAAGAGGCAGGTTTTCGGGACGGTCGGGGTGGATCTGTTGCCCGGGCCGAGCGAGGTGATGATCATTGCGGACGAGACTGCAGACCCCCGTTTTATTGCTGCGGACTTGTTGGCCCAGGCCGAACATGGGTCAGGGAAGGAGAGGATTTACCTGGCCATCCGTTCCGAAGCCCAACTCCCGGCCATTGATTCCGAAATCCAGGCCCAGGCTGCGAAGTTAAGCCATGGGGCCGCCATCGCCAAGATCCTGGAGAAGAACTTTGTCGTGTTGGTTTGTCCGGAATGGGAAGACGCCGTGGAGGTTGCAAACCTCATTGCCCCCGAGCACATGGAGCTGCATGTGGAGGACTCCCAAATCGAACCCCTGACCGAGCAAATCACGACCGCTGGTGCCATCCTCCAAGGGCCGCTTAGTCCGACCGTACTGGGTGACTTTACCGCTGGGCCTAGCCATACTTTGCCCACCGGTTTCTCCGGTCGGGCCTTCAGCGGGCTCCGGCTTACCGACTTCCTACGGCGCTCCAGCATCGTGCGTTATGACACCGATAGCTTGCAAAAGGCGCGTGCGACGGTCAGGCAGTTCAGTTCCATGGAGCAATTGGATGCCCATGGGAATTCCTTGGAAATCCGCTTTTCATGAATGCCTCCGGGGATTTCGAATTCCCTTTGTTACCCCACATCCGTGGCCACAAGGGATATGTTCCGGGCGAGCAGCCGGACACGACGGGTTGGGTGAAGCTCAATACCAATGAAAACCCTTTCCCGCCCAGCCCCAAGGTAAAGGAGGCCATCGCTGCCCAAGTCGATGGCTTGCGGCTCTACTCCAGCCCGGATGGCAGAGCGTTGCGTGAATCCATTGCCAAAGGGCACGGGATCGATCCTTCCCGGGTTATCCTAGGGAACGGGTCAGACGATGTGCTGAACGTGCTTGTCCGGAGCTTTGTCGCCTCAGGCCGGGGGAAGTTGGGGACCATCCTGCCAGGTTATTCCTTGTACCCAGTGCTTGCCGGATTACAGGGCGCGGAATTGGAGGTTTTGGAATATGATCCCAGTTTTTCCCTCCCGGTGGATAAAATTTGCGGCTTAGACTGCCCCATCTTCTTCCTGACCTCGCCCAACGCGCCTTCCGGCACCGGTTTTCCAAACGCCCAACTCCGGAAGATCCTCGAAGGTTACCGAGGCCTGCTTGTCGTCGACGAAGCGTATGCTGACTTTGCGCATGAAAACGCCACCTCCCTACTCCAGGATTATCCGAACCTGTTCATCACACGCACATTCTCCAAGTCTTACTCCTTGGCCGGGTTACGGGTCGGTTATGGCTTGGGCGACCCTTCGTTAATCGAGATCCTCCACGGCGTCCGCGACGTTTACAATGTCGACCGCCTTGCCCAGGCCGGTGCTCAGGCCGCGTTCGAAGACCGGGAATATTTTAACCGCTGCCTGGATGCCGTAAAGAAGACCCGGCATGAATTCACTGGAAGGCTTTCGGCATGGGGTTGGCAAACCTACGCGAGCCAGACCAACTTCATCCTTACCCGTCCCCAAAACGCAGCCGGGGATTCCGGGCCGGCAGTCGCCCAAAACCTGTTCACCCACCTCAAATCTCAGAAAATCCTTGTGCGATATTTTGGAAAACATCCTTTGACGGACAGTTACCTGCGGATAACCATCGGGACTGACCTGGAAATGCAAACTTTGGAAAACTCAATCGAGCTATGGCGGAAGAAGTAGAACAACCAGAAGAAGAACAACAACGCGTCGCCGAAATTGAACGAAAGACCGGTGAGACGGATATCCGGCTTGCCATCAAGGTCGACGGTTCCGGGATCGTGCAATCCCGTACCGGGGTCGCATTCCTTGACCATATGCTGGAGCTGTTTGCCCGGCATGGCCAATTCGACCTCGATGTCCAGGCCGAAGGCGACACGGATGTCGACTACCACCACACAGTCGAGGATGTCGGCATCGTCCTGGGCCAAGCTGTCAAGGAAGCCCTAGGGAAAAAGCTCGGCATCCAACGCTACGGCTTCGTTTACCTCCCGATGGACGAGACCCTGGCTCGCGTCGTCATCGACCTCAGCAACCGCCCGCACTTTGTCTACAACGTCAAGACCGCCAACTACATGATCAAGGATTTTAACATCTGCTTGGTCCAAGAATTTTTCCAGGCGTTTACCAATGCCTGCGCCTGCAACCTCCACATCCAGTTGGAGTACGGGAGCGAGCCGCACCACATCTCCGAAGCCATTTTCAAAGGCTTTGCCCGCGCCCTGGACCAAGCCACCCGCATCGATCCCCATTTGGATGGACAACTGCCCTCCACGAAAGGCTTGCTTACCTGAGCTATCCCAATGCCAAAAGTCGCCATCATTAACCCGGGGATGGGCAACCTGCGGAGTGTCCAGCGGGCGTTCGAACACTGCGGGGCTACGACGGAATACATCACCAAACCCGAAGCGGCCGATAGTTCGGATGCCCTCGTATTCCCTGGGCAGGGGGCGATTATGAACTGCATGCGCGAGCTGGAGGAGACCGGATTCGACCAACTGATCCGGGATTGGATCGCCGCCGACAAACCTTTCTTCGGCATATGCCTTGGCTTCCAACTCCTGTTCGAGTTCTCCGAAGAAGGTGATACCCATGGTCTCGGGATCTTCCCAGGCAAGGTCAAACGCTTCCGCCTGCCTCAGGAATTCAAAGTCCCCCACATGGGCTGGAACAACGCCACCTTCGTCGAAGGCTCCCCGCTCCAGGAAGGCCTAGGCCAATCGGAGCAATACTACTTCGTCCACAGCTACTACGGGGAAAACCCCGACCCTTCCGTGGATTGGTTCCGCAGCGACTACGGAGGCCAGGAGTTCACCAGCGGCGTCCATCGCGGCAATTGCTTCGCCACCCAATTCCACCCGGAAAAAAGCCAGGCCAAAGGGCTACAGCTCTATCGGAATTTCTTGGGCTTGGTAGAGGGGTAGTAGATATTGACCTAATTTACCCTTTTGACCGAGTTGACAGGGAAGTGTCTACCAATGTTCAACTTGAGCAATCCGGTCTACCTGGTCAGGCGGGCGGGGAAGCATTCCCATGTTCTGGTTGCCCCAGGACTTCTTCCATTTTCAGTCCGGTGAGGGCGTGGATGCCGTTGATGAGGCGGTAGAGGATCAAGATCATGATGGCCATGCTGGGCACCATGATGATGATGTAACTCCAGAAGGTCATTTTGCCCATTTCCTGGGTGAAGGCTTCCGTGCCGGTTTCGGATTGGATGAAGACTTTGGCCAGGACGAAGTTGAGGACGGAGGAGAGGAAGAAGGAGAAGGCGAGGAGGTACGTGCAGTGGACCAGGAGTTTGTCGAAGGCGGAGGTATTGCCTTTTTCTCGGAGGATGTTTTCCACTTTGTGGACTTGCATCACTTGGTCGTTAAAGATGAAGAGCCGGACGAGGGGCTTTTTTGTGACGAGGGAGATGAGGACGGCGATGCCGAAGAGCGCGGGGATGGCGGCTTCTTTGACGGCGATCCATTCCTTCGGGATTTCAAAAAGTGTGATGAGGCCGGTTAGCAGGACACTGCAAAAGCCGAGGATGGAGAAGAAGTTGTACTTTTTGCGTTTGTAAAAGTCGTAGATTCCGTAGCCGAGAGGGAAGAGCAGGGCTACCATCATGGCGAAAACGCCGGGCTTTATCCCTGCATTGGCTGCGAGGCTTTGGATGAACTCCATCTTCGGCCCTTTGGACATGATGAGTGTGGGCACAATGACATTCAGCCCGATGTTGAGCCATGCGTTTTCTTGTTGCGGGTGGGATTTGGCGTTTTCCATTTTGGAAGGTTTCGAATAAGGATGGCGCGTATTTTGTGCGGTACCCAATGAATGCAAGAAAGAAGAAATTATTAATCACGGCCGGGCCGACCCGGGAGTGGTTGGATCCTGTGCGGTATATTTCGAACCCGTCTTCGGGGAAAATGGGGTATGCCGTGGCGGCCGCCGCGGTGCAGGCCGGTTATGACGTCGACTTGGTCAGTGGCCCTGTCCAATTAGACGCCCCGGTTGGTTTGCAATTTCATGAGGTGGAGACTGCACTTGAAATGTGTGATGTGGTGGAGGATCTTTTTGAGAACTGCGATTGCTTCATCTCGGTTGCGGCGGTGGGGGACTGGCGGCCTGCGGATGTCCATTCCCACAAGCTGAAAAAGGGGGCGGAGAGGTTGGTCTTGGAGTTGGTTCCCAATCCGGATATCCTTTGGGCTATGTCTACCCGGAAACGGGAGGGGCAAATCGTTGTCGGCTTTTGTGCTGAGACTGAGGAGCTGGAGGCCAATGCCAGGAAGAAGTTGGAAGAGAAGGACTTGGACTGGATCGCTGGCAATTATGTTGGGAAGGGAAGCAGGGATGGCGGGTTCGGGAGCGATAACAACACGTTGTTGTTGCTTGGTAGGGAAGGGCAGAAGGTCACTTTGGGGCCCGGGCCGAAGGAGGTTTTGGCCAAGGAGTTGGTTTCGAGGGTCTTGTCTTGAATTGGCCGGGGAAGACCGCAAATTTGTCTCCTGACCATGGCAAAAAAGAAAAGCCCTTTAGACCGCATCCTGGGGAATTTGGACGAACTTGACCCTTCCAACTTGTCCCAGGCGCTCCAGCGTTTGATGCGTGACCGGCGCCTGTTGGAGACTGTTCTTAATACGTACAAAGACGGGGTTCTTGTGGTGGACGAGGGCGGTGTCATCGAATATGCCAACCGGGCGGGAGCGTTGCTGATTGGGTTGAAGGAGGAGAACGTCGGGAAAGAGAACCTCTGGAAACTCGTCCCGGACCTACGGAAAAGTTTGGAGGGAACCACTTTCAATAATGATGTGGAGGGGGCTTTCATCTCACGGGAGATTGAAATGAGTTACCCTGAAGAGCGGTTGGTTCGGTTGCACATTGTCCCGATGCAGGAGGGTGCCGGGGTTTCCAGGCTCCGGAATGTCGTCGTCGTCCTCACGGACATTACCCAGGAGCGGATTTCCACCGAGCAGCTGATCGAGAGCGAGAAGGTGAATTCTGTGTTGATGTTGGCTTCCGGGGTGGCTCATGAACTCGGGAACCCCTTGAACTCGTTGACCATTCATCTGCAGTTAATCGAACGGAAGTTGAAGAAGCTCGGGGAAAGGAAGGGGATTGACAAGGTGTCGGCATCCGTCGGGGTTTGTATGCGGGAGGTCCAGCGGCTCGACAGTATCATCACCCATTTCCTGGAGGCCGTCCGTCCCAAACCCCCGGACCTCAAGGAGCTGAACCTCCTGCTCGTTGTGAAGGAGGTCATGGATGTGCAGGGGGTGGAGTTCGAGAACCGGAATTTGAGCGTCGAGATCGAGTTCTTGGAGAAAAATCCGATCATCCAGGGGGATTCGGACCAAGTGAAGCAAGTGCTTTTCAACCTTCTGAAAAACAGCCTTGAGGCGATGCAGAAAGGGGAGCGCCTAAAGGTTCTCTGCCGTGGGGATGACGAGCATATTTTCCTCCAGCTTGCCGATACCGGAGAGGGGATTGCGGAGGAGGATATTTCCAAGGTTTTCCTACCGTATTACTCTACAAAAGACAAGGGGCACGGCCTGGGCATGATGATCGTCCAGCGGATCATGCGCGAACATGGGGGAAGGATCGGTATCGACAGCAAGCCTGGGATGGGTACGGTGGTGACCCTGCAATTCCCTAGGAAGTATCGCCGCACGCGCTTGCTTGAGGATTGCAGCCGCAATAAGCCTGAATAAAATTCTCATGCCTGCCAACATCCTGATTGTAGATGACGAACGCCACACCCGCGAGGGGTTGGAGATGGCGTTGGAGGATGATTATGAAGTGTATCTCGCGGAAAATCCCGAGGAGGCGTTCCGGCTCCTGGACGGGGAGAAGTTCGATATTGTCATTACCGACCTGAAAATGGCTGGGAAATCCGGCATGACGGTGATCGACCATGCGATCAGACAGCCTTACCAACCGGTTTGCATCATGATGACGGCTTACGGGACGATCCAGCTCGCCGTCGAGGCGATGAAACGGGGGGCTTACCATTTCCTGATCAAACCGCTGAATTTAGAAGAGCTGGAGCTGATCGTGGCGAGGGCATTGAAAGAGCGTCAGACCCGCGCGGAAAACGTGGAGCTCCACCAGCGCTTGGACAAGAAGTTCAGTTTTGGCGGCATCATCGGGAAATCCCGGAGCCTGACCGATGTCCTGGAGAGGGTAAAGCTGGTCGGGCCGGCTACCACGACCGTCCTCCTCCAAGGCGAAACCGGAACCGGTAAGGAACTCTTTGCCCAGGCCTTGCACCAAAACAGCCCCCGCTCCCGCAAGCCTTTTGTCCCTGTCCATTGTGCCGCCCTGCCGGCCAACCTCTTGGAAAGCGAACTCTTCGGCCACGAGAAAGGAGCCTTTACTGGGGCGTCCGAGAAACGGGTCGGGAGGTTTGAAGCTGCGAACGGGGGGACGTTGTTCCTGGACGAAATTGGCGAGATCGACGCCTCTACCCAAGTGAAACTCCTGAGGTTCCTTGAAACGAAAACCTTCGAGCGGGTCGGGAGCATCCATCCTGTGGAGGTCGATGTCCGCTTGGTTTGTGCGACCAACAAGGATTTGAAGGCCATGTCCGCCCGAGGACAATTCCGCGAAGACCTTTACTATCGCCTGGACGTTGTAATGATCGAGCTTCCGCCCCTTCGCTCCCGCGTCGAAGACATACCTTTATTGATAGGGCATTTTTTAGAGCAGTTTGCCGAGGAAAACAATTTCCCCCCAGTCATCCTATCCGCCAAAGCGATGGCTATCCTCCAGGCCTACCCTTGGCCCGGGAACATCCGTGAACTCCGGAACTTTTGCGAGAACTTGGTCGTCCTTAAACAGGGCGGGGAAGTGAACGAATATGATTTGGACCCTAGGTTCCTCCATCCCGCTCCCGTCCAGAAAACCCTATGCTCAGGCTTCCCTCCTTTGGCCTGTCACCAACCAGATCCCTCCAGCATCCCTTTGTATTCCCCTCCAACCGGCGCTTCCCCTTTGTCCAAGGAGGAGAATGAGAAGCGGCTCTTAAGGAATGCGTTGGTCCAGTCCAAGGGAAACCGTACCGAGGCCGCCAATTTGCTGGGGATCAGTCGGAGGACCCTACATCGGAAACTGGTCAAATGGCCCGAATTGGATACCAAATGAGAAATTTTTTGCCTGCACTTTCCCTGGCTCTTGTTTTTTCCACGAGTTCCTTTGCCCAAAAGGTACGCTTGGCCGGGACGGACTTCTTCAAAGGCGGGGTTTCCTCCAGCATTGAGACCGTCGCTTCCCCCCTTGGCCTGGAGGCGAGATGGCCTGGTTCCTATGTCGCTCTCCGGCAATTACAGGCAGGCAAAGTGGACATGGCCATCCTGGCCGCACCTTCCCCAGGCAACCTACCCGACCTTCCAGGGATGTACAAAATGCCCCTTGCTTACAGGCTTTGCCGGGTGATTGTTGCCAAGGACAATCCGGTCGAGTCCATCACCAAGGAGCAACTCCGCGCCATCTTCGGTAGCCGGGCCCGGCTCCGCCACGAAAGCTGGAGGGACTTGGCAAAAGGCGATACCGGGTCTTCCGGGGGATGGTCCAGCCGGGTGATCGAGCCAATGGTCACCAACGCTTTCTCTTCTTTCTCAAGGGAAGTGTTCCTTCACAATGTCCTTCATGAGGATGCCCTCCATCCCTCCGTGAAAAGCTATCCTGACGAAGCGGCCTTACAAAAAGCCTTTGCCGGCAAGCGTGGCGCGATCGCGGTGGTCGGGAGTTTGTCCGTGGAGGGTTACTCCAAGCCCCTGCCTGTGGATATGGGGGCAGGGGAGCCTTTCGGTGCGACCCCCGAAAATTTGTATTTTGGGGATTACCCTCTTCACATGCCTTGCTACTTGTACTTCCCCTCACCCGATGCGGCCAAGTTGCTCCCTGTTGTCGAGGCCATCTATTCCGGTACGGTTGCCCAGGCGATTTTCCTCGGGGGGATGGCTCCTGTGCCAGATTCCTTCCGGGATGCGGAGGTCAACAAACTTCGCAAGGCTGCAGGGATTCCCGCCAATTAGTCCTCTCCTTGGAAAATTTTTTCCACTATCGCATTGACAGCCTCCACGGCTTTCCATTGTCTCGTGCCCTACTCGACTGCGGGCGTAGCTTAGTTGGTAGAGCGCCACCTTGCCAAGGTGGAGGTCGAGAGTTCGAATCTCTTCGCCCGCTCCATTTTTTTAATTAGTCCAGATATGATCGCTGGAGATCTTTGGAGCCTCCCGGAACACTTGCCGTTCCGGGATTTTTTTGACCCCGAATCAACCCCTTGGAGCTGGGTGCCCAAAATCCACATGGCGCTGTCTTCCTTTGGATTTCCAAAAGCCGACCTTCGGGACATTCCGCCAGGTTTTTCCATTTCAGGCGACGTCTTCATTGGGGACGGAACAAAGCTTCCGCCTTTCGGGGTAATCCATGGACCCGCATGGATCGGGAAGGACTGCGAACTCCGGCCGGGGGTCTACATCCGGGGGAATGTGATCGCAGGGGAGGGTTGTGTGCTCGGGAACTCCTGTGAGTATAAGAACTGCTTGTTGTTGGACCATGTGCAGACTCCGCACTTCAATTATATAGGGGATTCCATCCTCGGTAATCGGTCCCATTTGGGGGCAGGCGTCATCCTCTCGAACCTCCGCCTCGACCAAAAGGAGGTAAAGGTGAAGATCGGTGGCAGGCAAGTCCCCACAGGGCTCCGAAAACTTGGGGCATTGTTGGGGGATGGGGCGGAAGTCGGCTGCAACACCAGCCTCCAGCCCGGTACCATCCTCGGCCGGAGAGCATTCGTTTTCCCGAACCTCGCCTATTCTGGCACCCTCGCAGACGATATGATGGCCGCGGCCAAAACAGCGACCAAAACCCTCAAAAGGCCCTGATCCAAAAATTGTGTCCTAAAACGCCAGGATCCAAAGAAGGGGGGGCATGGGTCTTCTACAGCCGATATATGACCCTTTCGCATTTCTCGATGAAGATACTGGCGATAGCCGAGTCCATGATTCCTGCGGCGATTTAGTTTTCGAGTTGGGCTTGGGTTCCTTTGGCCGGGCAGATTGCCGTTTAAAGGTATTCCTTGAGCGCATCTTCCTTTACTCTCCCGATGAACTCGCCTACGCGCCTGGAGGCTTTCCTCAAGGGTTTGGAAAGGGACACCTGGTTATCCATGGTCAGCACATAGAAATCCAAGGCGACTTGGTAGGTGAACTTCCGAAGTTCCTTGTGGTCTCTGATGATGTTAACTGGAGGGTTTAGGGAGGGGGATATCTTTCCAACCTCGGGATGCCACCTTTGCCCTCAATTCGAAGGTCTGCTCAACCAGCAATTCGTTCGAACACCCAGTAGCCCCCTGTGGCAGAAATACCTAATGACACCGGGATGACGACCATGCGGCGGTAATCCTCTGGCACGACGAAGGGCAACGTAAGCACCCAGGCCACCGTCAGCACTGCCAGTTGCCCAGCCTCGACCCCGATGTTAAAGCCGATGAGCCCTGCCATGAGGGATTCGATGTCCAGTTCCAGCTCCTTCAAAGCCCCGGCGAAGCCCAATCCGTGGACCAACCCCAAAGAGAAAATGATCCAAAGCCGCCTGTGCGAATAGGCAGGGCGGAAGACATTTTGCAAAGCGATCACGCAGATGCTGCCCGCGATTATGACTTCTACAGGTTTGGACGGGACTTGTACCCAGCCCAATGTCGCCAGTCCCAGTGTAAGGGTATGGGCCGCTGTGAAGGCGGATACCTGCAACAACAGGGGCTTCCATTCCCTGGCCATAAGGAAGATGCCCAACACAAACAGGATGTGGTCCAATCCCAACGGCAAGACATGGACGAACCCTTGGCGGAAGAAGTTGGCCACAGTCATCCAGAGGCTGTTTGGCCGGATGCCGGTCAGGTCGACTTCCGAGCTTTCCTCAGAAGGGAACAACGCCTGTACATCCATTCTGGGCAGGCCTTCCACCGCCGTTTTGCACAACACCACGTAGTCGGCCGTATCCAGCGCGCGCACTCGGTAAATGTCGGTCTTGGGGGTAAGGTTTGAACTCCATGTGGCTTTGATCGTAGCTTCTGCCTCAGGATCCTCGAACCCGACCCCGAGGCGGCTATCGAAGCTATACTCGAACTCCGGGAGGAACCATTTGCCCGGTTCGAAAGAAAACTGGATGTTGCCCTCCAGGAATTCCCTCGCATTCCCGAGCAACTTGTCCTTGGCCTCCTTCCCCATCCCGTCCAGTTGTCCCTTGGTGATGTAGGGTACGGCTTCCGGATCCGCCTCGAAGCACCTTGGATCCACATCCACAACGATTGTCGTCGTGCCAGACCCTTCTATTGTTGCTACAACGGGGATGTCGGGGATCGGGTGTGCCAGCGATGGGGCTGCGGATGCAAGCCAGACCATGGAGACGCTAAGGATGTGTTTGCAATATCGGATCATAAACTTGTCCGCCCATAGCAAACCAAATACTAGGACCCAAGAACTACTTGTCACATGCCCCTATTCCCCCATTGTGCCTGCGGCGAATTTTTCGAATGGACACTTACCTCCACAACACCCTTACCAGGAAACGCGAACCTGTCCGTGCCCAAAGCCCGGATGGAAAAGTCGGTTTCTATTGTTGTGGGCCGACGGTCTATGGTCCTGCCCATATCGGGAATTTCCGCACGTTCCTCCTCCAGGACGTCCTCCGCCGGGTTCTCGAAATGGAGGGGAACACGCTCAACCATGTCCGCAACCTCACCGATGTGGACGATAAGACCATCCGCCAATCCATCGCCGAAGGGTCTTCGCTCAACGATTTCACCGCCCATTGGACTAAAAAATTCCACCAGGACTGCGGTCGGCTCAACATGCTCCCCCCACACCAGGAACCTGCCGCGACCACCCACATCCAGGAGCAAGTCGACCTCATTTCCCGTCTCGTCGAAAAAGGCCACGCCTACAAGACCAAGGACGGCTCAGTCTACTTCCGCATCTCCTCCTATCCGGAATATGGACGCCTGAGCAACCTGGACAACCGCGAGACCCAGACCCAGGAAACCACCAGTTCCGGCGACCGGAACGACGCCGACGAGTACGACCGCGAGACCGTAGCGGATTTCGCCCTTTGGAAAGCCTACAAACCCGAGGACGGCGACAATTCCTGGGACAGCCCCTGGGGCAAAGGCAGGCCCGGTTGGCACATCGAGTGCAGCGCCATGAGCATGAAATACCTGGGCGAGACCTTCGACATCCACGGCGGGGGCATCGACCTTTGCTTCCCCCACCACGAGAACGAAATCGCCCAATCCCAGGCCGCCACAGGATATACCTTTGTCCACCACTGGTTCCATTGTGCCCACCTCATGGTCGAAGGCGGCAAAATGAGCAAAAGCCTGGGCAACCTTTATACCCTGGACGACATCGTAGCCAAAGGCCATACCGCACAGGAACTCCGTTACCTCCTGCTTTCAGGGAGCTACCGCCAGCCCCTCAACTTTACCCTGGACGGCCTCAATTCCGCCCGTTCCGCTCTGGAAAAGCTCCAGAAGCATGCCCTCCCGCTCATGCTAAGCGCCGGTATCGACCAGGAAGAATTTTACGCCCTTCCTACCCTCGCACCGGAAGGCGACATGGAATTTTTCCAAAAGGCTCGGGCCAACCTCAACCAGGATCTCAACACCCCCGCCGCACTTGGCAACCTTTTCTCCACGCTGAAAAAACTTCACGCGGATCCTCCCGCCAACCAATCCCAAACCCTCAAGGCCCTTTCCGAATTCCGCATCATCCTTGCGTCATTCGGCCTGGAACCGGATTTATCCCCACCGGAAGAATCCCCGGTTGTCCAAGCCCCTTACGAAATCCGGGAACTTGCAGAACAACGATGGCAAGCCAAACAGGCCAAGGACTGGGAAGCCGCCGACAAGTTCCGCGGCCAACTTACCGAAGCCGGTTGGCAAATCCTAGACCGCAAAGACGGTTACGACCTCCAACCCCTTCTCTAAGCCACTCACCCTTTCCTACGGCCATCCCATGAAACAGATGACACCCCTTGAAGAACTCCGCCACTCCAGCGCGCACGTCCTTGCAACCGCCATAATCCGGCTCTTCCCTGAGACCCAACTCGACATCGGCCCCCCAACGGACTCCGGCTTTTACTACGATGTCGACCTGGATCACAAATTCACCGCCGAAGACCTCGAAGCCATCGAGACCGAGATGAAGAACGTCATCAAGGAAAACCAGAGGTTCGAGCGCATGGAAGTCAGCCGCGAAGAAGCGGTCGAAATCATTAAGAAAGCCGGCCAGGAAACCTACAAGATCGGTCGCCTTGCCGACATCCCCGAAGGGGAGGCCATCTCTTTTTACCGCAACGGCGAGTTCATGGACCTTTGCGCCGGGACACACGTCAACTACACCAAAAAGATCAAAGCCTTCAAGCTCCTCTCCGTCGCAGGGGCCTACCACCGCGGGGACGAGAAAAACAAGCAGCTCCAGCGCGTCTATGGCACCGCTTTCCTTACCAAGGAAGAACTGGCCGCTTACCTGGAACAGCTTGAACAGGCCAAACAACGTGACCACCGCAAGATCGGCCGGGAACTCGGTCTTTTCGAAATCAGCGAGAAAGTCGGCCAGGGGCTCATCCTCTGGAAGCCCGCCGGGGCAACCGTCCGCCAGCAGCTCCAGGACTTCATCACCGCAGAACTCGACAAGCAAGGCTACTCCCAAGTCTTCACCCCGCATATCGGCAAGCTCGACCTCTACCGCACCTCCGGGCACTTCCCCTATTACAAGGATTCCCAATTCGCACCTGTCATGGAGCCGGACGACCTCCACCGCCTTGCCGAAGAAGGCTGCTCCTGCTCCACCCTTGTCAACCAACTCGACAACGCCACCCTCAACGGCTTCCTCCTCAAGCCGATGAACTGCCCGATGCACATCCAGATCTATGCGTCCGAGCCCAGGTCCTACCGCGACCTTCCCATCCGGCTAGCTGAGTTCGGGACCGTTTACCGTTGGGAACAATCCGGCGAACTGAATGGCATGACCCGTGTCCGCGGTTTCACCCAGGACGACGCCCACCTCTTTGTCACGCCCGACCAACTTGCCGAAGAAGTAAGCGGTTGCCTCAGCCTCGCCAAGACCGTCCTCTCCACCCTCGGGATGACGGACTACCGAGTCCGGGTAAGTCTCCGCGACCCAGATTCCTCAAAATACATAGGCAAACCCGAAGACTGGGACAAAGCCGAGGCCGACCTTCGTTTCGCCGTTAAGGAACTCGGCGTACCTTACACGGAAGAACCCGGAGAGGCCGCCTTTTACGGCCCCAAGATCGACTTCGTCGTAAAGGACGTCATTGGCCGCGAATGGCAGCTCGGGACCGTCCAGGTCGACTACAACCTCCCGCAACGGTTTGACCTCCACTACACAGGAGCGGACAACCACCCCCACCGCCCAATCATGATCCACCGTGCGCCGTTCGGCTCAATGGAGCGGTTTGTCGGCGTGCTGATCGAACATTTCGCCGGCAACTTCCCCCTTTGGCTCGCCCCGGAGCAAATCCGCATTCTCCCCATCAGCGAAAAGTACGAGGAATACGCCAATTCCCTGCTCCGCCTCTGCAAGGAAAACGGTTTCCGCGCCACCCTTGACTCCCAAAGTGACAAGCTCGGCGCCAAGATCCGTCGCGCTGAGACGATGAAAGTGCCTTACATGGTGGTGGCCGGGGAAAAGGAACAGGAAACCAACACCGTTTCCCTCCGCTCCCGTACCCACAAATCGAAGGAAGGCACCTACAACCAGGACGATTTCTTTGCCTTGCTTACCGGGCAAATCCAAAACCGGGATCTTCCGGAATAGACAGGGCAGGGGAGCCCTGCTAGCTTGCATTGCTCTTGTTTTATGAGTTGGGAAATCCCATTTGTGATCCTCCTGTTGGTGTTGGCTTTGGCCAGCTTCATCCTGGAAAAGATCCCCACGGACCTGACCGCCCTTGCCGTGGTCTCCATCCTCCTTGTCGTCCAGAACCTGACCGGTAGTACGGCGCTTCCCAATCTTGAAGACACGTTCAAAGTATTCACCAACCCCGCCCCGATCACCATTGCGGCAATGTTCATCATCAGCGCAGCCGTCCAGAATTGTGGGGCTGTGGAGGGCATTTCGGCAGTTTTCGAGAGAGCGACAAGATACGGCTACCATGTTTTCCTTTGCCTGATGATGCTAACGATCGCGGCGGTCTCCGGGTTTGTAAATAATACGCCCGTCGTCGTCATCTTGCTCCCAGTCATCATCTCTCTGGCCAAGAAAATCAACCAGCCCGCCTCCAAGCTCCTCATTCCGCTTTCCTACGCCTCGATCCTTGGGGGAACTTGCACCCTCCTTGGCACCAGCACGAATATCCTCGCCAGCGGCATCATCGTTGAGCTTGGCCAGGAGCCCCTTAGCATGTTCGAGCTCGGGAAGGTTGGCCTGCCTTTGCTCGGGGTCGGAATCCTCTACCTTGTCCTTTTTGGAAAACGGATCCTCCCACTTCGCGAAACCCTTACCTCCATGCTCTCGGAAGAAGAACGCAAAGAGTTCATTACCGAAGCCTTCGTGCGGGCTGACGCTGAGATCATCGGTAAAACCGTGAAGGAAGCCGGCTTGGCAGGGAAACGGGGGATCCGGTTGCTCGAAATTGTCCGCCATGACATATCCCTTTATATCGACCCCACCAAAACCACCCTTCAGGCAGGGGACCGCCTCATCCTCAAGTGCCGTCCTTCCGGTGTCGCCGAAGCCAGGGGGATCAAAGGGGTGCACCTTACTAGCGAAACGGAACAAGGGGGCATTGAGGAGATCCATGCCGAAGAGGGGACTTTGGTCGAAGCCGTTATCTCGCCAAACTCCGCCATCCTTGGCCGTACCCTCCAGGAAGTGAATTTCCGCCAACGCTTCCGGGCCACCATCATGGCCGTCCACCGCCAAGGACGCAACGTCGGGCAAAACCTCCACAAGCTCTTCTTGCGTCCCGGTGATACCCTGCTCCTTCTCGGCACCCAGGACGCCATCGAAAACCTCCGGTCCAGTTCGGATATCCTCCTGATCGACCGCCCGCCTACCCCCGCCCAGAGTCTCCGCAAGAAGCTCCCCATCGTATATTCCGTCATGGCCGGGGTCATCCTGGCTTCTACCTTCAACATTATGCCCATCGCGGCTTCGACCATCATTGGAGTCACCATCCTCTACCTTGCCGGATGCATGAAAACCAAGGAGGGCTACGCCGCCATCGACCTGAGCCTCCTCATCCTCATTTACGGCATGCTTGTCCTTGGAACCGCCCTCCAGAAAAGCGGCGCGACGGACATGGTGGCCAACTCCCTTACCCACCTCGCGGACATCCTCCCTTTTGAGGATCCATCGCTATCGGCCATGTTGATGCTCGCCGTCTGCTACCTCTCCACGGCCATCCTCACCGAACTCCTTTCGAACAACGCCACCGTCGTCGTCATGACCCCCATCAGCCTCGGCCTTGCCCAAAGCCTGGGCGTCGATCCCCGTCCCTTTATCATCTGCACCTGCATCGCAGCTTCCGCCAGCTTTTGCACCCCCATCGGCTATCAGACTAACACCTATGTCTACAGCGTAGGCGGCTACCGCTTTTCCGACTTCATCAAAGTGGGGCTTCCGATGGCAATCCTCTACTTCGCCGGAAGCCTCTTCCTGATACCCCGGATCTGGCCGTTCTGAGGCCAGGGGCAATGGAACCAAAATGCCCCAAGGCGAATGGCGCATTTCCTTTGTGTCACCCTGGTTCTTCTTGTCCCTTTATTCCCCCTCCTAATCCTTCCCATCACATCCCTGAAAATCGCCCCCGTCGCCTTGACTTCCCCGTAGGGGAAAGTTATAACCCCTCTCCTTCTGCCGGAACCTGCAGACTCCTGCTTCCCCGGCACACTTACACAAACGCAAATGAGCGACGAAACCACACCCGATAACCCGCAGAATAACCCGGCCAAGGAGGAAGAAGTCTATGACTCCTCCCAGATCCAAAAACTCGAGGGCCTCGAAGGGGTCAGGAAGCGGCCCGACATGTATATCGGCGACACCGCCGAACGCGGGCTCCACCACTGCGTATTCGAGATTGTCGACAACTCCATCGACGAGTCGCTCGCCGGGTATTGCACCGAGATTTTTGTGACCATCCACCGGGACGGCTCTTGTTCCGTGACCGACAATGGCCGTGGCATCCCTGTCGACATCCACCCCAAATACGGCATCCCTGCCCTCGAACTCGTCCTTACCAACCTCCATGCAGGGGGGAAGTTCGGCAAAGGCGCATACGCCGTTTCTGGGGGGCTCCACGGCGTCGGTGCGAAGTGTGCCAACGCCGTATCCGAATGGTTCGAGGCCGAGGTACGCAGGGAAGGCAAGATCCACCAAATGAAATTTGCCCGCGGGATCACCACCCAAAAGATGATGGTCATCGGCGATTGTGACGACACTGGTACTAAGATCACCTTCAAGCCAGACCCGGAGATTTTCACCGAGACCCTCGACTTCAAATACGACATCCTCGCTAAGCGCCTCCGCGAACTGGCCTTCCTCAACCCCGGCATTTCCATCCACGTCCAGGACGAGCGGGACGGCCATCCGCAGAAGTCCCATTACCAGTTTAACGACGGGATAGCCGAGTACGTCCTCTTCCTTAACCAAAACAAGGAAGCCCTCCACGAAGAGGTCATCAAGTTTACCGGTGAAGCCCCCTCCGCCGAAGACGAGACCCGCATGATCCAGGCCGACGTCGCCTTCCTCTACAACGACTCCTACAACGACCAGATCTACTCCTACGCCAACTCCATCCATAACGTCGAGGGTGGCACCCACCTATCTGGTTTCCGCACGGCCCTGACCCGCGTCATCAATAACTACGCCAAGGCCAACAACATCCTAAAGGACAAGGATCCCGTCCTCTCCGGCGACGACGTCCGCGAAGGCCTCATCGCCGTCATCTCCGTCAAAGTCCCCGAACCCAGGTTCGAAGGACAGACCAAGACCAAGCTCTCCAACCGCGAGGTCGACGGCATCATGCAAAAGATCGTCGGGGAAAAATTGAAGTACCATTTTGAAACAGAGCCGAAGACCGCCCGCTCCATCATCGAAAAGTGCCTCAACGCCGCCCGTGCCCGCGAAGCTGCCCGTAAAGCCCGTGAAACCGTCCGCAAAAGTGCACTCGGTGCCGGTGGCGGCCTTCCTGGGAAACTTGCCGACTGTGCGTCCAAAGACCCGTCCAAGAGCGAACTCTACATCGTCGAGGGTGATTCCGCCGGTGGTTCCGCCAAACAAGGCCGCAACCGCGCCACCCAGGCCATCCTTCCTATCCGTGGCAAGCTCATCAACGTAGAAAAAGCCCGTCTCGACAAAGTCCTACAAAACACGGAAATCCAGACCCTCATAACCGCCGTCGGCACAGGGATAGGGGACAGTGATGACGAGGGCGGTTTCAACATCGACAAAGCGCGCTACCACAAGGTCATCCTCATGACGGACGCCGATGTCGACGGCTCCCACATCCGCACCCTCCTGCTCACCTTCTTCTTCCGCCAAATGCGCGGGCTCATTGAAAAAGGCTATGTCTACATTGCCCAGCCCCCTCTTTATAAAATCAAGCGCAAGAAACGGGAACAATACGTCGGGAACGACCAGGAGTTGAACCGCATCCTTCTCGAACTTGGGGCTGAGGACGTCACCCTCATTGATACCGCCACCAACACCCCCACCCTTGGCGAACCCCTTGAAAAGCTCATTCATTACTCCGCACGCCTCGAACTCCTTGGCAACGGCATTACCCGCTATGGATGCGAACTCGCGGCCTACCTTGACCGGCATGACCCCGATACCCTCCAACTCCCTCAGTTCATCGCCCGTATCCGCACCGGCAACCAGGAAGAGTTCCACTACTTCAAAAACGAGACGGATAAACAAAACTTCCTACACGAGCATCAAATCCTCCCTGGCGAGGACCACGGCGGGAACATCACCCGTACGGTCGAACTCGACGAGCATGAAGTCCAGCAACGCATCTCCATCCATGAGATTTACGAAGCCCACGAACTCCAGAAACTCCTCCAGCAAATTAAGGAAGTTGGCCACCTGCCCGAAAAGTTTACCGCTTCTGATGAACCACTCTACAACCTGATTGAAAACCTCGGCGAAAAGAAGGAAGAAAAAATCGCCCTCACCAGCATCCTCCAACTTGTCGAGCAAATCCGCACCCTCGGCCGCAAAGGACTCACCATCCAACGATACAAAGGCCTTGGGGAAATGAACCCCAAACAGCTTTACGAGACCACCATGGATCCCGAGACCCGGAGCCTCCTCAAGGTCGACATTGCCGACGCTGCCTTGGCCGACAATATCTTCAGCATGCTCATGGGCGAAGACGTGCCTTCCCGCCGTGCCTTCATCGAGGACAACGCACTCAACGTATCCTACCTCGACGTTTAACCTTTCTAGGATCAAGGGGGTGACACAGGCATCCCTGCCTCTGTCCCTTTCCGAATCCAACACACATATTTCCAACCTTTCCAACCACCATGGCAGACGACGAAAACCCGAATACCCCAGAAAACCCGGAAACCCCCGAAGGGGAAACCGAAGAAACCCCTACCGGCGGTACCACGCCACCCCAACCACCTTCCGACCAAGAGCCTCCGGTCGGTCCAGATGGGGGGGGCGAGGACGATGATGAGCCAGAAGGGGACGATGAAGGTGCCGAAGAAGAGGACGACGAAACTGCCCAAATCCTGGAACGCCTTGTCCCGACCAACATTACCGAGGTCATGCAGACCGCCTACATCGACTACTCGATGTCGGTCATCATTTCCCGGGCCCTCCCCGATGCCAGGGACGGTTTCAAACCAGTCCAGCGCCGGATCCTCTACGCCATGGTCAGGGAAGGTCTCCTCCACAGCCGTCCTTTTGATAAATGCGCCGGGGTCGTCGGGGAAGTTTTGAAGAATTACCACCCCCACGGTGACGCATCTGTCTACGACACCCTCGTCCGCCTCGCCCAGCCCTGGGTCATGCGGTATCCCCTGATCGAAGGCCAGGGCAACTTCGGCTCCGTCGATGGCGACCCTCCCGCCGCCTACCGGTACACCGAATGCCGCCTTTTCTCCATCGCCGAGGAAATGATCAAGAACATCGACGAGGACACTGTCGACTTCGTACCCAATTACAAGGAAAGCACAACCGAGCCCTCCGTTCTCCCGGCCTCCGTCCCCAACCTTCTCATCAACGGCTCCACTGGGATCGCCGTCGGGATGACCACGAACATCCCCCCGCACAACCTTTCGGAAGTCATCGACGCCACTTGCGCCATCATCGACAACCCAAACATCACTCTCGACGAGATCATCGAGATCCTCCCTGGTCCCGACTTCCCCACAGGAGGTACCGTCTCCGGCAGGGCGGAGATCGAGAGGTACATGAAAACCGGCCGTGGCATCCTCCGCATCCGCGGGACTTGTGAAATGGAGCAACTCCCGAATGACAAGGAGCAGATCGTCATCACGGAGATCCCTTACAACGTCAACCGAGCCACCCTCGTCACCAAGATCGCCGCTCTCGTCAACGAGAAGCTCATCGAAGGCGTCACCGACCTCCGTGACGAGTCCGACGAAAACACCCGCATCGTCATTGAGCTGCGTCGGGGTGAGATCCCCCGCGTCATCATCAACCAACTCTATAAGATGACCCAGCTCGAAGCCTCCTTCGGCGTCATCCTGCTTGCCCTCGACAAACGCCGGCCCAAGCAGATGAACATCAAGGAGCTGATCCAGTGCTACATCGAGCACCGCCGCGAAGTCATCTTTCGCCGTACCCAGTTCCAGCTCAACAAAGCCCTCGACCGTGCGCACATCCTCGAAGGCTACCTCATCGCGCTGGACAACATGGACGACATCGTCCGTATCATCCGCTCCTCCCAAAACCGTGAGGAAGCCCGGATCCGCCTCATGGAGAAGTACCCCTTCTCCGACCGCCAGGCCAACGCCATCCTCGACCTCCGCCTCTACCAACTTACCGGCATGGAGCGCGATAAGATCCAGGAAGAATATGACGAACTCCAAAAACGCATCGCCCGCCTCCGCGAAATCCTGGAGAACGAAGGCGAGCTGCTCGGCGTCATCAAGACGGAACTCCGGGCCGTCCAGGACAAATACGGCACAGCCCGCCGCTCCGGCCTTGCCGAATCCTCCGGCCACCTCAGCATGGAGGACCTCATCCCCAAGGAGGCCTGCCTCATCACCGTCACCCACAACGGATTTATCAAACGCACCTCCATTGACGAATTTTCCGCCCAGAAACGCGGCGGTGTCGGCGTCAGGGGGGCAGGCCAGTACGAAGATGACTTCATCGAGCACATCTTCAGTGCCTCGACGCACGACTTCATCATGTTCTTCATGAACAACGGCCGGATGTACGTCCAAAAGGTCTACGAAATCCCAGAAGGCAGCCGCATCTCCAAAGGCCGCGCCCTCAACAATGTCCTCGAAATCCAGAAAGGCGAAAAAATCGCCGCCATGATCTGTGTCGAAGGCTTCGAGGAAGATGGTACACGCATTGTCTTCTGCACCAAGAAAGGCGTCGTCAAAAAGACCTCCCTCTACGACTACCGCAACTTCCGCCGCGCCGGCACCATCGGCATCAACATCGACGAGGACGACCAACTCCTCACTGTCCGCCGTACCCGGGGTGACGACCACCTCATCATCGTTACCAAGACGGGCCAGTCCGTCCGCTTCCACGAAGACGACCTCCGTACCCAAGGCCGCGCCACCCGTGGCGTCATCGGCATCCGTTTCAAAGGCAAGGACGAGGTCAAGGCCATGGAGGTGGTGGATCCGGAATGTACCCTCTTGATCGCCGGGACCAACGGCCAGGGCAAACGCTCCGACTTCGAAGAATACCGCCTCCAAAAACGTGGCGGCACTGGCATCATCGCCATGAAGACCAAAGCCGTCGCCGGAGCATTGAACGTTAAGGAAGAGGACGAAATCATGATGTTCACCAAGTCCGGGCAAGCTGTCCGTTCCCCGGTGAAAGATGTCCGTGTCATCGGCCGCACAACCCAAGGTGTCCGCCTCATCAACCTCCGCGAAGGCGACCGCCTCATCGGCATCTCCAGGGTGCTCGACGTCAAAGATGATGACCCGCTTCCGGGAGAAGAGGAAGAAGGAGAAAACGAGGAGGGTGAAGAAACGCCTACCGAAGTTGAACAAACTTCCGGAGCCACGGAATCCTCGGCTCCCGAAGGATCCGAAGCCCCTTCCGAAGACACCGCTGAAGCTGAAGGCGACGACTCCAGCGACCCCTTCTGATCCTTCGGAAACTCCATTTCATAAGTCCTATAGGTCGTATTTGGCCTATAGGACTTATTTTTTACATATCCATGAAAAGCTCCGCCTGGAAAGCCGCCTGTTTCTTGGCCGCGCCTTGCATGCTTTGGGTCAGCATCCAGCGCAACGTCATCCTGGAGGCGATCTCCGGGAATTTTTCCAAGTTGGTCAAAAGCAAGGCCGACGCCATCGCATCAAACAAGGCAGCATGGAATTGGTTGCGTCCAGGAGGGCAGTATTTTTCCCCCAATTCCTCCAACTCCTCCATTAACCCGAAGGCGTGGGCCAAGTTTCCAAGCGCAAAGCTCGGGAGAGAAGGGAACAAGCCGTTGTAAAGTTCTTTCGTATCCACCCATGGCCCCCATTCGGAGACCAATTTCCCGGGGTTCAGGAAATCCGTGGACAAGCGCGGATGGGACCATTCCCTCTTCAAAAGTCCCTCCTCCACACTTGCATGGTGCGCCCCCAAAGGGCCGGTATCCCTCAATTTGGCAAAATACTCCCAGTGGTCCTCCAAAGGCAATGCCCCCAGGAGATCCCGTTCTGAAATCCCGTGCAACTCCTCCTCCCGCCTCGGGATTCTCCCATGCGGACGGCAAAACTCCGACCGGGCCTCCACGATTTCCCCTCCCAACAAGGTCGCCACGCCAAACTCCACTACCCCTGAACCCCGATTCCCTTCAAAGTCTATCACATGGACAGGAACGGACTTCCAATTGTTATCTGGGTGGATCGCCATTTTTACTTTGTGCCCATACTTTTCCCCCTATCCTCTCTCCGCAAGCCCAATTCCGGTTTTTTCCAATTCACTTATCGAACCACGGATGGTCACAGATGTAAACGGATGGGAGGCGAAAAGTTGGGTCATTGTCCATCCCATTCGGGCTCATGTCCTCAACCCTGACCAAGCAGGGACTAAATATTCGAGTCTTTTTGTGTTCATTCGTGGTTCTAAAAAGGTTGGATGGATAGAATGCCTCTGCACAAACATGAAAACAGTCGCCATCTCGTTTTTTTCATTATCCATTGCCCCAATGCAAGAATTCCGAGACTTCTTCCACACCCTCCTTGACCAATCCCGGGAAACCATCCGTCCTTACTATTCGGACACCGACCTCGCCGTCGAAACCAAGTCCGACGATACGCCCGTGACCCTCGCCGACCGGGAAACTGAACGCATCCTACGGGAACACATAAACGAAACCTTCCCCTCCCACGGCATCATTGGGGAAGAGTTCGGCACGGAAAACCCGGACGCTGAATTTGTCTGGGTGCTCGACCCCATCGACGGCACCAAGTCCTTCGTCACCGGTGTCCCCCTTTTCGGCACCCTCATCGCCCTCCTCAAAGATGGCCAGCCCATCCTAGGTGCCATCGACCAGCCCATCCTCTCCCAACGCATCATTGGCGATGGCCAAACCACCCATTTCAACGGCCGCCCGGTAAAGCTCCGCAAGCCAGTATCCCTCCAGCAAGCCACCCTCCTCACCACGGATCCCCTCGTCCCTTCCCAACTCCACAATGCCGCCGGCTGGGACAAGCTCTCCAACTCCGTCCGCCTCTACCGCACCTGGGGCGACTGCTACGGCTACCTTCTCCTTGCCTCTGGGAAGGCCGACATCATGGTCGACCCCATCGTCGAAAAATGGGATCTCCTCTCCCTTATCCCCATCATCCGTGGGGCTGGCGGTACTATTACAGACTGGCATGGTGGCGACCCGGTCCAAGGAAACTCCATCGTCGCCGCCCATCCGGACCTTCACCCAGAGATCCTCGGCCTTTTGTCCTGACCAATGGGCAGGGACGATTTCCCAAAACGTCCGTGGCCTCAGCCGGGAAAGCACAGGGAATCCCGGAGCCCTGCATGAATGCAAGCCCTGGCCACGGCGGTTTCGGTGAAACTGCCTTCCCGTTTGCTTGCGCCAATCTTTCCGGGTTGCCCTATTCATTTTATCCACTGTATGAACTATGAATAAACTCGACTTCAAAAGCGTCCTGATCGGCTTCCTCTTGGCCTCCACCCTCTGGCTCGCCATGGGCAACCGCGATGCCACCCTCGATGTACGCATCGTAGGCATCGACAAACACTTCGCCAACTGGGATCCCATCAAGGTGGAGCTGGCCAAGTAGCCTGCCTCACCACATCAGTCCCTCCCCGCAAGCATTCGAATCTCATCTTGGTAAAGGGAGTGGGCTTGGAGATGATCCGAGTGTCCGCCGGGGAGTTCCTGATGGGCAGCCCGGCCTCGGAGAAGGGCCGTGAAAATGACGAGACGCAGCATCGGGTTCGACTGACGCAGCCTTTCTGGCTGGGTAAATACGAGGTGACGCAAGGGCAGTGGAAGGTGGTCATGGGGACGGATCCCAGTAAATTCAAAGGGGATGACCTTCCGGTAGAGCAGGTAAGCTGGGAGGATGCGATGGCCTTTTGCCGGAAGCTCAACCAGATGGACGGGAACCGGCCAAGCGGCTATGTTTACAGCCTGCCGACGGAGGCGCAGTGGGAATATGCCTGCCGGGCTGGGAAAACGACGGCGACAGCTTTCGGGGACAGCCTCTCCAGCCGGGAGGCAAATTTCAATGGCGAAAAGCCCTATGGCGGAGCAGCGAAAGAGCCAAAGCTGGGAAAGACTGCCCCCGTAGGGAGTTACCGTCCCAATGCGTGGGGCTTTTACGACCTGCATGGGAATGTACGGGAGTGGTGCAGTGATTGGTATGGCGACTATCCTTCGGGCAGTGTTACCAACCCTGCAGGCCCTTCATTCGGCACGAACCGCGTCAATCGCGGGGGCAGCTGGCTCAGCATCGGCGAGCTCTGCCGTTCCGCCAACCGCGTCAGGCTCAACCCGGGGTACGGGTACAGCCTGCTGGGCTTCCGCCCCAGTCTCCGGTCTGAGTAAGCGAGAGACCGGAAGGAGCCGCCGGGCATGTGCGTAGCCATGCACGGGGTGCGACTGGAGG
>JAYPDO010000015.1:0-2981 GCA_038125285.1 Opitutia bacterium
TGAACGCTCTGTCCCACTCCGCACTATTTTATTCCCTAGATGTTGGCATCCGCCGATCTTTATTTGTCACATCCAAAGTTACAAATTCCCCCAAGACCCCCATGGCTTAGGAACCAAGTGGATTTCCAGGTGTAACGGGAACGTCACTGTAAATCCCACCCTTTGGGGGCAGGTATTTTTCTTGCATCCCCAAGTTGCGGCTTTACCCAAATGCGCTTTCAAACGCATTCGGATGGATTTTATAACCGAGCACGGGACGCTCTTCCTCACCCTAGCCTGCATGGCCGGGTTTTTTATGGCGTGGGGGATTGGCGCAAATGACGTGGCCAATGCGATGGGGACCTCGATAGGCTCCCGGGCATTGACTTTCAAACAGGCGATCCTTTTGGCGGCCATTTTTGAGTTCGCAGGGGCGTTCCTGGCCGGGTGGGAGGTCACCAACACCGTCCGCAAGGGGATCCTGGATACGGGCCAGCTCACTGGGGACCCAACTTATGCGGCCAGCATGGTTTACGGGATGCTGGGCGCATTGCTCTCGGCGGGGATATGGCTGCTCGTCGCAAGTTGGCAGGGCTGGCCGGTCTCGACGACCCACAGCATCGTGGGAGCCATCTTGGGGTTCGGGATCGTCGCTTTCGGCGTGGAAGCGGTCAAGTGGGCCAAAGTCGGGAAGATCGTGGCCAGTTGGGTGGTTTCCCCGTTGCTTGCGGGAACGCTCTCTTTCCTTCTTTTCAAGACCGTCCAAAAGTTGGTTCTGGAAAAGGTGGATCCCTTCAAGGCAGCCCGGGCTACCCTGCCTTTTTACATGTTTCTGGTCGGGTTCGTAATTTTACTGGTGACCATCCAAAAGGGTCTCAAGCACATCCTGCCCAAAAGTGCCTTGGATTGGCATTCCTCCATCCTGTATGCCATTGTCGGCGGTGTTGCCCTGGCCGTCGTCGGCACGTTGATCCTCCGGAGGATAAAGGATGTAACCCAGGAAAAAGGTGCAGGGGTAAAGCACAACGGGGTTGAGCGGATTTGCGGGGTCATGATGGTTTTTACAGCTTGCAGCATGGCCTTTGCCCATGGTTCCAACGATGTGGCCAATGCAGTCGGCCCTGTGGCCGCGATCATTGGTACGATCCAACATGTGGAAATCGGCGGGGCCATTGGGCCGGTGTACCAGAAGTGGATCCTTTTGGTTGGCGCGGTCGGGATCGTTTTCGGATTGGGCACCTTGGGCTACCGGGTCATCAGGACGATCGGCGAGCGGATTACGGAGCTGACCCCGAGCAGGGGCTTTTCGGCCGAGCTGGCGGCAGCGACCACCGTCGTGCTTGCTTCCGGCCTCAGCTTGCCTGTCTCGACAACGCATACCTTGGTAGGCGCGGTCCTTGGGGTCGGTTTTGCCCAAGGCCACAAGAGCCTCGATTTTAAAATTGTCGGGGGAATCGCCTTGTCCTGGTTGGTGACGTTGCCCGTGGGTGCCATCCTGACCATCGGTTTCTACTACCTCTTCCAGGCCGTCCTTGGGGGCGGGGGGGAGGCAGTGGCCGTGGTTCCCATGGTGCCGTAAGCCAAATTTAACGGGTTGCCTCCTGCGGGGTTTGGGATTCCCATTGCAGGGAAATGAAAAAATCCACATCAATCCTTTCCCTCCAGGGTTCGGCGGCTGGCTGTTGTTACCTTTTCCTGACCTTCCTGGCCACCGCAGAAACTGCTGAACCTTCCGATGTAAAAATGCTGGCCGGGCTCGATGGGTGGGAAACCACAAAGGTCCTGACCATCGGGGAAACCGTTCCGAATGGCGGCGGGAGCTACCACCTTCCAGGGAAGCCCGACGGGATGGGGGCGATGGCCTTGGACGGCCAAACGGTACGCGTTTTCATCAACCACGAGTTGTACAAATCCCAAGGCCCGACCTACACCCTTGCGAACGGCACCCAGATGACCGGGGCGCGGATCAGCTACCTCGATTTTGACAAGGATACCCGGGCAGTGACTGGCGGCGGGTTGGCGTTCTCCCGTGTGTTTGACCGCAATTACCAGGAAGTTACCTCGCCTTCCCAGGCCAACGAATTGTCCCAAGGCACCTCCGGGGCCACGACTTATGGGTTGACCCGGTTTTGTTCCGCCAACCTCCTGCCTGCGGGACAGTTCGGGCCTGGACGCGGATTGGTGGACACCCTGTTTGTAGCCGGGGAAGAAAGCCCCCAGACCGCCACATCCACCGGTTCCCCCCAAGGCGGGAGTTTCTGGGCGTTGGATGTGGATAGCGGCGACCTCCATGCCTTGCCCGCGTTGGGCCGGGGCACATGGGAATCCCTCACCGAACTGGATACCGGGACAACTGCACATGTGGCCTTCCTGATGGGGGACGATTCCACTGGTGCGCCCTTGTATTTGTACGTCGGGAACAAAGGTGGCCTAGGGGACGGATCCTTCCTGGACAACAACGGCTTGAAGGACGGCACGCTCTACTTCTGGAAAGCAGCAGGCGGCCCCACAAGTCCTTCCGGGTTCAAAGGCACGGGAGCCGGCATTGCGGGCAGTTTCGTACCCATTGCAGTGCAGGACATCTCCAAAGCTGGGCTTTCCGGCTACGATCCCTATGGCTACAAAGGGAGCAACCTGCTCAGAGATGAAGCCGAAGATGCCGGGGGCTTCAACTTTTCCCGGCCCGAGGATGTGGCGACGAACCCTGCCGACGGGTCACAGGCCGTCCTGGCCTCGACCGGGCGCGGAAGTACCTTCCCGGACGACGACTGGGGGACGGTGTACTTGGTGGACGTCGATTTTTCCGGGATCGATACCGGGGACATCAGTGCGGTCCTGACCATCCTCTTCGATGGGGACGATCCGGACCACCAGGACGAGGGCATCCGAAGCCCGGACAACGTGGATTGGGCGGACGACGGGAGGATCTACGTCCAGGAAGACAAAGGGACTACGCGGCATACCTTCGGAGCCAATGGCGAGGAAGCCTCCATCTGGATGCT
>JAYPDO010000015.1:2991-11349 GCA_038125285.1 Opitutia bacterium
ACCCGACAAATTCCACCACCACCCGCATCGCCCGGATCACCCGTCTGGTCGATCCCCCGGGTTCGTCGGATGTTTCCGCTTCCACCGTCGGGGCATGGGAATCCTCTGGGGTGGTGGACGTATCCTCCCTTTTTGGTTATCCGGGCACTTTACTCCTGGCCGATGTCCAGGCGCACGGGGTGGTGGACGGATTGGTCGGGACTAGCGGCTTGGTCGAGGGCGGCCAAATCCTCTTCCTGGAAAGCCCGATGCCTGCAAGCGGCCAAGATGGCACCGCATCCAGTTGGATGGAAGACCCGGTACTTGGGAAGGTTTACCATACCGAAGGCTCCCCCTGGATATACCACCCCGGCCTTGGTTACCTCTTCCCGGAACCGGGAACCCACTGGCTCTACTCCGACCGTCCCGGGCTTGGTTGGCTTTACATCCGCTATCCCTATGCCCGCCCCTTGGATGCCGGGGGCACATCCGGGTTGTCCGGGTATGTGTACTCCGCCTTAGCCGGCCATTGGCTCTTTTTCCTCCCGGTTGCCTCGGACGGGGCACACGGGCTGGACATGCTTTACTACGACACCCACTCCGGGAATTGGGAGTTGCTGGATTGATTAGGCGGCGGTACCGACGGGTTGCGCCGATGCCTGAAGCCATTTTGCAGATGGTTTTCCACTATGCTCGGACACGGGTTATCAGCCCGTGATGCGGTAGAAGGTATCTGCTTCCCTTACTTGAAGTTGTAGCTTAGGCCTATGGAGTATGTGATCCCGTATTTGTAGCTGGAGTAGACGAACTTGTCGTCCGTCTCGTAGAACTTCTCATAGGGGGAATCGAGGAGGTTCTTGGCGGTGAATTTGGCGGACCAGTTTTTACCGAAGGACTTGGTGGTGATGAAGTCGAGTTGGTGGCGGGCTTCCTCGAAGACGTTCGGGGTGAGGCCGGCGGAGATGGATTCCAGTTTGGAGGAGACGTAGCCGTAGTTGAGGTAGGAGTTCCAACCCAGGTCGGGCCTTTCGTAGGCCAGGCCGAAATTGAAGATATATTCCGGTTGGCCGGTGAGGCGTTGGGTGGCCGGGATTTTGTCCTCCGGGATTTTGTCATCCAGCATCTCTTGCCTCATCCCGTCCGGGAAGTCGATTTCCGCGAAGGTGTAGGTGAAGTTCATGTTGAGGAAGAGGTTCTCCAGCTTGCCGTACCATTCGGCCAGGCTTTTCTTGGCTTCCAATTCCAGCCCGTACACCGTGCCTTTGTCGGCATTGGTGGGGGAGGCGTACCGGTTGTCGGAAAACACCCGTACTTGCTCCACGATGACATTCTCCATTTGCTTGTAGAAGAGGCTGGCCCCAAGGATCTCGGACTCGGAAGGGAAGTACTCCCAGCGGAAGTCAAAGTTCCGGATATCGGTCATGAGGAGGTTGGGGTTGCCTTGGTAATTGTCGCCGCCGATGTAGGGGTAGGAGAGGTAGGGGGCGAGTTCCCGGAAGGTCGGCCTGGCGACGGTTTGGGAGTAGGCCAGGCGGTAGTTCGTTTTTTCATTTGGGGAAAAGACCAGGCTGGCCGCCGGCATGGGGGTGGTCTCTTCGACTGTGCCGGTGCCGTCCGTCGGGAATTGCAAGGTGGTGCCGCCCCGTGTCCGCTCGATTTCCTGGGTGGATTCCTCGACCCTTGCGCCGTAGATGGTGCGCCATTTGTCGTTGATCTGGGTGTCCCCCATGAGGAAGTAGGATTGGATGTCCTCGGTGCCATTGTAGTCGGTCCCGTCGAAGAGGTTGACGACATAGGCGTTGTCATAGCCACGGTTGGCGTAGTCCCGGTGTTGGTTCAAGACCGTTTCCGGTGAGGAGAGGAAGGCGTCGTTGAAGTCGTTGCCCGGCCAGGAATTGAGGGAGGTCGCCCGGATGCGGAAGTACTGGTACACATTTTCGGAGAAAAAGCGTTCCTTGCCGCTTTTCAGGTATCCAGCTTTGAATTTCTGTTCCTTTACCCTTTCCCAAGCGATGGGCACGGTAATGGCGAAATCCACATTCCGGCTGGTCTCGGTCAGGTCCCGGAAAATGCGGCGTGGCTCGACCCCTTGTTTCGGGAAGGAGGTCGTCCCTTCCCGGAAGGTCCAGAAGGAGTTGACGAGGCGGACATCGGGTTCGAGCTGGGAAGTCTCTGCCTGGGCTATGTTCCAGACAAGTTCCGAGTCGTTCCAACCCTCCAGGATATGGGTGCCTTTGCCTTGCACGGAGGCGAGGGACCGCTGGGTGTAGTGGAGTGAAGTGATGCGGACTTTTTCGTCGTAGTTCCCCTGGGCGAAATTGGTTTGGGAGTTACTGGATGACCGGCCGACTTCATAACCTTCCATCAGGCGCGCTTCGTCCTCGGTAGCTTGGTTGTAGAGGGCGCTGAGTTTGAAGGTGTTGTTGTCGTTGGTCTTGAGGGTCGCCTCCGCCAACCCTCCCCAAGTCACTTCCTCCTTGGAGCCGTTGTCCCCTTTGGAGAATGCGTCGAGGCCTCCCCCGGTCGCCCCGTATTGGTCCACCCAGGCTTGGGGGGCAGGCGTAGGGTCCTGGAAAAAATACCGGGCATAGACGGATTCTTGCCCTGTGTTGCTGACGGACATCCGCTGGGCCAGCCCTTCCCTGTAGTTTTTGTAATTCCTGGAGTAGGAAAAGCTGCTGACTACGCCCAGGGGCATCCCCGTGAGGTCGTACTTGTTTTGGAAACTTGCGCCGAAGCCGTGGTTGAGCTGGGAGTGCCTTTCCGTGGGGATGACGGTTTTGCCCAGGGATTGGGTGGCGTCGATGAAGATTTGGTGGTTGTCCGAAAGGTATTGCCCCGGCCGGGAAGGCCAACCTGCATTGCCCAAGGCCGCGATATAATCCGGCATGGCGAGGGTCCCGTCATCCATGCCTAGCCAGTCCGTCCGCCCGCCTTTGTCTCCCAGGAATTCATTGATAAGGTTGGATCCCGGGTTGTATCCAGTGGAGACAGACCAGGAATATTGGAGGGACTCCGGCATGGACTTGGTACGGAGGTTGACGCTGCCGCCAGAGAAGTCGCCCGGCATGTCCGGGGTGAAGGTTTTGGCAGTGACAATGCTTTCCAGCAAACCCGCGGGGAAAAGATCCATGTGGACGGCCTTTTTGTCCGGGTCGGGACTGGGGAGGGGGACTCCGTTGAGGGTGGTGTTGCTGTAACGTCCGCCCAGGCCCCGGACGACCGCATACTTGCCGCCCTGCATGCTTACGCCGACCACCTTTTTCATGACGTCCCCGGCATCACTGGCTGCGATTTTCTTGAAGTCGTCACTGCCCATCGAATCCACGAACGAGGACTCCTTTTTGCGTTCGTCGATCAGCTTGATGGAGATCTCCATGGCATCCGCGCCGGAGATCACGAAGTCCTCCAACTCTTCCAGGTTGGCGTAATCCTTGGCCATGACGAGGTCCTGCTTGGTCGGGATACCTTCCTTGACAAAGACTTCCGTGACCCTGTGCCGGACGTAACCCGGCTTGAAAAACAACAACACCTTTTCCCCCACCGGCACCTTTTCCAGCCGGTAGAGGCCGTTGGAGTCCGTCCTTGTTTCGAGGCCGGTCTTTTCAACGGCCACCGTAACCCCGGCGAGCGGGCCTTTGGTTTCCTCGTCGAACACTTCCCCTGCGACCACGCTGGAGGGGGCAGTATTTGGAGCGGTTGCCTCCGGTTGGGCATCCTGGGCGTTTGCCTGGACTGCCAGGAACGCTGCGACCAGTAGGGGTTTGGCAAAAGGGGTTTTCATCGGAAAGGCTTTGCTTTGGCGTGGGAGGGAAGGAGTGGCCCGAACCGGCAGCCAATCCGCCAGGGGCGTCTTATTTACCGGGATTGGTTTCGTTGGAATCCTCTAGTTTTTTGGCCGCTTGCCATTCGGCGGCTTTGCGGACTTCGTTGAGGTAACTGTCCACATTTTCCCGGTACTTGATGCGTTGGGCCTCCTCTAGGAGCTTGACTGCTGCGGCATACTCTTTGCGGCGGACCACCAGGACTTGGGCATGTTGGGTGAGGGCTTCGACGCGGAATTTGTCCACTTTTGCGGCGGATTCGTAATATCCTATGGCTTCGGCCTCGAGTTCGACCGCCTGGTCTCTCTTGGGCTGGGCGTCGGCAGTGGCCAAATTCGCGGCCCCTTCGTCCAAGGATTTCGCTTCCTGGATGAGGAATTGGCCGAGTTGGATGAGCGCGCGGCCATTGAGGGGGTCGGAAATGACGATCTTCTTCAGGATTGCCGCCGCTTCGGCGTCCTGCCCAAGTCCTAATTTTATCTGGGCCTCCAGGTTCAGGATTTCGACTTTTTGGTTGTCGCTAAACTCTTCGTTATAGAGGGGCTGGAATGCTTTAAAATACTTTTCTGAATCCTCCCAATGGCGGTAGCTGGCAAGGATTTGGCCTGCACGGAGGGCTTTTTCGAAAGTGGGCTTCTTGTCTTGTGCGATGGCATCGAGATAGCAAGTGACAGCGAGGAAAGGGGCGTTGTGGTTCATGTGGAGGTCTCCCAGGAGGAGGAGCTGGTCCGCATTGGCTTGGCCCATCCGGCGGATGATTTCCAGGTTGGCGGCGGCATTCTCGGTTTGTTCCACCGCGAGGAAAGCGTTGGCCTGGAATCCCCAGAACTGGGCTTCATCCGGCTTTTCGGAGATCAATTCGTCGAACAGGGCAATCGCCCCCTTGTAGTCCTCGACATTGAGGAGTGCCTGCGCCTTGCCTTGGCGCAAATCCATGCTGGTAGGTTTGTAGAGGAGGGCGCGGGAATAGGCGTCCAGGGCGCTGGAGAATTTGTCGGTGTTGAGGTAGCAATAGGCGAGCAGGCCATAAGTGTCTGCCCCTTCGGAGCCGAGTTCGATGGATTTGACGATGCTGGGGATGGCGTCCTGGTATTTGCCTTGTTGGACCTGGACTAGGCCCAAGTTCTTATGGGCCCGACGGAAACGGGGAAACTTGCGGACAGCGTCCACGTAGTGCTGGATGGCTTCCCCTTGCTTGTCTTGCTGGAACTTGAAGTTGCCGAGGGTGTAGTCCAATGCGGCACTGGATTCAAATTTGATGTTTTTCTCCAGGACTTCGACCGCCCCGGCCATGTCGTCTTCACTGGCAAGCTGTTGGACGCTGACCATGACCTTGCTGTCATCCTCGCTTAGCTTCGGCTCGATCTCCGTGTCCACGCCGTAGCTCCCGAGGAAGCGTTTGACAAATTCCGGGTTTTTCCAGCTGAACTCTTCGGGGATGTCGGCCAGTTGCCCATGTGCCACGAAGCTGGTGGCGAAGAAGCCGGTGAGCATGAGGAGCTTTGTGGTGGAAGCGGCATTTTTTGCAAATTCCGCTCCCTTCCTTTGGTTGGGATGTAATTTCATGATGCTTATCAAAATTTTAGAGCCGGAAGGGTACGGTGATGACGTATCGGGCCTTTACATTTTTTCCTTCCCTCATCGGGGGTTCGTACCTTGATTTTTTAAGGGCGTCCTTTGCCGCAGCGGTGAATTCGGGATGGTCGGAAGAGAGGACTTTTTCCACCATGACATCCCCGTTTTCACTGATCAGGAGAAGGAGCCTGACTTTCCCTACCACTTTGTTCTTCCGCAGTTCGGAGGGATACCGGGCAGGGCCCCTTCGGAGGAGCTTTGGCGTTTTGTCGAGTTCGCTCATTTTGAAGACCATTTCCGCCGCCATGTCGGCCTTGCTAAAGGTTTGCACCCCAAAATTCCCCGCCATGGCTACGCCTGTCCCCGGTTGCAAACTCGTCATGAGTTGGTCGAGGCTGAGCTGTGGAGGGGGAGTATCCAGCTTGGGCGGAGGCGGGGGTTCGTCGGGCGGCGGTTCCTCTTCCTCGACCATGGGTGGATCTGGGGGTGGGGGCGGCGTGACATCCACCGTGCGGACCGTGCTGTCCGTCTTCATAAAATTGGACAGTTGTTGGGTGACCCAAAGCATTACGCCCAGCACCAACGCCATCAAAATGGCGATGATCAACGCAAGGAATTTAACACGGGCTCCTTGGCCAAACCTGGGCGGGCTATAAAAGGCTTGAGCCATGCGTTGGGAGGGCAGGTTGTCCCGGTGGGGTCAGTCGTTTTGGGTGGAAAGGCTGACTTTAACCGCCCCGGCCAACTTCGACTCATCGATCACCCTTGCGAGGAGGCCTGTGGGGACTGCTTTGTCCGCCTGGACGATGACGGGCATGGTCTTGTTGTCCTGCAGTTGCCGCCGTACGATGGAGCGCACCCCGCCAACCCCGATTTCGCGTCCGCCGAAGACGACGGCGCCGCTTTCCGTGATGGCGATGAGGATGCTGTTTTTCTCCAAGTCCATGGCAGAGGCGGCTTGCGGCTTGTCCACTTCCACCCCGGTTTCTTCCACGAATACTGTGGTCACGATGAAGAAAATCAGGAGGATGAAAACCATGTCGATGAGGGGGGAGATGTTGATTTCATCATCCCCCCCGCCTCCACGGGATTGTCTGCGGTTGCGTATCATAGTACGGGGTTTGGTTAAAGGGCGATCAGGATCTCGTCGTTGTCCTCTTCCTTGATTTTTTGAAGGGTCAGGCTCTCCATTCGTGCGAGGAAGAATTCCAGTTGGTCGCGGTATTGCTTGATCCGGCCCAGGATGATGTAAGCGGGTATGGCGATCACCAGGCCAGTCTCGGTGGTGATGAGGGCTTCGGCGATTCCCCCGGCAACGAGGTCAATGGTCTCGCCGCTTGCATTGGCAAGGCCGCTAAAGGTGTTGAGCATGCCAGCGACCGTCCCTAGCAAGCCCATGAGCGGGGCAGTGCCGACCAGTACGTTTAGGAACGCGATCCGGCGGTTGGAGCGGGGGAGGAAGGAATTGCGGACTTCATCGAAGGCTTTCTGGACATCGGAAGGTTTGTCCCGGTCCGCTTGGGTGAATTCCAGGATCCTTGAGAGTTCCTTGTCTTCCGACTGCTCAGGGTTGGTAACCCACTCTTCGACTTGTGCCGCGTCCGTCCTGGTAAAATCCAGGCGGAAGAAAAAGAAAAAAAGTTCCAGCACGGAATAATAGATGAAGACCGTGAGCAGGAACAAGGGGAACATAAGCCATCCCCCCTGGGTCCAAATGGTGAGGATTTCTTTGATTGCGGCTTCCATTGGCTTTCCTGGTTAATTTGTCAGGATGGAGGGGCAGTTCAGGCGTTGGCCGGTTCTGGTTCCCTGAACTCCGCTTTTCCGTCGTCCTTCTTCTTGGGCAGGCCGTTGAGGAAGGCGGCGGAAAGTTTGTCCATGTCCGAAAGGATGCCTTGTACCCGCCGGTTAAGGAGGGCGTAGAGGATGAGGGCGGGGATGGCCACGATGAGGCCGAACTCCGTGGTCACCAAGGCCTCGGAAATCCCGGAGGAAAGGGAACGGGCGTCCCCTGTGCCGAAGACGGTGATGAGTTTGAAGGTGTTGATCATCCCGGTGACGGTACCGAGGAGGCCCATCAGGGGTGCGGTCGAGGCGGTGATTTGGATGAAGGAAAGGTTGCGTTCCAGCTTCGGTTGGGCTTCCAGGATCCTTTCGTACATGACTTCCTCGACCAGGCGCTTGCCCTCGTTGCGGTGGGATACCCCGCTGGAGATCATGCTATTGAATGGCTCCGGGAGTTCGGTCTGGGCCAGCTTGAATGCCTCGCTGTCTTGGTTCTTCTTGAGAAGTAGCAAAGCCTCGTGGAGGATGGCGGGATCCGGATCCTTGATTTTGGAAATCTGGATGGTTTTGATGAATGCGACCACTAGGGAAAGCGCGGCGAAACCGAGGATCGGGTAGATCCAGATACCGCCCTTTTGGATGTGCTGCCAGATGGTTTCCTTGGTTCCTGCGATGGCCAGCGCGTCCCCCAGGGTGGCATCTACCGGGGCGAGCCCGGCGCCATTGGCCAGGGTATTGGCGACGGCTTGGTTTTCTTCCGGCTTCAAGGAAATCAGATCCAATTGCCCTTCGCCCTTGCCCTTTTGGGCGAGCCCGGCCTTATCGGGACCGGCTGAGAAATAGACGACCGGCCCCCACATGCCGACTGTCCCTGTGGCCGCTTCACCCCCACTGAAGGCTTGGCCCTCGAATTTGTGCCCGCCCACCATGTTTTGGAGGCGGTCGATCCCGGCGTCCACGACCTGGAGCTGGGCGGCAATTTTTTCGATGTCGGCCAACTTTTCATCCCGCATGGCCTTTTGGGTATCCTCCAAAAGCGGCTTGTATTGGGGTTGTTCGGCCACGTGGACCTGGGTGCCAAACGTGTCGATATAGGAAGTCAGAAGGGTTGTGCCTACGTATTTGACAGCGTCCTTACGGGCATCGACTTCCTTTTTGAGGTTTTCTTGGTTGGCCGTTTTGGTCTGCTTCAGGA
>JAYPDO010000015.1:11359-45370 GCA_038125285.1 Opitutia bacterium
GCTTCAGGAGGGACTGGTTCTTCATTTCCCGGCGTTTGTTTTCGACCCGGGATTTCAATTTGTTGAGTTCGGCGGTGAGGGGGGCCTTTTCCTGTCGGATTTGCTCCCTGGCCGCACCTTGTTCCTCCAGCGCGGCTTTGATGTCGCTGTCCAGGGAAGCCCTGGCTTTGTCGAAACCGGCTTGTCCGAAGCCTTTGCCCGCGATGGCGGCGAAGGCAAGTAGGGTAAAAGTATGTTTCTTCATCTCGGAAGTGCTGCTAAAGTCAGGTTCAGTTGTTGGTCGAAATGAACTGGACCGGGAGTTGGAAGAAATGGGCCTCTTCCGCCGTGGTCTTTTCGTAAATTGCGACGGCCTTGGACAAATCCGGTGCGATGTCGTTGCGGGACTCTTCCTTCCATCCTCCTTTTGCAGGGATGAGGACACCCGCCCTGGTTCCGGTCCCGTCCACGTAAAACCCGCCCGCCAGGCCAAAGTAGAGGGTAGTTACGTTTACGGTCTTCCCGTCGATTTCCCGGGCACCATGTTCGACCAGGACGTTGTTATTGAATTTATCTAGCAAGGAAAGGGTGACGAGGATGGTCTGGAGCCTGCGGGACATGGCCATGTCCGTCTTTTCCGGGTCGGCCGGCACCTTTTCGATCAAATTGGATATCCCGCCGCCGCTCGTGGTTCTGTCTTTCAGTGGTTCCGGTAGCCAATCGTTGAGTCCGAGCAATTTCTTCTCTTGTTTGGCCAGGGTGGCCTTGACCATCTCTTCGACGGCTTTGAGCCTGTCACGTTCGGCACGGAGCTTCTCCCTCTCTTCGTCGGATTTCGTTGCTTCTCCCTTGGCATCCTCGATGCGCTTTGCGATGTCGGCCTCTTCCTCGGTAAATAATTGAATGAGGTTTTGAAGGGTTTCCTTTTCCCCTTCCCACTCGTGCAACTCCTGGGCAGTTTGGCGTTTGGTCTTCACCCACTCGGCAGTCAGGTTGCGAACGTTGGCGAAAGGGGATTCCCCAAAGGCCAAAGTGGTCAATGCGCTGGCTGTGAAGAGCCATATTGATAGGGTGGGGCTTAGATGGTTCATGGACATATGTCTTGAGGGTCGCAAAATGGATTTGGGGTATTCGCCTCCCCAATCCGCACCCCGCCGTCAACCACCATCCGGTTGGCCCGATGCATTGTTTCAGTCCTGTAACACGATAGTCAAAAACTTGGAACACCAGCTGGGGTAACAGACCCTGGATCCAGGATTTCTGGGCTTGGGCGAAACAGGCGTTCCTTCGCCCCGGTTGTCACCAAATTGTCAAAGTAGCTTCACTCGTTTGGTTCACAATATCCCTAATCTTCCGGCGATTTTTTCCAGCTTTCTGTTGGAAATCCCATGCTACCTGACCCACATCACGCACCCCCTTCACCAACCTTTATATTATAACCAAATCATTACCCAATGAACTCATACAAACTAAAAAAATTCGGCCTCTTCGGGCTTGGCATATCGCTGGCCGCTTTCACACAAACTACCCGGGCGGCGGATGTTAACGTGACTGCGAATATCACGACGGATACAACTTGGTCTGCGGCAGACACCTACATCCTCACTGATATCATCTACGTAAAAAACAACGCCACGCTGACCATTGAGGCCGGCACGACGATCAAGGGCGAGCCCGTGACCCCAGGAAGTTTTGATCCGGGCGCCCTCGTCATCACGCAAGGTGCCAAGATCATGGCCGATGGTACTGCGGACAACCCGATCATCTTTACGGCAACAGCCGATGACGGCACCCTGACCGAAGGCGACTCCGGACTCTGGGGTGGCTTGATCATCCTGGGCAAGGCCACCATCAACCGCCCGGCCGGTACCGAGTACATAGAAGGCCTTCCCCAGACGGCCGATGGCATCTATGGAGGTACGGACGATGCCGACAATTCTGGTGTCCTCCGTTATGTGTCTATCCGTCACGGGGGCGCTACCATCGCCGCGGACAATGAAATCAACGGTTTGTCCCTCGGTGGCGTCGGATCCGGCACGACGATCGAGTTCGTGGAAGTTTTTGCCAATGCGGACGACGGCTACGAGTTCTTCGGCGGCACGGTGAACACGAAGTACCTGATCTCGGCGTTCAACCAGGACGACAGTTTCGACTGGGACGAAGGTTTCCGTGGCAAAGGCCAGTTCTGGTTCGCATTGCAAGACGCGGTCTCGGCGGACAACGGCGCGGAAATGGACGGCGGTTCCTCTGAGGACGTCGAACACGAGCCGTACTCGATGCCTGTTATTTATAACGCGACCTTCATCGGAGCCGGGTCGGACGCCGGCACACGGATCCTTCGTTTCCGCGAAAACTCCGGGGGGATTTATGGCAACTCGATCTTCACGGAGTTCACCAAGGGCGTGGAAGTCGTCCCTGGAGACAAGGACAAGAACCCGGTGACGGAGGACTCGGTCGCCCGGTTCAACGAGGGGTCCCTCGCGCTGAAGGGGAACATTTTCCACAACATCGGGACGTACACGACCCTGGCGGAAGTGAATGAAATCAACGGGACGGCGTATCCGACCTTCGAAGCGGACTTCACGACTGCGCTGGGTGACGAGGGCAACACGTACGAAGACCCGCAACTGGCCGGGATCTCCCGCATGGCGGACGCTGGCCTGGACCCTCGCCCTGCGACCGACGGCCCTGCGTACGCCAACTTGGCCGGTCTTCCAGATGGTGACGATTGGTATTCAAGCGTGACCCATAAAGGCGCGTTCGGCTCCAGCAACTGGACCAGCGGTTGGACGAAGCTGGATGCCGGATACACCGGCGACATCTTTGTCCCGGCAACCGGTGGCGAGATCCAGGTTACTGCCAACATCACCGGAAATACGACCTGGACGAAGGCAAATACTTACGTCCTGACCGACATCATCTATGTCCAGAATAGTTCTACCCTCACCATCGAGCCAGGAACGGTCATCAAGTCCGAGCCGAAATCCGCCGGAGCGTTCGACCCGGGTGCCCTGGTCGTTACCCAAGGTTCGAAGATCTACGCGGTCGGTACCCCGTCCGAGCCGATCATCTTTACCTCGTCCGATGATGACGGCACGCTGACCTCCGCAGACTCCGGCCTATGGGGTGGTGTGATCCTCCTGGGGAAAGCTCCGATCAACGTACCTGGCGGCACCGAATATATCGAGGGGCTTCCCCAGTCCGACAACGGTCTCTATGGAGGCAACAACCCTGAGGACAACTCTGGCACCATGAAATACGTCTCCATCCGCCATGGTGGCGCCGCTATCGCCTCGGACAACGAGATCAACGGCCTGACCCTGGGCGGTGTCGGTTCCGGCACGACCATCGAGCATGTGGAAGTCTACGCAAACGCGGACGACGGCTACGAGTTCTTCGGCGGCACGGTGAACACGAAGTACCTGATCTCCGCCTTCAACCAGGACGACAGTTTCGACTGGGACGAAGGGTTCCAAGGCAAGGGCCAATTCTGGTTTGCCATCCAAGATCCTGTTTCCGCCAACCGTGGTGCTGAAATGGATGGCGGTTCCTCCGGCGAGGTCGAGGCGATGCCTTATTCCAAGCCTGTCATCTACAACGCGACCTTCATTGGCTCTGGCAAAGACTCCGGTAATGTGGACAGCCAAGCGCTTAAGTTCCGCGAAAACTCCGGCGGGATCTACGCCAACTCGATCTTCACCGAGTTTGTGAAAGGTGTGGATATCGACAAAGGCGACAAGGACCTGAACCCTGTGACCGAAGACTCGGAAGCCCGATTCGATGCCGGAGACCTTGCCCTCAAGGGGAACATCTTCTTCAACATAGGTACCGCCACGGACTTGTC
Organism: Opitutia bacterium; assembly: GCA_038125285.1. GTDB lineage: Bacteria > Verrucomicrobiota > Verrucomicrobiia > Opitutales > JABJCN01 > JAYPDO01. The sequence goes on from JAYPDO010000015.1 coordinate 15,183, forward strand.
TGGCGTCAACGGTGTCTCCAGCTCGGACACAACCCTGAAGGCCAACTTTGGCCAGGCCCTAACCGACAACGGCAATACCTACGAAGACCCGCAAATCGGCAGCATCTCCTACGATACCGACGGTGGCCTCGACCCCCGTCCGGCAGATGCAGGCCCGGCCTACTCCGCCCTGAGCGCGCTTCCTACAGGGGACAGCTTCTACAAGTCCGTCACCTTCAAGGGTGCCTTTGGTTTCAACAACTGGGCCTCCGGTTGGAGCAAACTCTCCGCCTCCGGAGCCTTCGGGAATGCCGCAGCAACGACCAACCCGGCCATCAGCGGGGCGACCTCCCTCGGTGACGACTGGTACGCCAGTGATACCCTCGGCACGGTCTATAGCTCCCCGGAAACCCAGTGGATCTACCTCTTCGGTTTCGGTTGGGTTTACCCGGAAACCGGTACCAACTGGTACTATTCCGCCGACACCGGCCTCGGCTGGCTCTACATCGACGCTGCCAATGTCTCCACAGAAACCATCGCCGGTAGCCAGATCATGAACGGTTACGTTTATGCCGATGGCATCACCGACTGGGTCTACATCACGGCTATCGACAATGGCGACGGCACAACGACCACCCTCTACTTTGATACAGGCACCGGCCTCTGGATCATCCTGTAAGAAGGGATCATTTTAACCTCCAACAGGAAAAGGCCGGGGAGCACATTCCCCGGCCTTTTTCGTGCAATACTGCCTTGCAGGGAAATCCTGCCAAGCTAGGCTTTGTCCCCATGCCCAGTCGGATCCCATACGGATTGCTCGCACTTGTCCTAGCCCAACCCCTATGGGCGGTTGAAGGGCTGCGGAGGTTTCATAGTGTGGATGGCGGGGTACTTGTCGCCAGGGTGCTGGAAGTCGAGGCGGGCATTGTCCACCTTGAACGGGAGGACGGCCAGCACTTCAAAACCCCGGTCAAAGAATTTTCAGAAAAGGACCGGCAGTACCTATTGAGCCTGGACCCTAGGTTCCGGAAAAACCTGGATGCGGCCAAGGAGCATTTCAAAAAGGCTCGTGCGGGTTTGAAGGGGAACCTACCTTCTGCCCCTGATCCGTCCGAGATTGCGAGGCTGGAAGGAGGGGACCTTTGGCAATTTTACCTCAAGGCGATCCCCGTGCTCAAGGAGTCCGCCGAAGCCGGGAATGTGCCCGCACAGTACAACCTGGGTGTCGCCTATTTGGAAGGCCTGGGCTTGCGGCAGGACTTCGGGCAGGCGGTCCATTGGTTCCTCCAAGCTGCCAATGGGGGGGATACCCGGGCGCAATACCGCCTCGGGCAGATGTGCCTCCAAGGGCGGGGTGTAAAGCAGGACGAGGTAAAAGCTTTGCAGTGGTTTTTGAAGGCTGCCGAAGCGGGTCACCCGAAAGCTCAATCCCACGCCGGGGCCATGTATGCCCGGGGTATCGGTATCGGTACGGATGAAAAGGAAGCCGCCCGTTGGCTCAAGCAGGCCGCCAATAATGGGGAGGCCGAGGCTCAAGTCGACTTGGCGATCATGCACATGCTGGGCATGGGCGGTTTGGACGAAGACCCGGTATTGGCAACTTCCTGGCTTGGGCAAGCCGCCCAGCAGGGTCATCCTTTCGCCCAGTACGAACTGGGGGTCGCCTACCGGGCGGGGATCGGGGTCGGGCAGGATTTCGGGAAGGCGGCCTTTTGGCTTCACAAATCCGCTTCCCAGAGGCATGTGGAGGCACAGCTTGACTTAGGCTTGATGTATTTGCTGGGGCTCGGGGTGGACAAGGATGCGGTGGAGTGCGGGGCGTGGTTCCGCCTGGCCGCTTCGACGGGACACCGTGCAGGATTGGAAGCCTTGAGGAAACTGGAGAGCGGCTTCAGTGAAGAGCAACAGGAGCAGGTTCGCCAAAGGTCCCTCGAACTTTCCCGGCTCCTGGCTTCGAATCCCTGAAATTTCTAAAAATGTCCAAGACTTTCCTTCCCCCACAAGACCGGGATATGCTCGAACTGATAGGCGAGCTAGCCTATTGCAACCCCTTTTTACCGCAACGGATGGAGCTGGAGAAGGAAGTGCTTGGGAAGGACTTCCGGGCACCAAAGTCGGAGGCCGGGAGCCTCCAGCAGTTTAGCGCGAACCTGGAGGCATTGCACCAGGTGACCGGTTCCTATGTCGAGCGGGCAAGGAAAGCGTTTTATGCCCATGACGGGGCAGTGGACGACCGGGAGTTCCGGATTTACCATCGGGTCGTGTACTTCTACCTTTTTTCCGTTTACCGCCCTTTTTTCCGGGACTTCATCCTCAGGAGGCTGGGTCGGCTCCAGGGGGGCGGGGTCTGTACCTTTTACCGCGAATTCGAAGCGGATTACCGGAAGTTTTTTCCACTCCGCTCTGGTGGTCTGGAACCGAGGCATGCCCCGGAGGTGATTTTCGCAGTCTTCTTCCAGATCCGCCGGGCGTTTTTCCATATTTTTGAATTCATTGTTGGATCGTCTGCAGCCGCCGACCGACTCCGGGCCAGGGTCTGGCAATCCATTTTCACCCATGACATGGGGAGGTACCAGAGGGCATTGTATGACCGGATGGGAGACATTGTGACTTTTATCACCGGCCCTTCTGGTTCCGGGAAAGAGCTGGTCGCCCGTGCGATCGGGCTTTCCCGCTACATCCCCTTTGAAAAGGAGTCCTTGGAGTTTGTGGAGGATTTTCCTGGGGGCTTTGTCCCGGTGAATTTGTCTGCCCTCTCGGAAACATTGCTGGAGTCCGAACTCTTCGGGCACCGAAAGGGATCCTTTACCGGTGCGCTCCAGGATCGGAAAGGGTACCTGGAGACTTGCGGGCAATACGGAACCATCCTGCTCGACGAAATTACCGAAACCCATACGGACATCCAGGTGAAGCTGCTCCGTGTACTCCAGACCCGGCAGTTCCAGCGCCTGGGGGATACGCGGCTGCTCCCGTTCAAAGGGAAGTTCATGGCGGCATCGAACCGGGACCTTGCCGTGGAAATGAGGGAAGGCCGGTTCCGGGAGGATTTTTATTACCGCTTATGCGCGGACCGGGTGCAGACCCCTGCCTTGCGGGAGATTTTGCTAGAAGACCCGGAGGAGCTGAGGTACTTGGTCAAGTACATTGCCTGCCAGGTAGCTGGGGAAGGGGAGGCCAACGGTCTTACGGACGAAGTTTGCGGATGGATCGGCAAAAGCATGGGCCATCGCTATACCTGGCCGGGGAATTTCCGTGAGCTGGAGCAGTGCGTCCGCAATGTGATGCTCCATGGGGAATACTTGCCGGAAAATACCCAGGTTTCCGTATCCCGCGGACAGATGTTGGCCAATGCCTTGGGCACCGGCAACCTAACTGCAGACCGGTTTTTGGCTGAGTACATCACCAGCGTTTATGAGCGCACTGGCAATTACAAGGAAACCGCAAGGCTCCTCGAACTCGACAGACGCACGGTCAAGAAATATGCGGATATGGCAGGGGGCGACGGTGATCCGGACTGAGCTGCGGATTGACCTACTATTCATCCCGAAAAAGGAGCGTCAGTCTCTATCCGCCCCTCCTGTAGAAGGACTCAGTTTTCCAGCCGCTTGATTTCGCTGGTGGCAGCTAGGTTCCAACGGAGGTTTTTTAGGCGCCATTCGGCCATGCGGTAGATAAATTGCTCTTGGTTTTGGAGGACATCGGCCAAGGTAGCGTCTGGGTTGTCAGCACCATCGATCTTCTCCAGAGAAGCGGCTACCTTATTGCTCCAATCCCCCCAGGATTGTGGGTTCTTGTCCGCATTGGTAATGATTTCGTAGGCTTCGATGGCCTTTGGATTGTGCTTGGCTTGGCCTAGGCGCTCGAAACAGAGGCCGAGCTGGTAAACGATGGGGGCTTGCCATTTCGCGTTAGGATCCAGAGTGATCATCTTTTGATAGATTTCGATGGCTTTGTCCGTTTCCCCTTCTTCAAAGTGGGCGTTGGCCAGCATGTTACCCGCTTTCTTCTGCCAGTAAACCCAGAGGTCGATTTGGCGGTTGATTTCCTTGAGGGCGTCCACGCTGGCTTCCCCGCCGTCCTTGCCTTCCCATCGGCGTTTTTCAATGTTCCATGTGTAGGTGGAGGTCTTATTGTCGAAATCCGTCACATCCATGGTTTTGGCGCGTGCACCACGGTTCGCCTTTTCGATCAGTTTGAGGACTTCCTCGTGAGCCTTTTCCTTGTCGGCCTGGGTGCCCATCATTTTGCAGATGGAGGCTAGGAGGAAGTGGCTTTCGGCTGCATTGGGGTTTTCCGGATAGGCGTCGTAGAAGGGTTGGTTGGCCTTGCCAGCGTGTAACAGATAGGTGGCGACTTTTTTGAAACCGATGTTGCGAGCCACTTCGTCCTTGTCGTCCTTTACGTGATAATAGGTGGCATAGGCTCGTTTGAACTCTACCCGGGCGCGATTGGTTGACGAACCGTCCTTGTCCAGGTCATCCAGGCGGAGAAGGCGGTCGAAGAACTGGGCGGCGCGTTCGTAGTTGCCCAGTTCCAAGAACAGTTCGGCTACCTCTATTTGTGCGGCGAGGGATTTTTCCCGGAATTCCTTTTGTTCGTCGTCGGTCCGGGCACCCCGGATAGAGGTACTCAGTACCTTGTAAAACCGGTCCTGGGCGAGTTCGAAGGCGCCAAATTCCTTGTAGAGCTTGCCAAGGCGGAAATACACTTCCGGGAGTTCCGGGTCATTCGGGTATTTTTCGCAAAATTCTTCGTACACTTCGACGAGTTTTACCCTTATGTTCCTCTTCTCATAAAACTTTTCCAAGAGGGGGTAAATGTCCTTGCGAAGGGCGTCAGAATACGGGGGCCCTTTGAGTTCAAAGAGGATGCTTTCATATTTTTCATCCATCCCGAGACGCTCCAGCCGGAGACCTTCTTTTAACTTTTCCTTCCATTCTTGTTCAGTGGTATCGAACCTGGTGCCCGCATGATGGTCGTGACCTGGGGCGTAGTTAGGATGGGCATGGACTTCACTGGTCCCGGAGGCATGTTTGGCTTCCTCATGCTTAATCGTTTGCTCCAGGCTTGCACTGCTTGGGAGCAGGATCCCCGTATGGGAGTGTGAAGCTTCTTTATGGGCTGCATCCGCCGGGCTGTTGGCAGCCATGACGGATGGTATTCCAACCAAGGAAATGCCTAGGATGGCACGGTAAGCAAGGGGCGCTTTTGAAATCATCATTTTGGTCGGTTCCTTGGTTTATTCCCTGATGTAAGTGGCCTTGCCTTTGACACTGATCGCCGCGGGCTGGGCGTTGTAGGGGATGACGAACGGGGTGTAAATTTCATCTGATGAGGGGGACAGTTGGTCAACCCTTTTGTGGAAAAGGATGCTTCCGGTGGAACCGACTGGGGACGAGGCACCCCTCTCCAACCTTTCCTTTAGGGTGGGTTCCTTGGTCGTGACGAGGATGGGTGCTTTCGATTCGCCAACGCCATCTTTGACCGGCGGGGGTGTGGGGGGGGGGGGGGGCGGAGCAACTGCCGTTGTAACCGCCCTTGGTTTGGCCGGGGGTCTGGGGAACTCGCCTTCCAGTTCCACGTATTTGATGTTGTTCCTGTCGAATTCGGTATCTTGTTGTCCTGAAAATTGCAAGTTGACCGGGCCGGTTGTCCCAAGATAGGCACGGTTATCGCTGTCAACAATGACTTTTGGCCCCTGCTCTAGCGGGGAGGGGAATTTGGACATCCTCACCTGGGGCATGCTGGGCATTTTATTCCTAGAAATTGGGCGCCCCTTGAAGGGGTTTGAAAACCCGACGTTGCCACCACGGCGGTACTTCATTTCGTTGGGGACATGCTTCCAGTCTTGGTTCACTAAGTTATAGGTGGGTCTGATGCCTGCAGTGTCCTTTGCTACAGCCGGGAGGGTGAAAAATTTGGCCAGGGCCGCGCACAACAATGCGGCTCCAAGGGTGTGTATCCTTTTAATACTTCGCATGAAATTAAGGGTTTTCAAGATATAGGTCGTCAGGTACAAAGCAATCTTTAGGCCGATTTTCCAGATAGCCGGGATTTTATGTGGGGGGTGGACATCGGTCGCGATCCTCTTCATGGTTGTGCGGATGAACATCCAGGTTTTTCCTTTGGGTCCATTTTCAACGAACGCATACCTTTGCTGGCAAGAGGGCTGGGCGGAAGCTGTCCTTTTTGATGCACCGGAGGGGACCCAGGATGCTGTGGAGCCTGTATTGGAGGAGAGGGGGCTGAAGTTGACGGATGTGTATTTAACCCATGGGCACTGGGACCATTTTGCCGGGTTGCCCGGGATGGACCAGTCCTCCTTCAGGACTTGGCTGCATCCTGAAGACCGGATTCTGGTCGAAAATCCAGAAGTGGCCCGGGCTTATGTACCGCCGGAAATCGAGCTGTTGCCTGCGAAGGTAGACCGGTATTTGGATCCGTCCAACCAGGCTACACTGGAGATTTTAGGACTGGAGGTGGGGTTAAGGCATGTTCCTGGCCATTGTCCCGGAAGTATATTGTTTTATTTTGAAGGCCTAGCGCTTGCTATCACCGGGGATGCGATTTTCCAGGGCAGCATCGGGCGGACAGATTTGCCGGGAGGGGACTTTGCTGTGTTGGAGCAGTCGATCCTGGAGCAAATCTACACGTTGCCGGGGGATACGCGGTTACTTCCTGGGCATGGCGCCGTGACGACTGTGGCTTTTGAGATGGAGCATAACCCCTTTGTCCGGCCATGATAGCGGAAGAGGAGTTGGTCCGGCTTGCCCTCAAGGAAGCCAGGAAGGGTTGGGGGGGTACCCACCCCAACCCAATGGTCGGTGCCGTCATCGTGGAGGGTGGGCAAGTGGTGGCCACCGGTTACCATAAAGCCGCCGGGGAGGCGCATGCAGAGGTGGACGCACTGCGGACGCTGGGTCGGAAGCCTGGGGCAGGAGCAGCGATGTACGTAACATTGGAGCCTTGTTGCACCCATGGGCGGACCCCGCCTTGCACCCGGGCCATCCTTGAATCGGGGATCCGGGTAGTGCGGGTGGGGGCTTTGGACCCGAACCCCGATGTGGCAGGGAAGGGGGTCGCTTTGTTGCGGGACGATGGGGTGGATGTAGCGCATGGGATACTGGAGGAGGAGTGCCGAGACCTTAATATGGTCTACAACCATTGGATTACCGAAAAATCACCCCTCGTCGCGGCCAAGGTGGCGACCACCCTGGACGGGCATATCGCCACCCGGGGCGGCCATTCCCAATGGATCACTTCTGGCCCTGCCAGGGAAGATGTCATGCGCTGGCGCAGGCTGTTTCCAGCTATTGGGGTAGGCTCAGAAACGGCTTTGAAGGACAATCCCCAGCTTACCAGCCGGATTTCCGGACAGCCTGTCCATTGTGGGCGGCGGTTTGTTTTTGATACTAGGCTCCGGACAGCCAATGCGGGTTTACGGCTTTTCGGGGACGACTTTTCCGCCCGTACAACTTTGGTCACCACCCGGGAAACCCCGCAGCCCGGAGCCTGGATCCTCCCTGCTGATAAAAATGGGCGTCCGTGTTTGGATGCATTTCGGAAGCAATGCGCCCAGGAGGGGATTACCGGGGTCTTTATAGAGGGCGGTTCGGGGCTGCTTGCCTCCTTTATTAATTTTAAGCAACTGGACTACCTTTTTGCCTACCGGGCCCCGAAAATTTTGGCCGACCCTTTGGCCAAACCCGCTTTTACCGGGATGGCCCCGGAGACCTTGGACAATGCCCTGGAGCTGTATCGTGTAAAACACGCTAGCCTGGGGGACGACCAGCTCATGCGCGGGTTCATAAAAAAATGACTTATCCCAAACCCCAAGGATCCAATGGACCTCTTTATTGCAACTGGCAATACCCACAAAGTAGAAGAACTCCAGACATTGCTTTCGGTGCACTTGCCGGACGTTCGCGTACACAGTGCCCTGGCCCTGGGGGGGATGCCTCCAGTTGTGGAAGATGCGGATACTTTCAAAGGCAATTCATTGCTTAAAGCCCGGGCATTGTGGGGTATGTCCGGGGGGCATGCCGTCCTGGCGGATGACAGCGGTCTATGTGTCGATGCCCTTGCGGGTGCCCCAGGGATTTTTTCCGCCCGGTATGCAGGGGATAATGCCACCGACGGGGAAAACAGGGCGAAACTTTTGGAGTCCTTGGCGAATGTCCCGGTTGGAGGGAGGGCGGCACATTTTTCCTGTGTCCTTGCCTTTATCGATGCCAATGGCAAGGAGCATACCTTTTCCGGGGAGTGCCCAGGCGAAATTACCTTGGCTGAAGAGGGTTCTGGCGGTTTCGGGTATGACCCTGTTTTCCGTCCCGAAGGCTTCGAGGAAACTTTTGGCACGTTGTCCCCGGAAACCAAAAACCGGCTTAGCCACCGGGCCATTGCACTCGCGGATTTCGTCCGTTTCCTGGTGGGGAATTAGCCTTGGAGGCCCCATTTCGGAAATTTGTCCTGGCTGCTGGCCTGTCAGGCGGCCTTGGCCAAAGCCACTTCGGCCTCAAGGATATGGCGGGTAATGCGGTCTAGGATCTTGCGGTTGCGGATCATGTTGGGGTGCATGGAAACGATGTATTTCTCGTTCCTTGCAATGCTCCAGATGGAGCTGCTTTGGGGGAGGATGACCAAGTCAAGTGGGGTCCAGAGGGAGAGGGGCTTACAGTGTCGTGCAATCTGGTGGTCCCCCTTTTCCAAGTTGCCCAGAAACCTGCTGGACTGGCGCATGTCCACCCATCCGGGTAAGGGGAGAAGCCAGGCGTTCAGCGAGCCGTTATGGGGGGAGGATATGGTAGAGAAACTTAGTGTCCGTACGAGGATGCCCAGTTGGTCTTGGAGGAGATGGCGGAGGATGACCCCCCCCATGCTGTACCCGATCAGGTGGAGACGGGCTCCTTCTGGGATGTGGGCGTCAATATAATCCTTAACCAGGCAGGAGAGTTGCGGAAGGGACGCGAAGCCGAAGTTCGGTCTCAAGGTCGGGCGATGAACCGCGTAGCCCTGATTTTCAAAGTGCAGGGCCATTTTGTTAAAGCAACGTCCGGAATTGAAGATTCCGTGAACCATTAGAATGTGAGGTTTTTGATTCATGGCGGCCACCTTTTTGCCAGAACCATGCCAATTTACTCCTCCATCTTAAGTCCGATGGCCTTGCGGACTTCTGCCGTCCAGATTTTGTAGCCTCGGGCATTCATGTGGAGGTTGTCCTTTGTGAAAATGCCTTCGTCTGGCTTGCCAGCCTTGGTGAGCATTTTTTGCGGGATGTTGTGCAAGTAGTGGACTTTGTTCTCCTTACAGTACCCTTCTATGGCCTCGTTTGCTTCGGAGAACTTGGGCCAGAGTTTCCAACGGCTTGGGCTGGGCTTGATCGGGATGAAGTAGATTTTGACACAAGGGTTGTCCTTCCTTGCCCAATCCACGAAGGTGCGGAAATTCTCAACGGGTACGTTTGTGGCCTCCCCTCCCGCGAGGTCGTTTTCCCCGCAGTAGAAGATGATCTTTGCGGGTTTGTAGGGGCGGACGATCCGGTCGTAGTAATGAAGGACATCCTGTGTCCAAGAACCGCCAAAACCCCTGTTTAGGGTAGCCAGTTCCGGGAAGTCGGCTTGGAGGGATTTCCACATCCTCACGCTGGAACTCCCGATAAAGAGAGCTCCTCCGGGAGCAGGGGGATTTTTTTCGTCCTGGGCGGTCCAAGCGTCGATCGCCTTGGCATAGCGCCCTGGATCCGTCGCCTGGAGGGCATTGTGGATAAATATTTGTCCCAATAGAGCTGCAATGATAAGGAGAAGCGGCTTACGGTGGTGATCCATCGTGGTTTTGAACAGATTGGTATGGTTGGTGTCTAAAGTTCGTTTTTGGATTCTAGCTTTATTGGATGATGTCCGTTTTTGCAAGGCACCTTCTCTTCTGTCTAACTTGTTCCGTTTTGCCTTTTGTCAGGGCAGGGCAAGTAACCGGATCGCTGTCCGGGAGGCCGAACGTACTGCTGCTCCTGGCCGATGACCTGGGAGTGGGGGACTTGGGTGCCTTGAACCAGGACTCCAGGATCCCAACTCCCAATGTGGACAAGCTGGTCGCAGACAGCATGGTGTTTGTGGACGCCCATTCTTCCTCTTCGGTCGGAGCCTTGTCCCGTTATGGATTGATGACTGGAAGATATTGCTGGAGGGGTGTTTCGGATTGCAGGGATGTAATGGGGTTTGACCTACCATTGATCCCGGAGAAGCGGGAGACGATTGGCGATTTGTTTGCCAATAACGGCTATCGTTCCGCTTTCCTCGGCAAGTGGGGTTTGGGCCTTGGTTGGATGACAAGAGAGGGTAAGGTCGGCGAATGGGAGTCTGGCTACGTAGGAACTGGGGAGAGTTTGAACATCGATTTCCAAAAGCCTGTGAAAGGGGGGCCGACCGCCTTGGGGTTCCATTATTTTTACGGGTTGGCCGGATCCCTGGACTCCCCGCCTTACGCCTACATTGAAAACGACATCACGGTTGGGATCCCCGACCAAGTTACTCGTGCCGGCGGGCGCCAGGGCTTGACTGTTGAGGGTTTCCGGGTGGTGGAGGTCATGCCCAAACTGACAGAAAAGGCCGTACAGTTCCTTGAAGGGGAAGCGAAAAAGGAGAAAAAGGACGAACCCTTTTTCCTCGTGGTTTCCATGACTGCGCCCCATGCCCCTTTTGTACCGACCGAGAAATTGTCAGGGGCAAGCAAGGCCGGACGCTATGGGGACTCCGTAGCCATGGTGGACTGGTCGGTAGGCCAAATCCTCGACCGGCTCGAATCCTTGGGTTTGGCAAAGAACACGATGGTGGTGTTTTCAAGTGACAACGGTTCGGCGAAATCCAACCAGGAAATGGAGGAAACCTATGGGCACCGGCCTGGGGGGCAGTTCCGTGGGAAAAAGGGGGATGCCTGGGAGGGCGGGCACCGGGTGCCTTTTATTATCCGTTGGCCTGGGGTCGTGCAGCCCGGTACTTCCATGGAGGTTGTGGGGCAAATGGATTTGTACGCCACTTTTTCAGATTTGCTAGGTGTCCGGCTAAGGGAGGACGAAGCGGAGGACAGCCTGAGTTTTTACCCTTTGCTCAAAGGGGAGCCTTCCAGCCGTACCCCACGTGACACCATCATCCATTTTGCCGCCCGTGGGACTTTTGCCATCCGGTCCGGGAAATGGAAATTGATCCTTCCCCCGGAGCACGCCCCTTCTGGTGACGAACCTTCCGCTGCGGGGGAGTTGTACAACTTGGAAAGCGACCTTGGCGAACAGAGCAATCTTTGGAAAAATAATCCGGCGTTGGTAGAGAAGTTGAGGAAAATGCTGGAAAAATTCCGCACTCTGGACAGGACGCGCGGGGCTTAGTACACAAGCATTCTACCAATCAGCAGATGGGTTTAATTTACCTCCGGAAGGAAGCTGTGAAGTCCTCTGTCGAAACTTCGACCACCTTTTTCTTATGTGTCGAGTTGGCGATGAGTTCCTTGAGCTTGGATTCCCACGCTGCACCATCCATAGGGAGCCTGACTGGTTTCCCCAGAAGCCCTGAATAAAGCAGGACGTTCGCGAGTTCCACGGACCCGATACCACTAGCACCCGGGGCGATTAGAGGGGTTCCGTCCAGGATATTGTCCACGAAATTGGTAAGGAGTTCTGCGTGGGGCTGCTCGTTCGGAGGGATGGGGATTTCCTCGACAGTCCTCTCGGGGAGTGCGAAACCGATCTTGGAGGTTCTGTTCCATTCGTCGGCCGGGGTGGCGTTCCTAGTTATGAGGAGTTTGTCGTTTTCCAGGATGGTTCGGGCTTTAGTCCCTGCTATCTCGAAACGATTGCTTCCAGGGATCTCCCCGGTGGAGCTGAGGAACATCCCGGTGGCACCGCCAGGGAATTCCAGGTAGGCCGTGACGTCGTCTTCCACTTCGATATCATGGAATTTCCCTATCCCGACATGGCTGCTAACCTTGCTGGGCATGCCGAGTATCCACTGGAGGGCATCGAGTTGGTGCAGGCATTGGTTGAGAAGGACGCCCCCGCCTTCACCTTTCCATGTGGCGCGCCAGCCCCCGCTTTGGTAGTAGGCTTCGGACCGGAACCAGTCCGTCATGATCCAGAGGACGCGGACGATGTCCCCGAGCTCGTCGTCCTGAACCAGCTTTCGGAGGATTTTGTAGCGCGGCTCGGTCCGGAGTTGGAACACGGCTGAAAATGTGAGCCCAGGATTTTTCTCGGCTTCTGCGATGAGCCGTTCTGCATCGGCTTTGTGTGCGGCGATGGGCTTTTCGACCATGATGTGCAGCCCGGCTTGGAGGGCTTGGATGCCGATGTCCGGATGGGAATAATGGGGCGTGGCGATAAGGAGGGCGTCGATTTCACCGGAGTGGATAAGTTCTTCGCTAGTGGCGTAGATTTTGAGGCCTTTTTCCGCAAAACTTTTCCGTTTCCCTTCGTTGGAACTGCTGATGGCGGTAAACTCCGCCCGGTTTACCTTCCCGTCCAGGAGGTTGTTGGCGTGGACATTTCCAATGTTTCCCAGGCCTGTGATTCCGATGCGTACTTTTTTCATGGTGGCGTCAAGTTCAGTGCTGTAGGGTTTGGACTAACCTCTTGGAGATTTCATCCACAGACATGCTCTGGAGAACATCCGGCGGTAGGCGGTTGGGGTTTATTGGCGGAAGGGCCGCCAGGCGTTCGCTGAGGATGGGGTTCCGATTTGCCGCAACTTCGTCGATCCTGTCGATAGGGGTGAAATGGGGTGCTTTTTTGAGGATGTCAGGGTACTCTAGGGCGAGTGCCGTGATGGCCTCCACAGCTTCTGCAAAGCGGTCGAGTTCTTTCTTTGTATAGCTCTCTGTGGGCTCGATCATGAGGCCGAAGGTCTCCGGAAAGGCCACGGTGGGGGCATGGAACCCGAAATCCAGGAAGAGTTTCCCGATTTGGGGGATGATTTGGGAACGCTGGACCCCGGCAGTCTCGATCTTGTCGAAATCTTCCTGGGACAGGGTGAGGATGAATTCGTGCATCCTGGGCTCCTTTGCGGCGCATTCGGGCAACATGGGGTGCTTTTCCTTGAGCTTTCCGTGTAGGTAACGGGCGGAAAGGACGGCCATTGCGGACATCCTTGGAACGCCCTCCTTGCCTAGCCGGAGCAAGTAGGCGAAGCAGCGGACTTTGTGGGCGAAGTTCCCCCAGTGGCGGTGGAAGGAGCCTATGCTCTTGGAGGGTTTTTCCGGCCGGAAAGTCCCGTCGGGGGATTGGGTTATTTGTTGGCCAGGTAGGTAGTCCACAAGCTTTTGGCTGACCGCTACGATCGCATCGCCCGGGCCTCCACCGCCATGAGGGATAGTCCAGGTTTTGTGGAGGTTGTTGTGGATGGCGTCGACCCCCATTTTACCCAAGTCGCACCAGCCTGCGATGGCGTTCATGTTCGCGCCGTCCATATAGACGAGGCCTCCTGCAGCATGCACTTTTGCGGCGATTTCGTGGAAGCGGGTTTCATAGATGCCTCCGGTGTTGGGGTTAGTGACGAGGATACCGCAAAGGTTTTTGCCGTGTTCGGCCAACCGGTTTTCCAGGTTGGCCATGTCAATCTGGCCGTCCTGCCCTGCCTCTAGTTCGACAATGGTTTTACTATATCCTGCGGTGGCGGCGGTGGCGAAGTTCGTGCCGTGGGCTGACTTTGGGATAAGGAGGATGTTCCGGTGTGGTTCGCCGCGGTCCTTGTGGTAGGCTTGGAACATTTTTAAGCCGACCAATTCCCCTTGCGCCCCAGCCACGGGTTGGGTCGTGACTGAGGCCAGTCCGGTGATTGCTTTGAACCATTCCTGGATTTTGAAGAGGATTTCGAGGGATCCCTGGATGTCCGCGACCGGTGCCTGGGGATGGATGTCCGTGAATCCCGGGAGGCCTGCAGCCCACTCGTTGATGTAGGGGTTGTACTTCATCGTGCAGGAGCCAAGGGGGTAGCAAGTGTCTTCCGGGCTTATGTTCAAGTCAGACAATTGTTGGTAGTAACCTTCGACTTCCTGGCGGGGAAAATCAGGCAGGCCCGCTGGCTCCTGGCGGAGAAAATGCTGTTGGATCTCCGGAACCTGGTCTGGCATCGGGTTTGCCCCTTTGAATTTATCTTGGAAAAATGCGATGAGCTTTTCGCATGCGGCTTCGTCGGTCTTGTCGCTGAAACTAATTTTGAGGAGATTGTCCGGGTTGCCTCCGATCCTGTCGCCCACCGGGATTCCAATGTGTAGACCCTTGTTCCTGGCCGCCTCAACCAATTCGGTTGCGGGGCAGGGGAGCTGCAGGGTAACTTCGTTAAAGAAGGGTTGGGAAGGGAAGGCGAGATGGATGCCTGGGAGCTTGAGTAGGGCGGCAATGGTCGAGCTAGTGCTCTCCCGGGCTGTGCGGACGGATGCTGCCGAACCTGTTTCCCCTTTTGCAAGGAGGGATGCCCCCGCCAGTGTGGCCAGGAAAGCTTGGTTGGAGCATATGTTGGAGGTCGCCTTGTCCTTGCGTATGTGCTGCTCCCGTGTTGAAAGAACCATGACCCGGCAATCCCGGCCTGCGTTGTCTTTGGATTTCCCGACGTAGCGTCCCGGTGTTTGCCTGATGTTGTTTTTGCAATTGTCATTATGCCGGATCCCGAACAGCCCGAGGCCAGGGCCGCCGAAATTCGGTGCGATGGCCAAATGCTGGGCTTCCCCGGCTATGATGTCCGCACCTTTCGCGCCGAAATGGGAAGGGGGTTTCAATCCTCCAGTAGCCAGGAGCACAGGGTCGATCACCGCGATGGCCATGGCATTGTGTTTATGGGCCAGGTCGGTCAGCGTGTCCACATCTTCCAAAATCCCGAGGTTGTTCGTTTGGGGGAAGACAATGGCCGCCAAGTCGTCCCCGGTTTCCTTGGCAAATGATTCCAGGGATTCCAGGCAGGTTTTCCCTGTCCCCGGGTCAGTAGGGATTGTCCTTATTTTTATTTCTGTGTGGTCGAAGAGGGTACGGAGGACTTCGATATCCGATGGGAAAAGGCTTTCCGGGACGAGGGTTGTGGTGGCTTTCCTGCTTAATCGGGTCGCGCAACAAATGGCTTCGTGGATGGCTGTGGCGCGGTCGTAAAGGGAGGAGTTGATTGCCTCGAAGCCTGTCAATTGCGCGAGCAGGCATTGGTAAATCCAATGGCTCAGGAGTGTGCCCTGGGATCGTTCTGGCTGGTAAGGGGTGTAGGACGTAGCCAGGTTCCTCAGGCTACAAACGTAGGGGACGATCGGGTCTGTACGATAGTCCGGGAGCCCGTCACCTAAGAACGACGTGGCCAGGTTGTTTTTTTCGGAAATCCGGAATAGGTCTTCTTGGAGATCCCCGTACCCAAGCTCTACAGGGAGGTCGGGTCCATCCGCTAAGCGGGTTTCCTTGGGGATGTGCGCAAACAAACCTTCCAGGACATCCGTGCCTGCTTGGCTGAGCATGTGTTGGATTTCGTCCTCTGTGCAAGGGATGTAGTGTCGCTTCGTTTCCCTAGGTAGGGAAGCCGGGTCATAGCCCAGTGAGGGTTTTGTTTTTCCAAGTCCCATATCTTTCATCAAATGCATACTGTAATCTGTTGGCTCCGGGCGGGGGCTGTCTATCCTTTTATCCCAGTTTTGGGTTTTGCATTGCCTTTTTATTCGACAGGCTAATCTGCCCCTTTGCCCATGCTTAAAAAAGAACGTGCCCAATGGATAGCCGCAAAACTTGACGAAATTTATCCTTCGCCCCCTATCCCGCTCCATCATGCGGATCCTTACACTTTGTTGGTTGCGGTCTTGTTATCAGCCCAATGCACGGACGAGCGGGTCAACAGGGTTACTCCCTGGTTGTTTGCCCTGGCTGACAATCCTGGGGAAATGCGGAAGTTGGCCGTCGAAGAAATTGACGCAGTTGTCAGGCCATGCGGTTTGTCCCCTAAAAAAGCGGCTGCCATCCACGCCTTATCCGGGCTTTTATTGGATAAGCATGGCGGTACAGTCCCTGCTGATTTGGAGGCACTGGAGGCTTTGCCAGGGGTGGGACACAAAACCGCCTCTGTCGTGATGTCCCAAGCTTTTGGTGTCCCGGCGTTCCCTGTTGATACCCATATCCACCGTCTCGCCCAGAGGTGGGGGCTGACCTCAGGGAAAAATGTCAAGCAGACTGAAGCTGATTTGAAAGGCCTCTTTCCTCGTCAAATATGGAACCGTTTGCACCTCCAGATCATTTATTTTGGAAGGGAACATTGCGGCGCTCGGGCTTGTGATGGGAGGGTATGCGTAATCTGCCGGACTTGCTTCCCCGACAGGAAGCAACCCTTTGTCCACAAAAAATCCTGAGCCCACACAACTAAACGCGAATCATTTGCATTTTCTTATTGCAAGACATTCGCAAATATATTCGGTAGGGTCATTATGATAGAATCAATTCGTCATTTTTTTGGCCTTTGCGGGGAACCCCACCCCAATGCCCTCTGGGTTTTCGGCTCGTTACCATTCATTGGCGGCCTGGCCACATACTTCAAAGCGCGCTATTTCGGGAAAAGGAAAAAAGGCTGCTGCAAATAAGCCTCTTCTGATCAGACTCGGAAGGACTGACTTTCTCCAGATTGGCTTGACCGTTGGACTCATTCGGCCAATGGATGTCGCCCTTTTCCCCGGATCCTTTAGGCAAGGTGCCCGTTTGCCCTGTCCCCAGTGTCCCGGAAACGGACTTTCCCTTAACCCAATTGAACAATCCAAAGCCAATCGAAACCCCGTTAGCTTTCCTTCTCTTTGTTTGCGGGTTGCTAACAATTTACATTTATATCTTCTTTTTCCAGGATACCCATACGGAGAGCCTTGATGGTGGCCAACCCCAAGGTCATCCCCCGGTTCCCCAGGATTTGAATGTTGCCCTTGAGGAGGAAGTTGAAGGCCTTGTTTCGGCGGAGGAGAATCCCTCCAACCGACGGTTTGCCTCGAGTTTGCCCCCCAATCCCTCCCTCCCTCAAGGGAAATTGGTTGTCCCCGAAGAGTCTGAGTCCGGTACGATTGAGCCAGTCGCTCCAGTACAACCCCTCCAATTCTTCGGGGTGGAGCCCGGAGTGGGCGAAGGAAGCCTCCCAGTTGAGGAAGATGGGGCAGTAGTTTTGCCCAAGGATGGCGCCGTTAACGATACAGGTGGGGACAACTTACTAAAAGTTTTGCCTGCGGAAGTGGGCGTGACTTTCTCTACTCACTTTTATAACATGCCAGTTTCAGGTAACAGAATCCTGTTTCTAATCGATGGGTCCTCCCCCTGGAGGGGGATAAACGGGAGGGGGGTATTGGGGCTTGAGAAGGAATTGCAGAGGGTTGTCGATTCCCTGAGGCCAGAAACTAGCTTCAACATATGGGTATTTAACGGAGAGCGCATGGCGTGGTGTTACGATCAATTCCTTCCAGCCACCTCTGGGAACAAGGCTTATTCAATGATTTGGGCTACAGGCTATTTTGAAACGATGCCTGAGGATTTCCGTGAAGAGAATAAGCCTGACGGATACCCTGGTATGTACTCTTCCCGTAGTGGGTTGCCTTGGTCATCCCCCTTGTTCCTTGCAGTTGAAAAAAAGCCTTCTTCCTTATTCCTGGTCACGAAAGGTTGGTTTCGGCCAGATCCTGGAACCACTGAGATAATGCCCAATTCCAATTGGCCGCCTGAAAGTGAAGCCAGATGGCAAGCAGCCCTTGCTGAGACCAAAGAGTGGATAAATGAGGAGAACGATAGGCGTGCGCAGGAAGGTTTGCCTCCCCGGCCCATATTCAATATCAAACAAGTCGTTTCCAGGCGGCATCCCAATGTAAAGGTTCCTCCATCTACCCCTCTGCTCCAAGAAGATAAAATTTATGATGAATTAGAAGAACGCCTCCAACTACAAGGTGACCTTAAGCACTGCCCGATCCATGTTGTCATTCATCCGGATGAAGTTAGCCAAGGGACTGTGGACAAGGGTAAATTCCAAAAATTGGTCTCCCCGTATAAAGGGGGGGTGTATCTAACAAAATAGAGAATTAGGCAGGGGGCGTTTTGGGAAGTGTAAAACATGTTGACAATAGTCCGGTAAAGTTAATCATATATCCCGATCATTTACAAATCCTACCCACTAGATCTTAAAATAAACCCAACAACATAATATGAGTGTACATGCTGAACTGAGAGAAATCGAAAAAGAACAGGCTCGTTTGGAAGCCCGCCGCAAACGCCTTGAAACCAAGGCCGCCGAAGACGAAGGTTTGCGTTCCAAAGTAGAGGCATTTGCCACTGAGAATGGTTTCTCTGATGGCAAAGCGTTAGCGAAGAAGCTAGGGGACATCTTTGGTTTTGCAGATGCAGGCGGCTCTAGCCCTGCTGGCCGTCGCAAACGCACCAAGGTGTCCGCCCAGCTAAGGGATATGGTCAAGGCAGAAGTCAGCGCAGGCAAAGCTAAGAACGCTGTATCCAAAGAGCGCCAGATTAGCTATATCGTTATTGATAAAATTGTTAAGGGCTTCTATGACAACCTGTAACGGTTTCTAATACTTATTTGCTAAAGGGTCGGTTCAGCACCGGCCCTTTTTCATTTCTGGGCAACTTGCTTTCGTAGGAAAATCCATAAATCCAGACAAGCCCCAGCCAATTGGTTGAAATCACTCAAAGGCCATTGGCTATCCTTGTCCGAAATCGCATTTTGTGGATCCGGGTGGGTTTCTAGGAATAGTCCGTCCGCACCAGCTGCAATCGCAGCTTTGGCAATGGTTGGGATCCATTCCCGGTTGCCTGAACTTTGCCCACCTGCCCCTCCCGGAAGCTGTACCCCGTGCGAAGCATCAATGATTACGGGTCTTGATATGCTACCCATGATCGGGATGGCCCTCATATCCACTACCAAATTCCCGTAACCGAATGTAGTCCCCCGTTCAGTAAGCCATGTCTCTGGGCTACCACTCGCCCTGGACTTTGCCACCGCATATTCGATATCCGGTGGGGCAAGGAACTGGCCTTTCTTGATGTTGACCACCTTTCCAGATTTCCCGGCCGCTATGAGGACATCCGTCTGCCTACACAAAAATGCCGGGATTTGTAGGACATCGCATACTTCGGCTACCGGGGCGGCTTGTTCAGGAGTGTGGATATCAGTAAGCACAGGCAATCCATAGTCCTGTTTAATTTTCTTGAACCATTCCAGCCCCTTATCCATTCCCGGGCCGCGGTTGCTATCCTGGGATGTCCGGTTTGCTTTATCAAATGAACCCTTGAAAATGACTATGGCCTTGTCCTCATGTTCCGTCTGGAAGGCTGCAAGCTCCTTTGCGACCTTACTTGCAATCTCCCAGGATTCAAGGGAGCATGGGCCTGCAATCAGGAGGAAACGGGAGGAGTCGTACAGCATCAAACCAACTTTTCCTGCATCCTGGAGGAGGGGACAAGGACAGGCTTGGAATTCTCTTGGTGATATTGGCCGGCCGCTTTTATGAAGCTGGAGAACAGGGGATGCGGCTTATTGGGTTTGGACTGGAACTCCGGATGGAACTGGACTCCGACGTACCAGGGATGGCTTGGGATTTCGACGATTTCGACCAAGTTCCTTCCAGGGTTCAGGCCACTAAAGTGCATACCCTTCTTTTCCAACTTTTCCTTGAAGGCGTTGTTAAATTCATAACGGTGGCGGTGGCGCTCGTAGATAACCTTTTCCCCGTATGCTTCCCTGGCCTTTGTGCCATCCTTTAGCTCGCAGGGGTATTGCCCAAGGCGCATTGACCCTCCCTTGATGTCGATGGCCTTCTGGTCTTCCATGATATCGATCACCGGATGTGGAGTCCCGGGGTCAAACTCCGTGCTGTTCGCCCCTTCAAGGCCGCAAACTGCTTCCGCGAACTCAATAACGGCAACTTGTAGGCCGAGACATAATCCGAGGTATGGGATTTGGTTTTCCCTTGCATATCGCGCGGCCAGGATTTTTCCCCTCACCCCGCGGTCTCCAAAACCGCCTGGGACGACGATACCGTCTAAGTGTTCCAGGCAGCCCAGGGTCGAGTCCTTTTCCAGCGTCTCGGAATCTATTTTTACAAAATCGACCCCGCAGTCGTTCTCAATTCCTCCATGGGTGAGGGATTCAAATACTGAAAGGTAGGAATCCCCTAGGTCAATGTACTTCCCGACTACCCCCAACTTGATCCGGTGCTGGGGGAACTTCAGCCTTCGAACAATGCGCTCCCAATCATCCATGTCCGGGTCTTCGCCGCCCAATCCAAGTTTCCGTATGACCAGCGCGTCCAATTTCTCCCGATGGAGGCATAGGGGGAGTTCGTAAATGGAGAAGTCCACATCCTTTTCCTCGATGACCGAATCGAGGGGAACATTACAAAACAAACTGAGCTTTTGGCGGATTTCTTGGTTGAGGGTTCGCTCTGTTCTGCAAACCAGGATATCGGGCTGGATCCCGATCTCCCTGAGTTTTGCCACGCTTTGTTGGGAAGGCTTGGTTTTTAATTCCCCGGAGGCGTTCAAGTAAGGGACGAGGGTCACATGGATGAAAAGTACGTTCTCCTTGCCGACCTCCAGTGCAAATTGCCTCATGGCTTCAAGGAAGGGGAGTCCCTCTATGTCCCCTATCGTCCCGCCGATTTCAGTTAGCACGATGTCAAATCCCTCGCTGTTCGAGTGGATGCGCTGTTTGATCTCGTTGGTAACATGGGGTATGACTTGAACTGTTTTCCCAAGATAGTCACCGCGCCGCTCCTTCTGGATGACGCTTTCGTAGATCTGGCCGGAAGTCAGGTTGTTGAATTTGTCCAGCGGAGCTGTGGTGAACCTTTCGTAATGCCCAAGGTCCAAGTCCGTCTCTGCCCCATCGTTCAAGACATAAACTTCCCCGTGCTGGAAAGGGTTCATTGTCCCTGGATCCACGTTCAGGTAGGGGTCGAATTTTTGCAACCTGGGCCGGTATCCCCGTTTTTCCAGGAGGGTGCCCAATGCGGCCGCAGTGAGACCCTTTCCCAATGAGGAGACTACGCCCCCTGTTATAAAAACATATTTCATGCCGGCAAAACCATCAAGTTTCTCAATTTAAACCAATCCATACCTCGGCGAATCCTTGGTAAGCCGTACTCCAAACGGAGGCCACCAATCATGGCAAACCAAAACCATCTTAAGGGAGAAAAAAATCTCAATAACCAGGGAAATTCCTGAAGCCGACAAGAAGTCAATTTTGGGTGCGTCCCAACGATGGAAAAGTGGAGATTTTGGTGCAATCTACACTGGCAGGAGCAAATTTCCCGCAACCACTCAGGTGCCTAGCCTGAACAAGTCAAGATGCACCCAACAGGCATGCGGCTTTGATTGGATCCCGGATGACTGCCTGGATGACTTCAATGACACTGACGCCTGTTTCTTGGCACTGTCAATCAGGCTCCGACGACAAAGGCATAACGCCAGAAAAATTCCCGCCCACGGGTTTGTGCCGGGTGACCGCAAAGGGCTTCGGGGCGGTGCAACCATCTGGTTGGTAATTGAGTCTGGCATGCTGGGCTTTGTGCTCCTTGCCCTCACTCCAGTCCACCGTTTCCACCTTGCCTCATTGCATCGCCTGCAAGTCTACGGCACCGCGTTCAAGCCCCTCGTCCCGCTTTTTGTGACTGTCACTGAAACAGTCGACTTGGGCACTGATGACCTCCATGTATTTCTTTGCGTTCGAACCGCTGTCGGCGTACAGGTAGCTGTCCATGCCTTCCCGCAACCCTTTGCATTGCTGCAATTGCTGGGTGAGCGCCACACTACATTCCCGGCTACCTTTGCCGATCCTCCGCAGCCGGGAAAGCCCCCACCCAGATGGTTTGACAGGACAAGGCCGTCTTGCCTTCCCAATTCAGCGCAACCCCTTCGGATTTCTTACCTGTGACCTCCAGTTGGGTGTCGTCGAAAAAGATTTCCAGGATCCTGCAGTGGAGTAGTTTTGCCGTGTCGGCCTGCCGGATTACCCAGGAGCTGAATTCGCGGTTAATGCGCCAAAGTGCCTCCGCCCATCTGGTCCCGATATTCCAAGGGCGAAGGCCCTGATAACAAATACCCCGCCCCGAGCCGTCCCTTTTTTTGCGCTTTTGAACCCCAATTCGAGAAGAGGGTTCCTCATGGAGTAATGCTTTTACATCCGATGAAATCATACCTTTCTTGGTTTCGCCTGAAGGAGAATCTATCCGCGTTCGCCAACGATTAAGGAGAAAAATCCTCCCTTCTGCGAAGCCGCAATATCCAGCTTTTGTAATCTTCTGGATGTCTCCAACTTATATCGGCTCTCCTTGATTTAATGATTGTTTGCCCGACCGGCCTTAATTAACAATTTAACTGCAACCCTACCAAAAATGAGTAACCCCTGCTGCAGGCACTTAAATTCCTCCATCGGCAAAAAGTATTTGATGGCCCTGTCGGGTCTGGTTTTGGCCGGTTTCGTTTTTGTCCATATGCTGGGAAACCTGCAGGCCTTCCTCGGGCAAGAGGCACTCAACGCCTACGCTTATAAGCTGCAGAGTATCCCGGCCGTTCTATGGGGCTTTCGGTTTTTCCTCCTGGCCGTGACTATTGTCCATGTGGCTACGGCGATCTCCCTTGTTCGTGAAAACCGCGCCGCCCGCCCGAAGCCCAACGGTGAAGAAAAGTTCGTCCAAGCGACTGTTGGCTCCCGCTCGATGGGTTTTAGCGGGGCTCTCCTGTTCGGATTCATCGTTTTCCATGTCCTCCACTACACGGTCAAGGTTACCCACCCTGGGTATAAGGACATGCATTACCACCTTAGCAAAGCTCATAAGGATGTCCACGACGTCTACACCATGATAGTCACCGGATTCCAGGAGCAGTGGATTTCTGCCTTGTACATCGTTTGCATGGCCTTCCTTTGCCTCCACCTCTCCCACGGTGTCAGCAGTCTCTTTCAGACCCTCGGGATTCGCAACGAAACTTGGCGCAAGAGGCTAGATGCCATCGCCGTGGCCTATGGTTGGGCGATCTTCATTGGATTTGTTTCAGTTCCCGTAGCCGTCCTCGCCGGCGCACTCCCCCTACCAGGCTAAGCCCATGAAACTTGACGCCAAAACACCCGAAGGGCCGATCGCTGAAAAGTGGGGTCGGCACAAATTCACAAACAAGCTCGTCAACCCTGCCAACCGCCGCAAATATAACATCATCATCGTTGGGACGGGTCTTGCCGGTGGTTCTGCCGCAGCAACCCTGGCAGAGCAGGGCTATAATGTGACCGCCTTTTGTTACCAGGACAGTCCCCGCCGGGCTCATAGTATTGCGGCACAGGGCGGTATCAACGCAGCCAAGAATTACCAGAATGACGGCGACAGCGTGTTCCGTCTTTTTTACGACACGGTCAAAGGTGGAGATTTTCGCTCCCGCGAAGCCAATGTCCACCGGCTTGCCGAGGTCAGTGCCAATATCATTGACCAATGCGTGGCTCAGGGTGTCCCATTTGCTAGGGAATATGGCGGCCTGCTTGCCAACCGTTCCTTCGGCGGTGCCCAGGTTTCCCGAACTTTTTATGCCCGCGGCGCAACAGGCCAGCAACTTCTCCTTGGCGCATATTCCGCGCTGAGTAAGCAAATCGGTCTGGGTACCGTCAAGATGTACAACCGGCACGAAATGCTGGATCTTGTCTTGGTCGACGGCCATGCCAAAGGCATTATCACTCGGAACCTCGTGTCAGGGGAGATCAAGTCCTGGGCGGCAGACGCCGTTGTCCTTGCCACAGGCGGTTACAGCAACGTGTTCTTCCTTTCTACTAACGCCACAGGTTGCAATAGTACTGCGATCATGCGAGCCTACAAAAAGGGCGCAGGTTTTGCGAACCCCTGCTACACCCAAATCCACCCGACTTGCATCCCACAAGCAGGCGACCACCAGTCAAAGCTTACCCTCATGTCTGAATCCCTTCGAAACGACGGCCGGGTCTGGGTTCCGAAAAATGCTGCGGACTGCGAGAAGGATCCAAACCAAATACCCGAAGAAGACCGGGACTATTTTCTGGAGCGAAAATACCCGAGCTTCGGCAACCTTGCTCCTCGGGACATCGCTTCCCGTGCAGCCAAGGAGGCCTGCGACGAGGGTCGTGGGGTCGGCCCTGGGAAACGTGGGGTTTACCTCGATTTCGCTGAGGCAATTAAGCGACTGGGCGAACCGGCCATTCGTGAGCGTTACGGCAACCTCTTTGACATCTACGAACGAATCACTGGGGAAAACGCCTACATCCAACCGATGAGGATATACCCCGCCCCCCATTATACCATGGGTGGCCTTTGGGTGGATTACAATTTGCAAAGCACCATCCCTGGTTGCTTTGTCATTGGTGAAGCCAATTTCTCTGACCACGGGGCAAACCGCCTTGGTGCAAGCGCCTTGATGCAAGGGTTGGCTGATGGTTATTTCGTGCTTCCCTACACCCTTCCTAACTACCTTGCTGGCGAAAAGCCAGGTTCGGCCAGTACTGACATGGCTGATTTCAAGGAAGCCGAGGAAGCAGTGAATGCTTTCAGCCAAAAGCTCCTCGACACCAAAGGCAGCCGCTCCCCTCGCTCTTTACACCTCGACCTTGGTCGGATCATGTGGGAAAAATGTGGTATGGCCAGGAATGAAGCCGGCCTCAAGGAAGCCCTTGAGCAAATCCAAAATATACGGGAAGAATTCAATACCAACCTTAAGGTTACCGGCTCTGGCAAGTCCCTCAACCAGGAGCTCGAGCGGGCAGGGAGGCTAGCAGAATTCATCGATCTCGCCGAAATCATGTGCCATGACGCATTGGAGCGGGATGAGTCATGTGGTGGCCACTTTCGCGAAGAGCACCAGTCGCATGACGGGGAAGCCGTCCGGCAGGATGAAAATTTCGCTCACGTTGGGGTTTGGGAATACAAAGGGTCAGGTGAAAAGCCAGTTCTCCATAAAGAGCCGTTAGTATTCAACGACGTCCAGCTCGCTGTCCGCAGCTACAAATAACCTCACTGGCTACCAACATTTAGAGACCGATGAACCTAAAACTCAAAATTTGGCGGCAAGATGACAAAAGCTCTGCCGGGCGTTTCCAGGACTACGAAATTTCCGATATCTCACCGGATTCCTCCTTCCTTGAAATGCTCGACCTCCTGAACGAGCAACTTGTCGAGAAAGGGGAGGAGTCGGTGGCCTTCGACCACGATTGCCGGGAAGGAGTCTGTGGGATGTGTTCCCTCACGATCAACGGCGTGCCCCATGGAGGGGAACGTGGTACGACCACCTGCCAGCTCCACATGAGGAAATTCCAGGATGGAGAAACCATCACCATTGAGCCATTCCGGGCAAATGCCTTTCCAGTGTTGCGAGACTTGGTCGTCGACCGGGGCGGGTTTGACAAGATTATCCAGGCAGGCGGTTTCATTACCTGCCGGGTCGGGAGTGCCCAGGATGCAAACCTCACCCCTATCCCAAAACCTGTTGCCGACTCAGCGTTTGACTTTGCCGCTTGTATTGGTTGCGGGGCATGTGTCGCTTCCTGCAAAAATGCATCCGCCATGCTTTTCACAGGTGCGAAGATTTCCCACATGAATTCCCTTCCCCATGGTAAACCTGAGAAAGACCGACGTGCCCTGGCCATGGTCGCCGCCATGGACGAAGCTGGCTTTGGCAATTGCCGGAACTATGGCGAGTGTGCCGCCGTCTGCCCGAAGGAAATCCCCTTGGACGTGATTGCCAAGATGAACCGCGATTACGCGGTTGCTACCGTCAAGGATTTCCTAGGAATTGGCTGACGCTCAAACCTCCAACTGGGGGCGCTTGGGATCCGGCCAGTCGATGTGGTAGAATTTACCTCGTTCTTGGTCAGTGCGCTCATAGGTGTGCGCTCCAAAAAAGTCCCGCTGGGCTTGTAGCAAGTTCTGCGGGAGGCGGGCGGTACGGTAGCTGTCGTAGTAGGAGAGGGCAGAGGCAAAGGTCGGGATGGCCACTCCTTGGGAGACTGCCTCGGAAACCACTTTACGCCAGTTTGCCTGGGCATTGTGGATGGCTTCCTTGAAATATGGGTCAAGCAGCAGGTTTGCCAGGCCTGCATCCCTGGCATAGGCTTCGGTGATTTTCTGGAGGAAGGCCGCACGGATGATACAACCTCCGCGCCAGATTTGGGCGATTTCCCCGAAGTTGAGCTTCCAGTTGTACTCGTTCTGCGCTTCCCGCATGAGTTGGAAACCCTGGGCATAGGAGCAAATTTTTGAGCAGTACAGAGCGTCATGGATCGCTTCAACAAAAGCTTCTTTGTCTCCATTGAAATCGGTTGCCGGGCCTTCCAGGATGGTACTGGCCGCCACCCTTTCCTCCTTCACTGCGCTAAGGCAACGGGCAAAAACAGCTTCTGCCACAGTCGGTGCAGGCACACCCATGTCCAAGGCATTTACGGAGGTCCATTTCCCTGTTCCTTTTTGACCGGCAGTATCCAGGACGATGTCCACGAACGGCTTCCCGGTAACAGGGTCGGCTTGTTGAAGGATGTCCGCAGTAATCTCGATGAGGAAGGAATCAAGGAGCCCATCATTCCATTTTGCAAAAATTCTGCCGATCTCGGGTGGCGTCATGCCCAGGATGTTTTGCATCAAGTCATAGGCTTCGCAGATCATTTGCATGTCCCCATACTCAATGCCGTTGTGTACCATCTTGACGTAGTGTCCCGCACCATCCGGGCCGATGTACGCCGAGCAGGGGACTCCGCCTTGCACTGGTTTGCCTGGCTCCGCGCCTTCTAGGGGCTTCCCCGTGTCCGGATCCACCTTTGCCGCAATGGCTTCCCAGACCGGTTGTAATTCTTTCCAGGATTCCGGTGCCCCGCCGGGCATGAGGGATGGCCCGAAACGCGCACCTTCCTCTCCTCCACTGACCCCTGATCCCACAAAACGGAATCCTTTGCCGGAAAGTTCCTTTTCCCGGCGGATGGTATCCGTCCACTTCGCATTGCCCCCGTCGATGATGATATCGCCTTCTTCCAAGAGAGGTAGCAAGCTGTCGATAACTGCATCTGTCGCCCCGCCGGCTTGTACCATGATGACCACCTTCCGGGGGCGCTTCAGGGATTGGACAAATCCTTCCAAGTCAGCACATCCCAGTAGCCTGCCTGGCGTATTTGGGTTGGCACTCACAAACTCGTCTGTCTTCGCCGTTGTCCGGTTGTAGACAGAGATGGCAAAACCATGGTCGGCAATGTTGAGGGCGAGGTTTTGTCCCATGACGGCCAAGCCGATGAGACCGATTTCCGAAGGTTGTTCAGACATAGGTGGAGGGGATTAAGGTAAATGGGGGAGGGGTTGTGGAGGAAATGGCAGGGATTGTCATCCTAAAAGTGGACGGGAAGCCATCAATGGTGGTGCCCGGAGCACTGCTCGCACCTCACCCAGCCGGAGTTACCATCATTATAGTGCTCCTTTTTCCAGATCGGAACCCTTGCTTTGACTTCGTCAATCACGTACCTGCAGGCCTCAAAGGCCGCCTCCCTGTGCTTCGCCGTCACCCCTACCCAGACCGCGATTTCCCCGATTTGGAGGTGTCCGGTCCTGTGGATGCAAGCCGCCTCCAGGATGTCGAATTTCTCCCGTGCTTCGCCCAGGATCTTGTTCCCTTCCTTTTGGGCCAGCATTTCGTAGGCTTCATACTCAAGGCTTGTGACAGCTTTCCCCTCGTTATGGTTCCTCACCCAACCTTCAAAGCACACGTATGCCCCGGCAGCTGGATCCGCCATTGTTCGTTCCTGGCCATTAATCGATTCTTCACTTAGGGAGAACATCCTTCAACCTCCTGCAACTGGGGGGATGTACACAACCTCGTCGTTTTCCCGGAGTGGATGGTCCATCCTGGAAAAGTCCCCGTTGATGGCCACCCGCAAATTTTTCGCCGACAAAGGGAACCCGTGCAAAGATTGTAAATGTTCGTACAGCTCTAGTGGGTTGCTTGCCTCCGTTTCCAAGGTTTCTGAAGCGATGCCCCGTTTGTCCTTGAGGATGGCAAAGTATTGGAGGCGGACAGTGGGCATGGGCAATTCAAGTTTTCAAGCTGGCAAGGGCAGCTTCGTACTCTTCCGGGGTGTTGATGTTGTCAAGTGCGGTGGGATTTGGAAGGTCAATGAGGTGGGTATTTTCCTGGATCAGGATTTTCCGTGGGCACCGGATATCCTCGGCCATCTTTTCTTTTAATATTCTGGACGAGCATGGTTCCCAAATTGCGCAAAGTGGCTCCGGCAACCCCCCATGGGCACTCCTATAAGCTGTTGCAATGTGCCGGGGTGAACGGTTTTCTATGAGGAACTCCAGGGTTTTGCGCTCCAGGAAGGGCAAGTCGCAGGCAATCACTAAAAACGCCATGTCCGGGGTCCTTCCAAAGGCGGACAACATTCCGGCAATAGGCCCCTTACCCTCCAATCCCTCAGTGTCGAAGATTGGCTGAATTCCAAACCCAGGGAGGCATTGGTCTTTCCTTGCCGATAGGTAGACCGGATGTCCTAGCGGGGTCACCAACCCGGCCATCCTTTCCAACTGGGTCTTCCCTTGATATTCTAATGTCGCCTTCTCCCTTCCCATCCGGCTGCTTTTCCCTCCTGCAAGAAGGAGAATACTTAAATCTGGAATCTTTGGATTCATGCTTTGAAATCGGATTTCCCCCCGGACTTAGCCAGGAGCCGGGTTTCCTTGATCACCATTCCATGGGTCAGTGCCTTACACATGTCGTAAACCGTTAGCGCCGCCACTGATGCCCCCGTCAATGCCTCCATTTCCACACCGGTTTTGTGCACCGTCTTTACCGTGCATTCGATCCGGATGGTTCGAGCATCCAGGAACTCCAGGCCCACACGGATCCTATCCAGTGGCAGAGGATGGCAAAAAGGGATCAGCTCCGAGGTTTTTTTGACTGCCTGGGTTGCCGCAATTATGGCTGTCTGGAAGACTGGCCCTTTTTTGGTCCTAATCTCCTCTTCTCCCGACTCAGGTAGCGCCCCTTCGGGGAATTCGACCAAGGCCTCCGCTGTCGCGCTCCTGGCAGTAATCCCTTTGGTCGAAATATCGACCATCCCTGGCCTGTCCTTTTCATCTATATGGGTGAGCATCAATCCAGCAAACGGTACCTGACACTCTTGACAAGGGAAACCCTTTTCCACGGACTAATTAACTCATGGCCCGTAAGAATATCCTGCTTATCGTTTCTGCCGTCGTCGGCTTCCTTGGAATCGCACTTGGTGCTTCAGGAAAACATGCCTTGTCGGACAAAATGGATACCCCCCTCTACAGTCATTTTGAAACCGGCCTTCGGTACCACCAAACCCATGCCACCGCACTCCTTGCCATCGCCTTGGCCTCTACATGCGTTGCAGGGCAGGATCGGGCGAAGCGTCTCCGTACTTCCGGATGGATCATCTTTGCTGGCATCATTGTTTTTTCTGGTAGCCTTTACATCCTTTCCTTCACGGGGTTGGCAGGATTGGGAAAGATCACCCCTCTTGGCGGTATCTTGCTCATGGCCGGTTGGCTCTCGCTCTGTCGGGTGGCCACCGCCCAGGACTCTTGACATCCTGCTTTGCTGAGCAAACATTGCCTTAACATAAATCTATGGCGAATATCTACGGCGGAGAATCCTCCTGGCTCTGGGAAGAAGCAGGGAAATCCAAGCTCAATTGGTCTAATAAAAAAGGCAAGGGGTTGGATATGGTTACCCCTGGCCTCCTTACCGACCAAGAACTCAAGGATCGGCTCAAAGGCCTTTCCCCTGACCAGCGGGGAGTCATCCTCCAGGAACAAGAACTCTACAAAGCCCGGGCGAAGATCCGGCGTCAGGAGCGTCTTCGTGACCTTGTCAAATCCACCGGACTCAAGGATATCCATCGGGGACGTGGTAAAATTACCGCCGCGTACCAGATGTCTATCGCATTGCTCGACTTGCTTACCGAGACCGAAAAACAAAGGCTCGACCAATACATCCAGGAAGAAATGGGCTTGGTTGAATTCAATAAAGTCAAACGGCCTAAATATACCAAGGAAGACGAAGAAACTATCCTCCGCATGGCTGCAGAAGGTTGTCGCGACAGGGAAATCGCTGATGAAATCCAACGTCCCCTTCCTTCCGTGACCCGAAAACGAAAAGAACTCCAGGCCTCTAAAATAGAAGCCCAGTCGCTTTCCCGCCATGATCCTACTCAAGACTCCAATAC
>JAYPDO010000016.1:0-32807 GCA_038125285.1 Opitutia bacterium
CCTTCAATCTACCAAAGCCGAAAGGTTCGGAAAACGGCCCTGATAACCCTCCTGCAACTCCACCACCACCCCCGCCACAAATACAGCAAAACCTTGAGTTTAAGGGCTGCTTCCGCTTAGGGAATGTATGGCGTTTTAGCATACTTGACAAAAGGACCAGCAAAAGCAACTGGGTGCGGCTCAATGAAAAGGCCGATGCCGGGTTCACCATCCTTGAGTACGACGCAGAAAACCAATCCGTCACCATAGAGGAAAATGGCCACAAGGAAACCCTTTCCATTGAAAGCCCCAGCGGTGCAGTAGTCCCCGTTTCCCATCTTGCCAACGCAGCCAAACCCGCCCCTCCCGCAGCCAAACCCGCCCAAAGCCAAACCCCCCCCACGCCTCCGCAAAACATCCCCCGCAGACGCATTGTCACACCGCGCCCCAACTGATCCCCCCATGCTCCAGACACTTCTCAAACCCAAAAGGCAACGCTGGCTCGACGATTTGGGGGAAGAGGACATCGACCTCCTCGCCGAAACCCCGCGCGAACTACGCCTACGCCAATTTGCGGATCTTATCGGTTACTCCCCTGACGAAGCACTCAAGAGGCTCTCCAATCTTTCCCGGATCCCCCTGCTTACAAAATTTGTTATGCTGGACGACCCAGCGTCCCGGATCCCCCTGCGACTGATAATCCAGTACCAGTGCCTCCCCATCGTCCCACAAAAGCTGGGTGCCCCGAAGTCTATTGAGGACGAGGCCGACGACTCGCTTAAACAGGAGTCGGACGAAATCGAGTTGGTCACCGTCTGGCCACCGGAGCCAGAGATGGATAAGTGGATCCTTGCCACTTGTGGGAAAACCCCCGTCTGGCGCCTTGGGCCTCCCGAATTGATCTATGGCACTATCACCCAGAATTTTGGTGTTGGTGCCGACAGCCTGGAGGACTCCAACCTCGATTCCCTTGACTACGATGATGATGATGAAGAAGAAGAGGATGAAAATGCCGCCATCATACGCTTCGTGAACGAAGTCCTGGTGCGCGCACTCAACGAACGGGCGACTGACATCCATTTCGAACCTCTGCGGGAAGACATACAGATCCGCTACCGGATCGACGGCGAGCTCGTCCTCGTCCGTCTCCCGCCCAACCTTGTCCGTGTCCAAAGTGCCATCATCTCCCGCCTCAAGATCATGGCCAAACTTAACATTTCCGAGAAAAGGCGCCCTCAGGACGGCCGGATCACCTTCAATGATGGCAAGAAGGAAATGGATATCCGGGTTTCCACATTCCCAACCCTCTATGGGGAAAGCATTAGCCTCCGCCTACTTAACGAAAAATCCCAACCCCTTTCAATTAAGGAACTTGGCTTTCTCGAAGACGACGAGGAGAAGGTGAATCAAGCCTTGGCTCGGCCCCATGGCATCATCCTGGTCACTGGACCCACCGGCTCTGGTAAATCCACCTCCCTGACAGCCTTCCTCCGGAAAATCAACCTGCCCGAAAGACGGATTATCACGGTCGAGGATCCTGTGGAATACGAAGTCGCCGGTATAAACCAGACCCAGATCCACCACGACATCGGCCTGGATTTCTCCTCCGCCCTCCGGCACATCCTCCGCCAAGACCCTGACGTCATCATGGTCGGGGAAATCCGGGACCGGGAAACCGCCGATATCGGCATCCGTGCCTCCCTGACCGGCCACTTGGTTCTCTCCACCCTCCACACCAATGACGCCCCGGGAGCCCTCACCCGTTTGATCGACATGGAGATCGAGCCCTTCCTGATTGCCTCCTCTGTGGAGATGATCATCGCCCAGCGCTTGATCCGCCGGCTTTGCCAACACTGCGCCCGTCCGAACACCCTCCCTGAAAACTTGGTACGGAGCCACCTCCTTACCCTTGGCGTCCCCAAGGATGAGTTCGACAAAATGGATCTGATCCGGGAGCCAGGCGGTTGCGACCGTTGTGGTGGCCGGGGGTTCCGCGGGCGGATCGGGATCTTCGAAGTCCTCGTGGTCTCTGATGAGATGCATACACCTATTGTCGAAAAAGCCTCCGCCAACCAGATCAGGGATATTGCCCTCGCCCAAGGGATGCGATCCCTTCCACTTTGCGGTTGGGAACAAGTAAAAAGGGGGCTAGTCTACCTTCCCGACGTCATGCGCTATGCCGATTGGGGGGCAGATGCGGAAGAGGAAACCAAGGCTCCGGCGCCAGCCCCGAAAGCCAATTAGAGGTAATCCTTTCCTATGCCCCAATTTGCCTATAAAGCGCTGACTGCTTCTGGAAGGACCCGGACCGGGACTGTCGATGCCCAGGACAAAAATGCAGCCATCGCCCAACTACGTGGGAAGACTAAACAAATCCTCTCCATTTCACAACTGCCGGGTAAGGGTGAAATTTCCGCTAAAAAGTCCCAGGGCAAGGTTTCTGGAAAGGACGGCAAGCAGTCCAAGCAAAAGGACAAGAAGCCGGGTGCCCCCAAAGGCCGGCGGTCCATGTTTGCCTCCAAGGAGGTGTTGTGCTTGAACTTTCTTAAGCGCCTCATGGAATTGCATGCCAGCGGCCTGGCCTTGGGGGATGCGATCCGCCTTCTTTCCCAGCGTTTGTCAGAAGAGAACCTTCGGAGCATTTGTTCAGCCATTTGGAAGGAGATCAGCGAAGGTCGTAATTTGGCTGCGGCCATGGCAACCATGCCCAGCATATTCCCTCCCTCCATCACCCATGTGATCGAAGCGGGAGAGCAGACCGGCGAGCTCAACCCCATTCTCATCAAAGTTGTCTCCTACATGGAGGAACGACGGGAAATTAAGTCCAAAGTCCTGGGAAGCCTCGCCTATCCGGCCTTTGTGATCCTTGTCGCAGTCGGGGTGATCGTCATGGTGCTGACTTTCCTGATGCCCAGCATTAACGGGATGCTCCTGTCCTTGGGTGCAGAACCGAACTTCGCCGCCAAGCTACTTATGAACAGTAGCGAGTTCATAAAAAAATGGGGGCTGTTGCTCTTCGGGGTCGTAATCTTAGCGGCCTTAGGCTTCACCCAATGGAGGCGTACGGAAACTGGCCGCAGGGTAACGGACAATATGTTGCTCCGCATGCCCCTGGTCGGGTCGATTACCCTCTACAGTAACCTTTTCCAGACCTGTAACCTCTTGGGTACCCTCCTTTCCAGCGGGCTTACAACGACAGAAGCGTTGAAACTTACCGAGCGGACGATCACCAACCTCGACCTCCGGTCCCGTTTCCATACGACCAGGTCACAGGTCAACGAGGGCATCGGCTTTACTACCTCCTTACGGCAAAACAAGTTTATGCCCGACCTTCCCCTCGACATCCTCACGGTCGGGGAAAATACCGGGAACTTGGTGCACAGCCTTTCCGAGATCACCAAGTCGTTCCGGAGGGATCTCTCCAACAAGATGAACAGCATGACGGTCATCATCTCCTCCTTGGCCCTTGGGACTGCCTTCGGGATTGTGGCACTGGTGGCCTACGTTATGATCACCAGCATCTTCCAAGTCAGCCACAGCATTGGTTGATTCCTGGCGACTTCCAGCCACAGCAAAATGGCGGGCTCGGCAAAAAAGCCGTCGGTGGTTTTACTTGGCTTTGGAAGTCCTCAATACGCTTTGGCGAAGATGACGCGGCGTTCGCTGGATTTGCCGGTGAAGGGGCAGGTGCCGGGTTCGGCTTCGCCGTCCTCCGGGATGCAGCGGATGGAGACTTTGAGGTCGGACTGTAGCTTGGCTTCGGCTTCGGGATCGTGTGCCCAGTGGGCAAGGGCGAAGCCGCCATGGATCTCGGGTTTGTTTTTGTCCTTGGGTGTAAAGAAGCTGTAAAAGTCGTCCTGGTTATCGATGGAGACTGTATTGTCCTTCCGAAAGGCTTTGGCGCGGGAGAGGAGGCTGTCCTGGATATCCTGGAGGATGCTTGGAAGTTCCTGGACGAGTTGGGCGCGGGAAATCCCGTAGCGCTCCTGTGTGGGCTTGTCCCTGCGGCCGAGGAAAATGGTGTCGTTCTCCAAGTCCCGCGGGCCAATTTCGAGGGTCAGGGGGATGCCCTTTTTGACCCATTGCCACATTTTTTCGCCCCCCCGGAGGTCGCGGTCGTCCAGTTCGACCTTGATGGGTTTTCCGTCGAAAGTGATGCCGCTGATTTCCTCTACTAGTTTCTCGCAATATTCGAGGACTTGACCCCGTGTTTCCTCTTTAGGGGTGATGGGGAGGATGGCACAATGGGAAGGGGCAAGCTTTGGCGGTATGACCATGCCGTTATCGTCGCCGTGTGTCATGATGAGGCCTCCGACCAGACGGGTGGAGACACCCCATGAGGTCGTCCAGGCGTGGGCTCGCTGGCCGGATTGGTCGAGGAACTCGATGTTGCTGGCCTTAGCAAAGTTTTGGCCTAGGAAGTGGGAGGTGCCGGCCTGGAGGGCCTTACGGTCCTGCATCATGGCCTCGATGGAATACGTGTTGAGGGCGCCAGGGAAACGTTCCCCTTCCGTTTTCTCACCTTTGATGACGGGCATGGCCATGTAGTCCTCCGCAAATTCGGCGTAGACATTGAGCATCTGGATGGTCTCCTCCATTGCTTCCTCTTTGGTGGCATGGACTGTATGCCCTTCTTGCCAGAGGAATTCTGCGGTACGCAGGAAAAGGCGGGTACGCATTTCCCACCTGACGACGTTGGCCCATTGGTTGATGAGCAAAGGAAGGTCTCGGTAGGACTGTACCCATTTTGCAAATTGCTCCCCGATGATAGTTTCGGAGGTCGGGCGGACGATGAGCGGCTCTTCCAGTTTGCCTGCCGGGACAAGTTGGCCGTCTTCCCCTGCTTCCAAGCGGGAGTGGGTGACCACTGCGCACTCCTTGGCAAAACCTTCCACGTGCTCGGCCTCTTGTTGGAGGAACCGTAGCGGGATGAAAAGCGGGAAGTAGGCATTTTTGTGGCCGGTCTCCTTAAAGCGTTTGTCGAGCTGGGCCTGGATGTTTTCCCAAAGGGCGTATCCCCATGGCTTGATGACCATGCAGCCCCGAACCGGGGAGAGTTCGGCCAAGTCGGCTGCGCGAATGACCTGTTGGTACCATTCCGGGTAGTCTTGGTCGCGTGTCGGGTTGATTGCGGTTTTGGGTTGTTTGGCCATGATGGTTGGGGAAAAAAGGGGGGGAAGATTCAGGAAAGCCGGTAGGCCTCAATGGCTGTGCCGCCCCAAAGGCGGGCTTGTTCGTCATCGGAAAGACTGGTTACGAAGGAATCCACGATATCTACCCATTCTTTGTAACCTGTTGCGAGCAGGGCGACCGGCCAGTCTGAACCAAACATCATCCTGGACGGGCCAAAGGCCTCCAGGGCGGTTTCCATGTACGGGTGGAGCTTTTCCGGTGTCCAGTTGTCCCAATCCGCCTCCGTTGCGACGCCGGAAAGTTTGCAATAGACGTTGTCCCGCTTGGCGAGTTCCCTGATTTGGGTTTTCCATGGCTCGTCAAGCCCGTCGGCTATCCGTGGCTTTGCGATGTGGTCGAGAATGAAAGTTTGGCCCGGGTGCTGGTCCACAAACTGGAGGGCAGGGGAGAGTTGGCGTTCGTAGATGAGGATATCGTATAGGAGGTTATACTTTCGAAGCAGTGCTACCCCTTGGTTGAAGGCCTTCCCAAGGATAAAGTTGTTGTCCGGTTCGTCCTGGACGACATGCCGTACCCCGACAATTTTGGGTTCGGCGGCAATCCTCTCCAGATGGGGCTCGACATCCGGGTTAGCCAAGGGGACCCATCCGACCACCGCTTTGATGAAATCGTGCTCCTTGGCATAGTTATTGAGGAAATCCGTTTCCCTAAGGCTCTGGCTTGCTTGAACGGAGACAACCCCTTCAATCCCTGCCGCCTTGGCTTCCTCCATCAGGTCCCCGGGGGTAAAATTACGGCGCAGTTTGGCCATATGCTCCCCGATCCAACTATATTCGACGGGGTCATAGTTCCAGAAGTGGTGGTGCGAGTCGATTTTCATGGCCTACAATTTAAATTCGGGACGGCGCATTGAGGCGACCTTCCTTTCAAACGCAAGCGTGGAAGTGGATGCCTAGGAAGGTCACCGGAAATTTTTTGGATTATATTTGAACACAGTGCCGCTCCAATCCTTCAAAGCCGCCAACAGACAACAATCCCTCGGCAAAATTGCCTTGAACCCAAACCCCCTGCACGCTATGAATGCTGCCCTTTTAACCCCTGACAACAAATTCGGTTTTAACCCAGTGAATACCTTAGAAAAGGCCAACGAAGAGCTTCTTTCCCAGAAGTCTTCCCTGTCTGCTGAAAGCACGGACGCCCAATTGGTCGAAATGGTCAAACAGGGGCACGCCAACGCCTTCAATACACTGGTCACCCGTTACAGGGAGCGGGTTTTCAATGTCGTTTACAACATGACTTCCAACCGGGAAGACGCCAGCGACATAACCCAGGATGTCTTTGTCAAAGCCTTCCAGAACATCCACCGTTTCCAGCAAAAATCTACTTTCTTCACCTGGCTATATCGGATTTCGGTAAACACCGCGATCAGCTACATCAAAAAAGCCCGGAGTCGCCAATTTTTCAGCCTCGAAAACCTGGAGGAAGATGGCGTGGGCGGAAAGTTGGCAGAAATTCTCTCCTCCAAAAAGAACTCACGCCGATCCCTGATGATCCGCGAGTTGCAGGAAAAATTGAACGAAGCCCTCCAAAAATTGTCTGTTAAGCACAGGACTGCAATCGTGCTTTATGAAATCGAGGGACTCAGCCACAAAGAAATCGGCACCATTTTGAAATGTTCGGAAGGCACTGTCCGTTCCCGCCTCCATTACGCTAAAAACGAATTACAAAACTACCTCTCGGACTACCTGAGATAAACTTTACCCCGTCCCACAAGACAATCACCGCTCCCCTGGATAGATAGATACTGAATACCATGAGCAAGAATGACCAAGATTTGGCTAGCCATAACGAAGATGCCGTACGGCTCGAAGATCTCTTTGAACTGAAACGCCTGGAAAAGCCCCAAGCGGACTTTTGGGAAGGTTTCGACGCCCAGCTCCAGCAAAAGATCCTCAATTCCGCGATAGACCGCCGGAACTTCTTCCAATATTCATGGGAGGCTGTTTCCGCCAAGTTGCTCCCCGTTTCCGCGTTTGCCACTGCCGCCGCCGTTGTGGCCTTCTCGATGGCACCACTTTTCCATAAAGACGCCGGCTACCCTTCCAGCTCGGATCCCCGCCCGGCTCTGTATCAGCCTGATGCCCTTGTTTCCAGCGTTTCGCTTGCCGATGAAGTCGATTTTCATGAGGTCTCCCTTTCCGCCACGGATGGTGCCGGCGCGACCGCGGCCCAGCAATTCCTTGTTTCCGGCCTGTCCCCGGATGCACTAGGCAACCAAATTTACGCTACAAACGCCCTGGCCGTTTCTGCCAGTCCTGCCGCCCAAGTGATCGGGGAGCAGGTGTTCTGATCTACAGTGGCCAATTGGCTTGGATTCCATGTGTACCATTCGACGGGGCTGGCTCTTTTTTTTTGCCTACTGACCGCGGGACAATCCTTTGCCCAGCAAGGTTTTCCTGACCTCCAGAAGCAGGTCGTCAGCGTATTTGAACAGCACTATAGGGCTGTCGTCCGGATCAAAGCCCAGAAGCGGCAGGAGGTTGATCCAGTAGTCGGTAACCCCCGGCTCCGCATGACCATTGGATCCGGCTTTTTTGTCAGTGATGAGGGTCATATCCTCACCAACTCCTCCTTGGTCATGGGAATGGACAAAGTCCTGGTTGAATATCAGAAAGATTTGGAGTTCCCTGCGGAAATGGTAGGGTTGGACGTTTATTCCAATATAGCCCTCCTCAAAGTCGAGACCTTCCCTAAGACTGCCACCTTTGTCCAATGCCTCCCAAAGGATGCCGGGCTTCCCCAGGTCGGGGTCATGGCTATGGCGATTTCCTGTCCCTTGCAGTTTTCACCATCCCCCTCCGGGCCTGGGTTGATCACAGGGCATGAAGGGGTCATTGGTAGCCGGCCCTTTCCCACTCCAATCCTCCGGACAAGCATCAATTCTAATCCCGGGGACAGCGGATCGCCCCTTTTCACCCTGGACGGGCAATTTCTCGGTATAAATGTGGCCTCCATCAAGGAAATCCAGGCGACATGTGTGTTTCCTGCCCGGGCGACAAACCGGGTCTACCTCGACCTCAGGGACGACGGCAAGGTGCAGTACGGTACAATAGGTCTGCGGGTTACCCAAAGTTCCCATCCCATGCACGGTACACGCCTAAGTGTAAAAGAATCCATCCCTGGCAAAACCGCTGCTGCTGCCGGGATCCTGAAAGACGACCTCATCCTTTCCTCCCAATGGGGTCCCATCGAGACCCTTGGCGACCTCCAACGGGCCATCTTTTTCACCCCGATCGGGCAATCCCTTGTCCTTAAAGTCAACCGGGGGGGAAAAGATGTGGATGTCCCCGTACCTGTCGAAAAATTAGTAACAAGCGCAGGCAGTCCGGACGCTCCATCCCCGGGGAGTTGAGCCGGCTTGGGATGCAGTGCAGACCATGCTCGGATAACCCCTTACCCGTGCTCCACTCCCTGTACTCCCATTTTCTCGAGGAACCTTTTGGCTGTTGGCAGGGGTGCGTAATGTTCCAATGCCCATTTCCGACCTTCGTCCGCTATATCCGGGAGAAGGTTCCAGTTCTCCTGCAGCTTGGCCACTGATTGCTCCAGGTTGTCCAAATCGATGCCCGCATAATGCACCCAATTCCGTGGCATGACAGGAAGCTCGAACCCATATTTTTCAAAGTCCAAATGGATCGCCAGGCATCCCATTGCCAGGGATTCCCAGAAGCGCCAACTATCCCAGCGGAGGATGACCGCGTCCCTCTTGTAATAAATGTCCAGGATTGGGCGAATTCGATCCGCCGGAACCCCTCTTTTTATATTTTCTTCCAACAATTCGTCCTTCGTGTGGAATACCCCCCCATAAGTCAGGCAAGCAGATGAGCGGGACAGCCTTTGGTAGAATTGGGCAACCGGGGTGCCCCTTGGCTCCACCATTCTGTCGATTACGAAATGTTTTTCAAGGAGGGGCAGTAATGACACGTCCAGCGCGTTCCGGACGCTTTGGTTGCCACTTACGCGGAAGTTCCTCAGCAAGACCGGCCGCCTGGATTGGGAGTTGCCCATGGCCGTCGCTTGTTGTTCGAGCAGGGCGGTCACCCCGAACCCAATTGGTTCGTGACGGTACATATTTTGTAGGTACCTACTCGACTGCGCCCGGAAAATCACCAAGTTCCCCATGTAATAAATCGAGTCCACATTGTCCATCATGGTCAGGATGCACGAGGGATCCGTCTTATCATCACTGTTATCCTTTATCCAATTGTTGGCCTGTTGCACCAGGTCGTATACGTTGAGTCCCGCGTCGTGGGTAGGCGAATGTGCCTGGAATGCGAAGGATGAGTGCTGGGGATTATTATATTCTATTGTCCCGTACACGGGGATCCCCATCCTTTGTAATCCCACCGCAAGGTTATTCGCCACCGAACTATAGTAATTGTGGGTAGCATGGATCTGGACACCTTTTCGCTTTAGTTCGTCTAGGTCTAGGGGCATTTACAATGTCCTCACTTTTAGGTTTTGCTACACATCTAGATTCCTTTCCTTGGGCGTCAAGGTGGATGGGATAAATTCACCGGGTCGGGCATGGACTGTTCTTGCAACCCAGTCGCAATTTCTTTTCATCCACCGGGTTTGCGAATCCATAACCTTACCCAGGCCAGTTTTGTCCATCCTCCAGGAAACCCTCATCCTACGTACCCACGGCAAAGGCACGTTTGAAATCACCGGAAAAGTCCAAGAGGCTTTGCGGGGGAGCGGGTTGGACTCCGGCGTTGTGACGGTGTTCGTCCAACATACTAGCTGCAGCCTCGTCCTGATGGAAAATGCCGACCCTTCGGCTCGAAGGGACTTGGAAACCTTTATGGACGACTTGGTACCCGACAACTACCCCAAATTCACCCATACCTACGAAGGCCCGGACGACATGCCCAGCCACATCAAAATGGCCCTGACTCGGACCAGCGAAGCCATCCCCTTTGCACGCGGCCAGCTTCTCCTTGGCACATGGCAAGGCATTTTCCTTTGGGAACATCGCGTCCATCCTCATAATCGCCGCATCATCCTCACTTTCAACGGGGAATGACATCACACTGTCCATCCTTTGCCAAGCCCATGCGAACCCAGGCCCTTATCTTCGCAATCTGCATCCTCCCGCGGCTTCTGTCCGCCCAAGCTCCAGATACCGCAGCCCAGCTGAGCGAAACCCGTACCATCCTTGAAGAGTGGGTCCGCACAGAGGCCCAGATCTCGCAGGAATCCTCCCAATGGGAAGTCGAAAAACGCATCCTACAGGATATCGCCCAAGTTGCCAGCCATGAGATTGAAATCCTCCAACAAGGCATCGCCAAAATCCGGGCCTCCCAAACTTCGGGGGAACATGAAAAGGACACCCTCCTGCAACGCCGGCAAGAATTGGATACTTTGGTGCAGAGGTTGGAGCGCTACCTCCCACTTCTGGAGCAGCAGCTCCTCGACCGCATCCAATGGTTCCCCCATCCGCTATTGGATACCATCTCCCTCCACTCCCAAAAACTTTCCGCCGCCCAGGATACACCGGCCAACTTCGTTTCCAGGGCACAGAATATTGCCGTCATCCTCCGGGAGGCCGATAGCTTTAATGCAAAGGTCTCCTTGGACAGACCCGTCCTCCAACTGGACGGTACCCAGGGCAAAGTGTACAACGTCCTCTATTTCGGGCTCGGGGCGGCATACTTCGTAGACGAGACAGGCTCGACCGCAGGATTCGGCACTCCCGCCCGAGGGGGCTGGAAATGGAACCGGGAGGACAAACTTGCACCCCTTGTCCGTGATGCTGTCCAGGTATTCGAAAGCCAAATCCCTGCAAAATTCATCCACCTTCCCGTCCATCTTCAGGACATCACAGGTACCTCCCGGAAATGAACGCCCGCAGTATATTCCAAGCCCTTCTCCTCTGCTGGGTCACCCTCTCTGGGAATATCCCGTTATCCGCACAATCCCTTACAGATGCCCATGGCTCGGCCCGGGCAGACCTGGAATCTGCCATCCGCAGGCTTGCCAACACCCGTGAAGTCATTTCCGAAGATAAAATCAGGCTCAACTCCCAAGTCAACGAAGCCAAGGAAAAAGCCGCCACCCAGCGCCGCGATTTGGAGCGTCTCCGCCGCCTCCAGGACAATGCCGCCCTCAGTCTGGACAAGCTCCGGGGGGAAAACCAAAAGCTGGAGGAAGACCTGGCCTACGTCAGCAGTCTTTTCCGGGACTACGCCCAAGAGTTCGACGTCAACCTCGATATATCGGAAAAGCCTACATACCAAGACGACCTCAATAACCTCCGCGCCGCTCGATCCACTTCCCTCTCGACCACGACACTCGAATCCCAGGCTGCCGAAATCAGCTTCCTCCAAGTCGCCCTTAACCGGCTCACTGCTATTATTGGTGGCCAGAAGTTCGCCTCTGGGTCCATCCTCGATCCTGACGGCCAAGTCACCAAAGGCGACTGCGTCCTTATCGGACCCTTTTCCTTCTTCAGCGGGGCAGGGAATCTTTCCGGATTGGTTGGTACGGACAAAGGGCCCCCCTTACGTCCACGCCTGTTAACCCTACAGCCCAAGCAGTCCGCTGCCATCGAGGACTTTGCCCTTAACGGGGCAGGGGAGTTACCCTTTGACACCACCCTCAACGACGCCCTGCAAGTCCAGGTCTCGGAAAAAACCTTCCTCCAAGAAATCCAGGCTGGCGGACTCTGGATCTGGCCCATCCTCTTCTTTGCCGCAGTTTCCTTTGTTGGTGCCTCCCTCAAAGCGTACGAAATCTATTCCATCCACAATCCCCCCCAGTCCATTCTCGACTCCATCCTAAGCCAACTTAGGGAAGGCGATGCCAGGGCGGCAAATAGCCTTGTCGCACAAGTCAAAGGACCCTTCCTTCCCCTCATGGAAAAAGCCGTGGAGTTTGCCGGCGCAAAGAAAGAAATCCTTGAGGAAATCCTGTTTGAGAAAATCCTCGAAGCCCAGCCAAAACTCGAACGCTTCCTACCCTTCATCGCCGTCACAGCTGCTGCGACCCCGCTTCTCGGCCTTTTGGGGACCGTTACCGGCATGATCCACACCTTTGACCAAATCACCCTCCACGGCACATCGGACGCAGGGAAACTCGCAGGAGGCATATCCGAAGCCTTGGTCACTACAAAATTCGGCCTCATTGCAGCCATTCCCGCCCTGGTCCTCCACGCCCTCCTTTCGCGGCGGGTCCAAGGCCTTTTGGCAGGAATGGAAAGGTTCTCGACATCCTTTATCAACGGCCTCCAGGACAAAAGGCTATGACCCCGCTATCCCCGCTTGCCTTTGTCTCAGAAGCTTGGCTGCTTTGGCGCGAAGGAGGTTTTCTCATGTTCCCAATGGCAGGGTTGGCCTTCCTCATCTACTGGACAGCGTTCGATCTCTACTTGCGGATCAACCGCAGGCAATTCCTCTCCAATACCCCCGCAGACCTCGCCGCCTGGGTGGAGAAACCAGACCATGCCACGCCCCGTATCCGGGAAATCCTCGAATTTTGCCACCAAGGCATCTACTCCCTCCA
This sequence comes from Opitutia bacterium, assembly GCA_038125285.1. Classification (GTDB taxonomy): domain Bacteria; phylum Verrucomicrobiota; class Verrucomicrobiia; order Opitutales; family JABJCN01; genus JAYPDO01. The sequence continues at coordinate 12,676 of JAYPDO010000016.1, forward strand.
CCAACTCCGCGACCGCTTTCTGGAAGCCCGCGCCGCCTACATCCCCAGGATCGACAGGCGTATCCGCTTCCTAGCCATCCTGGTTTCCATATCCCCGCTCATGGGGCTGCTCGGCACAGTCCTAGGCATGCTAACTACTTTTGATGGCCTAACCCTCTATGCTGGCCGTACCCTCGACCTTGTTGCCGTCGGCATCTCAGAAGCCCTTATCACCACCCAGACCGGCTTGGCCATTGCCATACCCGGCATGTTCCTGCTCCACATGGTTCAGCGCCGTAGGAACCAGCTCCAAATTGTCCTTGTCCGCCTCGAAAGCCTCTCCATGCAGGCTTGGGAGCGCCAACACCTAACTTCCGGGACATGAAGCAAAGCCGGTTCAGCCAAGCCCCCGCCCTGCAGGGCATCAACGTGTCGCCTCTGATCGACATGGTCTTCATCCTGCTTATTTTCTTCATCGTCGCCGCTGTGTTTGTTGAGGAACCTGGCGTCGAAGTCCGCAAGCCGAGCACGATCACTGCGGAAAAGCTCGAAAAGGATAGCATCCTCCTCGCCCTCACCGATACGGATGACATCTACTATGGTGGGGAAAACATAGGCATCGATGGCGTCCGCCCCCTTATCCGCCGCCTCCTCCGCACCAAGGATATGCCTGTCATCCTCCAGGTCGACCGGGATGCCGACGGCCAAACTCTCGTCCGCCTCATCGAAGAAGCCCGTCTATCCGGGGGGAAAGTCTCCGTCGCCTCCAAACTCCCATGAAACAATCCAGGTTTCAAATTTCCGGCGAAACCAGGGAGATCGAATTGTCGCCCCTCATCGACATGGTCTTCATCCTCCTGATCTTCTTCATCGTCACCACAGTCTTCGTTGACGAATCCGGATTCTCCACCGCCCAATCCCGCCCTGCAAAGCCAAGCGATGACGACAAGCCCCCCCTTACCTTCACCGTCCTGCCCAACAACGTCATAGAATACGAAGGACGTCCTATTGGCCTCGCCGGGGTGGCCGCCCAAGTCCGTAACCAGCCCAACCGCCGCCAACGCCCTGTCATCATCCAGGTCGCCAGCGGTGGCAAATCCGGCCTAGCCATCCAAGCCATGGACCAAGCCCGTGCCGCCGGTGCCACCCTCGTCAACTTCGCCAAAGCCCGGTAGGAAACCATGTCCCTCCCCTCCCTCCAGCCACAACCTGATGCCCACCACCACCTCCGTGTTGGTGCCGGGGCCGGAGTGCTGACCCTCTTGGTTTATCTCACCTTGCCTTTTACCCAATTCCTGGCCAATGAGCAGGATGAAACATACCAGCTTATCCCGGTCGATTATGCCGAACCCCCGCCAAAGTCCGTGGCCGAGGAAATTAAGCCGATCGAGGAACCCGTCCCCGAAACCACCCCTCCGGACCTCCAGGATCCCCCCGCCGAAAAGCCCGCCCTCGCCGCCCTCCAAACGAACCTCGAAATCGGGCCCACCTATGCCTCCCCGACCTTCCTGCTTAGTGATGCCTGGAAAGCCCCTGACGATGGCGAACTCATCTTCGACTTGGCCGACCTCGACAAAAAACCCCGCCTCATCCGCGCCGGCAAACTGGTATACCCTCCCAAACTCAAACCCTTCAAGCTCACTGGGGATGTCCGCCTCCTGGTCATGATCCGGCAGGACGGGAGCGTCCAAGTCGTCGAGGTCGACAAATCCGCCCATCCCCTCTTCGACCGCGCCGCCATCCAAGCCGCCGAATCCTCCCTTTTCGAAATCCCCCTTAAAGACGGCCAACCCGTCTCCGCCCGCTATTACCTCCCCGTCCACTTTGAATTCCAATGAAGAAACTCCTCCTCCCTTTCCTCCCCCTCCTGGCAACCGCCCAATCCCCGGAAAACTTCACCCCCTATGCCACCGACAGCTTCCTCGGCGATTACGGCTTTGTCCCCAACCGCACCGAAGTTGAGCCCCGCATCTCACGTGACGACTACTCCATCCTCGAACAAGCCAGGGAACTTTCAAAGAACGAACTCCCCGCTGCCATCCAACTCCTCCAGACTAAAGTTTCCGGAGACCCCCTTTGCAGTTCTGTCTTCAATTTCTCCCTAGCCACGCTCCTTTACCAGCAAAACCGCCCTACCGAAGCCATCCGCCAATACAAAGCCACCCTCGAAAAGACCCCCAACTTCCTTCGCGCCCGGCGCAACCTCGCCTACGTCCAGATCCATCAGGAAGCCTACGCAGAAGCTGCCATCAACCTTTCCAAATCTCTAAACCTAGGCGACGCCTCGGCAGACACCTACGGGATGCTCGGCTATTGCCAACTCATGGAAGGCAACCACAGCTCCGCAGAAAACGCCTACCGCTTCGCCCTCGTCCGCGACCCTGGTAACACCGCCATCCAAAACGGCCTTGTCCGTTGCCTCGAAGCCATGGGGCGGCACAAAGAAGTCATCTCCCTCCTGGACGAACTCATATACAAAAACCCCGGCGATCCCGCCTACTGGCTAACCCAAGTCAATTCCCTAAACCAAACCGGGGAACACCGCCGCGCAATCGCCAATATTGAAATGCTTCGCCGCACAGGCAAAGCCTCCGGCCCCTCCCTCCTTGTCCTGGGCGACCTCTACCTCAACCTCGAACTCCCCACCCGCGCCCACGAAGCCTATTCCGCCGCAATGGAAACTCAAGGCAACCTCCCGCCAGGCCACTTCATCCGCGCCGCCATCCAGCTTGCCAACCAAAACGCCTACGAACTTGCCACCCAGTACGCCAACACCATCCAGATTCACTATGGCACCCTCCTGGAAAAAGAAGACCGCCTCCGCTTCCTCCACCTTCGTGCCCGCCTCGCCCTTCAGGCCGAACAATACACCCAAGCCGTCCAATACCTCGAAAACCTCCTCCAAGACAGCCCCCTTGATGGAGCCGCCCTCCTCCTTCTCGGCAAAACCTACGCCAGGCTCGAAGACCCCATCCGTGCTGCCATCGCCTTCGAACGCGCAGCCAAGACCAACTCCCATGCTCCCGACGCCCTCCTCGAACACGCCCGCATGCTTGTAAATCTTGAAGACTACCAAGCCGGCCTCCAGCTCCTCCGCCAAGCCCAACAAATCCAACCTCGCAGCCACGTCGAAGCCTATCTCCTCGCAGTCGAAAAAGCCGCCCAATCCCAACGTAGCCTCGACCTCTAAAACTCGCAAATTGGCAACCCCGCAAACTCATGAACTCAAAAATTGGCTTCATCGGCACAGGCGTCATGGGCGCCTCCATGGCTTCCCATCTCCAAAACGCCGGACACCAACTCTTCGTCCACAACCGCACCGCTTCCAAAGCCCAAGCCCTGGTCAATGCTGGAGCCAATTTCTGCGGAACCCCCAGGGAAGTCGCCGAAAACGCCACCATCACCTTCCTCATCGTCGGCTACCCCCAAGATGTCGAAAGCACCATCCTAGGCGAAAACGGAGCCCTCGCCGGAGCCAAGCCCGGCTCCACCATAGTGGATATGACCACCTCCCAGCCCTCCCTGGCCAAACGTATCTACGAAGCCGCTAAGGCCAAAGGCGTGGACTCCCTCGACGCACCCGTTTCAGGCGGCGACATCGGCGCCCGCAACGCCACCCTCGCCATCATGGCCGGCGGCGACGAAGAAGCATTCAACCGCACCCTCCCCTTTTTCGAAACCATGGGCAAAACCATCGCCTACTTCGGCCCCGCAGGCTCCGGACAGCACGCCAAAATGGCCAACCAAATCCTCGTCGCCGGGAACATGATCGGTGCAGTAGAATCCCTCCTCTACGCCAACCGCGCCAAGCTCGACCTGGAAAAAGTCATCCAAACTATCGGCAGTGGTGCCGCTGCCTCCTGGACCATCAACAACCTTGGCCCCCGCATCGTCAAAGGCGACTTCCAACCCGGTTTCTACATCAAACACTTCGTCAAAGACATGGGCATCGCCCTCGAAGAAGCCCGCCAGATGCAACTCTGCCTCCCCGGCCTCGCCCTCGCCAACCAATTCTACCAAGCCGCCATCGCCCAAGGCCTAGAAAACCTAGGCACCCAAGGCCTCTACAAAGTCCTCGACATGTTGAGCAGTTGATCATGAACCGCAACTGATGCAAAGGCTATACGAGCTTCTTTGACACATGTAGCCAGATGAATACCTTTGGTGTTTGGCCGAAATTCATAAAACCGATGCCTTTACCAAGTGGCTGGATTCCTTGAGGGACATCCGTGCCGGCACGGATCCTGGTCAGGATTGAACGCCTCGCCCAAGGGCATCCGGGTGATTGCAAAGTTGCCGGCTATGGTGTATCCGAACTTCGCATCAACTATGAGCCAGGTTACCGGATCTATTTCATCCAAAGGGGAAATTCCCTCGTCACCCTTTTGGCCGGGGGTGAAAAAATACAGAATCCAAGGATATTGGGACGGCCAAGCAATTCGCCCAGGACTTGAAAGTAAAGATCATGGAAAAGACCAAAATCACTAAGCTCGATCTCCCCGAGCGTTTGTGGACGCCAGAAGAAATGGCAGCCTATTTGGAAGTCAGCATGGAAGAGGCGGGAGGGGATGCCGCTTTTGTTGCCAAGGCGCTTGGGGACATTGCACGTGCGAAAGGGATCTCCCAAGTTGCACGCGATGCAGGTTTGTCCCGTGAAAGTTTGTACAAAGCGCTTTCCGGTGACAGGACTCCCGGTTTTGATACCATCTTGAAAGTCACCCGTGCTCTGGGTATCGAGCTTCACGCAGTCCCTTCCAGGGTTTAAGTCTGGAAGCGGTTCCATCCATTGACCATAGAGCTTCCTTGTTGAATTCCTACATCCAATCATGAACCCCACCCGCAGCAACGGCATCCTCCTCGCCGGGACCCCCTCCAAGGACAACCTCATCGAGGGCAATGTCCACAAAGGCAAATCCCCGGGCTACCTAATAAACGAAGCCCGCGCCACAGTCAGGGGAAACAAGAACTACACATAGCCGTTCCTCGATAGTCCGACCGGCTCCCTTTCGAAACCATGGCCCACAAACTTTCTTGGCATCAATTGCTCTCCCGGCGGCGTCCCCAGCCTTCGGATACGGGGCGGAACTCCAGCCTTTCCCTTGAGGACGACCGCAGCTCATTCGAGCGGGATTATGACCGGGTCATCTTTTCCGCCCCTTTCCGGCGTTTGGCTGGAAAAACGCAAGTCCACCCCATGGCTCGCAATGCCAAGATCCACACCCGCCTTACCCACTCCATTGAGGTCGCCAGTATTGGGCGCGGGTTTACCAAGAAATTGGTGGATTTGCTGAAATCCAAATCCGACCTTAGCCCCGATGGGGAGGCGGCTTTGCCCTGGGTCATCCAGTCAGCCTGCCTGGTTCATGACCTGGGTAACCCCCCCTTTGGCCATGCCGGGGAAGAAGTCATCCGGGCATGGGTGGAAAAGCACCAGGACGAGATGTTTCGGGTCGACCGTTTTGCCTCCGTGGAAGAGTACAAAGGCTGCAAAGCGGATTGGCTCAACTTCGAAGGCAATGCCCAAGGTTTCCGCCTCGCGTCAAGGAAGGACAACCCCGATGCCGGCTACTTGAACCTTACCCACGCGGCCCTCGCCACAGCGATCAAATATCCATGGGTATCCACAGACCATAGGGCCGCCGCAAAGCGCAAGCTCAATGTCTATTCCTCCGAGTCCAGAATTTTTATGGAAATGGCGCGCGATCTCGGGCTATTGAAGCCGGACGGCCATGTTTGCCGCCATCCGCTCTCCTTCCTCACCGAAGCCGCGGACGACATTTGCTATCGGGTCATCGACCTCGAAGATGCCGTAGAAATGGGCATCCAAGATTCAGGGAAAGTGAAGGAACTGTTGCTTCGGATTTCTGGGAATTATGGCAAGGAGGACATGAATTTGCCCCAGCTCCGGGGCTATGCGATCAAGGCGTTGATGGACCAGTTCTTCGCAGCTTTCGAAGGGGATTTTGATGCGGTCATGAACGGGGAGCGGGTTGACGACCTGAAGTCCTCCCTCACGCTGGAAACCAAAGGGCAACTGGACACGATCAAACAAATCTATGGGGAGATATTTGGGGATTCGAAGAAAGTCTCCATGGAACTCGGGGCATACCACATCCTCGGTCGGATCCTGAAGGCGCTCATGAAGACCGTCCATGCCATTCATGATTCCGGCAGTTATGAAGCCATGCCTTTCCTCTCCCAAAGGTGCGCGGAACTCGTCTGGGGCCGGGGTTATGCCCCAAAGCACTTTGGCAAGTGCCATGCCTGGTGGCTCGCCCGGATGAACGACGCGGTCAGCGGCCTCACCGACGATGCCGCCATGAGCCTCTCCAACGAGATCGCCGGACACAGTTTCGGAGGGTACTGATTTGAAAAAGATTGGTCTTGGCGTGAACTCCAACAATGAACACTTATTTTATTAGAATCGTTATGAAAACCATTTTCCCCCTTCTCACCTTCGGGATCCTCTCTTTAACCGCCGATGAAATTACCGTCTCCTCCCTCAGGGATTCCCTTTCCTCCCCGATCACGGAAACCCGGCGGGCCGCAGCCCTCAAGCTCGGGGAATTGAAAAACTTGGCCGACCCGGCCTTCCAGGAGTTGGCCAAGGCCTGCAAGGATACGGATCCTGTTGTTGCCACTAGGGCGATCCAAGCCTTGGGCCAAAACCGTTCTAACCGGGAGGAAGTAGTCAAGATTTGGCAGGAAGGCCTGGAATCCCCGCACGATTCCGTACGCATCGCATCCGCGGAATCCTTGGGCAGGTTGCGTCCAACTGACATCCAAGGGTTCCTCGATCCTTTGGTGGCCGCTTTGGATGATGGCAACCGTTTGGTCGTCGTGGCAACTGCTGATTCGATCGCCCGGTTGGATTTCCGAAAATTCCCTGAAGGCAAGGAACGGGTGGCAAAGGCATCAAAGACGCTCCTGGAGTCAGCCGACCCCATGCTCCAGGGCGTCGGTGCCGGTATGTTGGCCTGGCAGCAAACCGATGTGGAAGCCGCCTTGCCCGTCCTCACCAATTTGCTTACTTCCCCATCCCGCGATATCCGGCGCAATGCCTTTACCTCCATCCAGCGGTACGGAACTTTGGCCATCACTATGGCTCCGGTATTGCTTGCCTGCCTGGAATCCGCCCATGAACACGACCGCAACAATGCCGGTCGCGCACTGCTTTCCGTAGACCCGGAAAATGCCGTGGCTTCCATGGCGGAAGTCCTCAAGAAATCCAATGTGCAACTCGCCCGGGAAGGAGCTGTCCGCGCCCTACAATCCTCAAACACGGATGCTGCCCGCGATGCCATCGCCTATGCCCTTCGCGACCGTGCCGCCAATGTCCGTTTCTTCGCCTGCAACGCCATCCTCCGCTCCGGTAGAGCCGGGGAAGCTGCCGCAGAGAACCTCCGCGAGATCCTACGGAACGACAGGAGTTCGATGGTCAAGGAAGTGGCCAGGGAGGCATTGGAAGTGCTAAAATAAAAAATTCTGGCCAGAATGTTGCGATGTTGGGTGGGTGCCATTTAACGTGGAATCACTGCCTAATCCATCCGCCATTTAAAGGCACTTGATACCCGTTTGAGGGCAAACATCAAAACCGGGATCGAGCATCCCCTGTACGAACCTGCGAAACAAAGTAAAAGTAGAATCAAGCGACTCAGGGAAATGAACTGTCCACATTACCGCTTACAGTTGTGGGATTTCCGTGTTTTCTCCGATGTAGATGGTAACTATGTCACCATTCTTGCAATTTTGCCAAAACTGGGACAGAAAATGGGCTCAATCAATTTGGGATTTTGAATAATGAACACCGTTTCAGTTTCCGAAGTAAAAACGACTTTTCAGGTTACCTGGAGAGGGCTGCCAACGAGGATTTCACAGTTACAAATAATGGAAAGCCTGTGGCTGTAATTCATGGCTTTGCTCACGAAGAGGATTATTTTGAATAACGCCTACTGAAAGATCCCCGGTTGCTCAAAAGCGTAGAAAAGTAAGGCAGGACGTAAGGGAAAGCATGGTGACCAAACTGGAAGACCTGGACATCGACAACCCTCAATAATCCCGGATCGCGCCGTCCTTGTAGGTTGCCGAGGGCCATTTGTAATGGCTGTTAGGGCGCGAGTTGATCTCGTCGAACATAGCCTCGTTTACCTCCACTCCCAAGCCGGGGCCTTGAGGAAGTGATACGTAGCCGTCGGCTCCGACCTCCCAGTGGTAGTTGACGAGACCCGGCGGATAGTTTTCCGGATAGAGTTCGTGGATGAGGAGGAAGGGGACGGAGAAGGCGGCGTGGAGGCTTGCGGAGGCACCAAGCATAGTCATGGTGCAGTGTGGGGCGAGGGGGACAAAGTACGCCTCCGCGAGGGTGGCGATCTTCTTCATTTGGCTGATTCCGCCTGTGTGCCCGCAGTCGGGCTGGAGGACGTCGAGGCAGCGTTCCTGCAGGTAGGGGAGCATGCCCCAGATGGTGCGGTCGCGCTCCCCTGAGGCCATGGGGATACGGATGTGCTGTTTGAGGCGTTTGAAGACCTCGATATTCCCCGGCACGGCGACTTCTTCCAGGAACAGCAGGTCGTAAGGTTCGATGGCATTAGCAAACTGAATGAGCGTGGCGGGCGGGATGGAGCAATGGGCGTCAAACATGATCACGCCTTCTGCCCCTACGCTTTGCCTTCCATCTTTCACCATGCGGACGAGGCTGTCGATGTCCTTCGGGTTGCCCGAGTAGGGCCAGTCCGCACCCGTCCCGATCTTGTGTGCATGCGGGGTAGGGTAGACGCGGACTTTGTCGCGGGTCGGCCCGCCGAGCAAGCGGTAGACCGGGACTTCCCAGGCCTTGCCGGCGATGTCCCAGAGTGCCATGTCGATGCCGGAAAGCACATGGGTCAGAAACGGCCCGCCCCGGATGTCGCGGTGGGCGCGGTAAATTTTCTGCCAGAGGTGTTCGATGCGGGTCGGGTTCTCCCCAACGAGGAGTTGTGCCAGGGATTTGGCCAGTTTTGCGGCGACGTTGGGATCCAGCCCTGTCACTTCCCCCCAACCGATGATTTTGTGGTTGGTCGTGATTTTTATAAAAACCTTCTGCGCCACTTTGATGCCGTCAACTTCCACAATCCTGTGGTTGGCACCCCGGTCCGCGACTTGGGCTGCGGGGTTGGAATCCTGCCCCACTGCATCGTTGAGGAAGGCGAGCCCGGCGGCGGAGGCTAGGAATTGGCGGCGGGAAAAATGGCTTTTTGGCATAGTGCTTGGAAGTCTCTGTGGATGGTTTCCCGTTGGTCAAGGACTGGGTTGGAAAAGCGTGTTGCCCCAGGCCGATTTCCTTGGCTAATTCTATTTTGCCATTGGTTTGCGAATGAAACTTATCCTTCCCCCAGCCCTCCCTTTCATGCTGTTGTTAGCCTTGTCCGGCCAGGCTTTTGGGCAGCTCGATTTTACACGTGATATTCGCCCTATCCTCTCGGAAAATTGTTTCCAGTGCCATGGGTTTGACGCCAAGTCACGGAAAGCGGATTTACGTCTGGATGACGAAGCCAGCGCCAAGAAATTCATCACCGCCGGCAACTCCAAGGCGAGTGAACTGGTGGAGCGGCTCCGCTCTCAGAACCCGGAGGAAATGATGCCCCCGCCCAGCTCCCACAAAGTCCTTACCCCCAGGCAAATCGAGAGCATCGCCCGATGGATAGACGAAGGTGCAACGTGGGGCGGTCATTGGGCGTTCTCGAGGGTTCCCGAAAAATCTAAAATCTGCGGCCAAAACCCGGTCGACCATTTCGTCAACCAGAAGCTGGTAGCCGAAGGGATCACTCCGAATGCCAAAGCCTCCAGGCGCACCCTCATCCGCCGGGTGGCGTTGGATCTGACCGGCCTCCCCCCAACCCAGGAACAAGTCCAAACCTTCCTGGCCGATAACCGTCCTGATGCCTGGGAGCGTGTCATTGACCAGTTCCTCTCATCTCCGGCTTACGGGGAGCGCATGGCTTGGGATTGGTTGGATGTGGCCCGCTACGCCGATACCAATGGCTACCAAGGTGACCGGGAGCGCACGATGTGGCCTTGGCGCGACTGGGTGGTCAAGGCTTTCAATGAGAACATGCCTTTCGACCAGTTTACCGTCTGGCAGCTCGCCGGCGATTTGCTTCCCGATGCGGCCGAGGAACAAATCCTTGCCACAGCCTTCAATCGCAACCACATGATCAATGGGGAAGGAGGGCGCATCGCCGAGGAAAACCGGGTAGACTACGTTTTCGACATGACGGAGACCATGGGCACTGCTTGGCTGGGGCTGACACTGGTGTGCTCCCGTTGCCATGACCATAAGTTCGATCCCATCTCCCGCCGCGAGTACTACCAGCTTTCCGCCTTCTTTAACCAAACTCCCGTGACTGGCGGCGGCGGCGATCCCCAGACCAAGCCCGTCCTCGTTATCGCATCGCCCGGACAGAAAGCCCGGGAGAAGGAACTGGACGCCCAATACGCCGCCGCCTTAAAGGCCCAAAAGACCCGGGTCTCCGAACTCCTGCCCCTCCAGCCGCAGTGGGAAGCAGGACTACAAATCCAAACCGGTTGGGAACCCCTTGTCCCTACTTCCGCCAAAGCCACCAAGGCCGACCTTTCCATCCTCCCCGACCATTCCGTACTCGCCACCGGTGCGAACCCCGAAAAAGAGACCCACACCGTCCAATTCGAAACCCCTTTCGAAACCATCACCGCCATTCGTCTCGTCACCCTCCAGCACGAATCTTTTACCAACAACGGCAAAGGCTTGGCACGCTCGGACAGCGGCAACTTCGTCCTCACGGAAATCGAAGTCCGCAGTAATGGCGAATTGGCCACAATCGTCTCCGCCACAGCCTCTTACGAACAAGGCAACCTCAAGGTAGCCACTGCCTTTGACGGCAATCCGGACACGGGTTGGGCCGTCTTCAAAGGCAGGATGGTGGAAGAGGCGCACCATGCAGTTTTCGTCTTCAAGGAACCGGTAAGCGGCCCCCTTGAAATCACCCTCCGGCACGACTCCGTCCACAAGTACCACTACATTGGCCGTTTCCGGGTTTCCGCTACAAATTCCCAAAACCCTACGGACCTGGGAGGTGAAGGGAAGTTGGCCACAGCCCTTCAGGCTGATCCCGCGGATCGGAACAAGGAGCAAAAGGCCTTGGTCGAAAAGGAATACCTCTCCTCCGACAAAAAATACCGCCAGCTCGCCGCGGAGTCAGAAAAGATAAAAAAATCACTCGACCAACACCGCGGGTCCTACCCCAAAGTCATGGTCATGGAGGACATGGCCAAGCCCCGCCAGACCTTCATGCTGGAGCGTGGCCTCTATAGCCAGCCAGGGGAGGAAGTCCGGGCTGGCGTTCCAGCCATCTTTCCCCAACTCCCGGAAAACGGCACTCCCAACCGTCTTGCCCTGGCCAACTGGCTGGTCAGCCGGGACAATTCCCTGACCGCCCGCGTAACGGTGAACCGCATTTGGCAGATGCTCTTCGGGACCGGCCTGGTCAAGACCGCCGAGGACTTTGGTGTCCAAGCCGAATACCCTGTGCATCCAGGCCTCATGGACTACCTTGCGGCTGAGTTCATGGACTCCGGTTGGGACACGAAACACTTGCTCAAAAGCATCCTTCTTAGCGAAGCCTACCAACGGAGTTCCTCCATCCCTTCGCCACAAGCCTATGAAGCGGATCCTGCCAACCGTCTCCTTGCCCGCGGCCCGCGTTACCGGATGCCAAGCTGGATGATCCGCGACCAAGCCCTGGCCGCCGCCGGATTGCTCGATGCGCACCAGGGTGGCCCCGCTTTCCAGGCCTACCAGCCCCCCGGCATTTGGGAAGAAGCCACTTTCGGCAACAAAAGGTACAACCAGGCCAAGGGCGACGAGCTCTACCGCCGCAGCCTCTACGCCTTCTGGCGGCGCATCGTCGGCCCCACAATGTTCTTCGACGCCGGTAAACGCCAAGTCTGCGAAGTCAAGGCCACCAGGACCAATACCCCCATGCACGCCCTCAGCACCCTAAACGACGTCACCTATGTCGAAGCCGCCCGCCATCTAGCCGCCCTCTCCATGCAAGCTGCCCAATGCGAAATTCAACGCTTCCATTTCGTTAGCAAACAACTCCTCGCCCGGGAACCCACCGACAAGGAAATCTCCATCTGGAAACGCGGCCTCGACAGGGCGTTGGAGAGCTTCCGGAAGACCCCAAAAGATGCCGAAGCCCTCCTCTCTGTCGGCGATTCACCTAGGGACACTTCCCTGTCCCCAGTCGAACACGCTGCCTACACCACCGTTTGCCTGATGCTCCTCAACCTCGACGAAACTTTGACTAAAGAATGAGCGCTTCCTACCACATCCTTGACCCTCAATCCCCAGCCCCGCTCCAGGGACACCAGCTTGCCATAAACCGCCGCCAGTTATTTGGCAAGGGCGCGACGGGCATCGGGGTTGCCGCGTTGGCCAGCCTGCTTGGGCGGGAAACGGCCCAGGCGAAAGGCGTTGGCGGGTTCCCGAACTATGCCGCCAAGGCAAAGAGGGTCATCTACCTGTTCCAGAATGGCGGGCCGACCCATGTCGATACTTTCGACTACAAACCCATGCTCAAGAAGCTCCATGGGCAGCCTTTGCCCGATGGATACGCAGAGGGGAAACGGTTTAGCACCATGACCGGAAAGGCAGACGGCAAGCTGATGCTGGACTCTGTGGAACCCTTTGCCCAATACGGCCAAACCGGTGCACGGGTGAGCCAACTCTTCCCCTACACGGCCAAGGTTGTGGACGACATCTGCTTCATCAACAGCATGCACACCGAGGCCGTGAACCATGCCCCGGCCATCTCCTTCCTCCTGAGCGGGGCACAGATCCCGGGTCGGCCGACCATGGGCGCTTGGCTCACTTATGGCCTGGGTGTGGAAGGGGAGGAGTTGCCTGGTTTTGTCGCCATGACCTCGGTCAGCAAAGGCACGACTTGTGGCCAAATTTTTTATGATTTCTACTGGGGCAGCGGGTTCCTGCCCTCGCGTTTCCAGGGGGCAAAATTCCGGGGGATGGGCGATCCTGTGCTTTATTTGAAAAACCCGGCCGGGATGGGCAGGGAACTGCGCCGGGGCATGCTCGACGACTTGGCCGAGTTGAACCAGATGAAATTCGAGGAAGCGGGCGACCCTGAGATCCAGACCCGGATCGCCCAGTACGAGATGTCCTACCGGATGCAGGCCAGCGTCCCGGGCCTGACCGACTTTTCCGACGAACCCAAGCATGTTCTCGACATGTATGGCCCCGGCGTCACCGAACCGGGCACGTTCGCCTACAACTGCCTAATGTCGCGGCGGCTAATTGAGCGAGGTGTCCGTTTTGTCCAGTGCATGCACGCAGGTTGGGATCAGCACCGAAGCCTGACCACCGAGCTTTACAACCAGTGCCGCGATACGGACCAGCCTTCCGCCGCCCTTGTTCAGGACCTCAAGATGCGCGGTTTGCTCGACGACACCCTTGTCATCTGGGGCGGCGAATTTGGCCGGACCCCTTTCATCCAGGGGAATTTCAATGACCGTCCCAAATGGGGGCGGGATCACCACCCCTATGCCTTTACCACCTGGATGGCCGGGGGCGGGATCAAACCGGGGACTTATGGTGCCTCGGACGAGCTGGGCTTCAATGCGGTGGAAAACCCGGTTCACGTCCACGACCTCCAGGCAACCATCCTCCACCTACTGGGCATTGACCACAAACGCCTTACCTTCAAGTTCCAAGGCCGCCAATATCGTCTGACCGACATTGACGGAATCGTGGTGAGGGGGATCATTGCGTAGGGTTGGAGGCGGTTGCTCCAGGCCAAACAAACCGTGCTTACACCCGTTGCGCAAAATACCATCCTGGCATTACCCTCACCCGAACAACCCGGATAGCTTCCCGTCGCTGTCCATGAAACGGTCGGCTTCGTAGCCGACTTGCCGGAGCATGGAATACCAGAGGTTGGCGAGGGGGGTTTGGTTGGATTCGTAGCGGTAGTGCTGGCCTTGGTTGAGGCTGCCACCCCCGTAGCCTGCTACCATGGTGGGGGTGTCGCGGACATCGTGGTTGATGGTGATGCCGCCGCCGTAGGCGATCAGGGTATTGTGGAAAACGGAGGTGCCGTCGACGTCTTTGAGTGCCTTGAGTTTGTCGATCAGGTAGGCGACCAGTTCGAGTTGCTTTTGGTCACGAGCGAGGGCGGCATTGTAGGGCTCCTGGCCTTTGCGGGTATGGGTGGTTTTGTGGCCGTCGATTTTAAAACCGAGTTCGGGGAACAGCCCTTCTGTGGGTTGGCGGTACGTGATTACGCGGGTCATGTCCGTCTGGATCGCGGCGACCATGAGGTCATAGGTCAGCTTGATGGATTCGGCGGTGCTGGGCTTGCCTTCGGGGCGGGGGAAAGGGGCTTTGGGCTTGGGCTTGTCGAGCCATTCGTCGGCCTTGTCGAGGCGCACTTCGATTTCGCGGACGGACTGGAAATACTCTTCTACTTTGTCGCGGTCGGTGGAGGAGAGCTTGGGCTGGAGGGACTTGGCGTCGTGGAGAATGGCGTCGAGGACGCTGCGTTGTTTGGAGAGTTGGTAGCGGCGTTCTTCCAGGGGGACTTCCCCGGCACCGAACAGTCGGTCGAAGAGCCCGAGCGGATTGGTTTCGCCTGCGATGGGGTTTCCCGAATCCGACCAGGAAAGGGAAAGGCCGGGGCCGAAGCCTCCGTCGTTATTCGATTCCTTCGGGCCGGCGAGGGGAAGGGAGGTGAAGCGGGTATCCTTGCCGAGGACACGGGCGGCCAGTTGGTCTACGGAGATGGTGTTCTGGAACTTCTTGCCCGGAGTGGCAGTGACGTCGGCACTGGTTAGCCAAGTGGTGGTGCCCCAGTGGGCTTGGGTGGCGTTTTTGTTGGAGAGGTTACTAAGGATCGAGAAATCCTTGCGATGCCGCTCCATGTACTGGAAGGATGCGGGTAATTCGTAGTCCGGGCCGGTTTCTTTGGGGAACCAATCGTCTTTCGCTACACCCCAACCATAGCTGAGGAAAAGGAGGCGTTTGGGCGGGGTGGCATCTGCGGCAGCGGTTTTGGCGGTGCCAATACATTCGAGCATCGGGAGGCAGAGGGTTGCGCCGAGGCCGCGGAGGGTGGTGCGGCGGGTAAGGGGGTCTGTGGAAATCATGGCGGTTTTTGTGGGATGGGGGTGGTTACTTGGTCTGGAAAGGTTCGGAGAGGATGATGCCGGTGAGGAGATCTTGGAGACCATAACCGGCGGCTTGGTTTTGCGCGACCAATTTTTCAATGAGGGGGCGGTCGGAAAAACCGACGGATCGCCCGTAGCCGTACACCATGAGGGCCTTGGCCAGGCCGGTGACGAAGGCTTCCTTGTCGGACACGAGATGGGCTTTCATTTCTTGGAAATTGGTGAACTTGCGCTTGCCGTCTGGCATCAGGCCTTCCGTCTCCACCGGGAATTGGGCCTTGCCGTTGGTAGAGGGGACTTCAGTGCGCCAGAGGCCGACGGGGTCGAAGTTTTCCATGGCGAAGCCGAGCGGGTCAATGCGGCGGTGGCAGGAGCTGCATTGGGCGGAACCCATATGCTGGGCAAGGGTGTCGCGTATTGACATCGTACCGACCGATTCTTCGTCGAGCATGGGGACATTGGCCGGAGCAGGGGGAGGGGGGCGGTTGAGGATTTTGCGTAGGACGAAGGCACCCCGTTCGACCGGGGAAGTGCGCTCGCCTGTCCCTGTAAGTGCGAGGATGGCGGACTGGCCGAGCAAGCCTCCGCGGGCTGAGTTTTTGGGGAGGCCGACCTTTTGGAAGTTGTCGCCTTGCGGGGCTGGGATTCCGTAAAAATTTGCCATGATGCGGTTTACGACCACGTAGTCGGCATCGACCATCGCAGTGGCCGGTCCGTTGTGGCGGAGGAGGTGGTGGAAGGTGGCGTACACCTCCTCACGGGAAGCTCGGCGGACGGCATCGTCATAGGTTGGCCGCGCGCCTTTTGCGGGCTGGACATTGTCGAGCCGGTCAAGTTCCAGCCATTGTGAGAGGAAGGCTTCGACGAACTTTTTGGATTTGTCGGACTGCACCATCCTGGCCACTTGCTTGTGGAGGGTATTCGGGTCGGCTAACTTCCCCTCTTTGGCGAGTTGGTAGAGTTCGTCGTCGGGCGGGGCACTCCATAGGAAATAGGCGAGGCGGGAAGCGAGTTCCATGCCTTCCAAAGGTCTGCGGCCTTCCCCTTGGCGAGGTTCGTGGAGGAACAGGAATTGGGGGGAGGCGAGGATGGGGGTGGTGGCGTCGTAAAAGGCCTCGAGTTGGGATGCCCCGTGCTCCTTCGCGTCGTCGTAGATGGCCATGAGTTTTTCGATATAGCCGGGTGACGGTTCCCTTTGGCGGAAGGCGAGCCGTGCGATTTCGGTGACCTTCTTTTGGAGTTCTTCACGGGTAAGTTCGGCAAAGGGTTTTGCTTGGAAAAGTTGTGCCGGTGCGAGGGGGGCGGTATTGGGGAAAGGGCCTTCGATTTGCACCCAGTCCACCCAGACTTGCGGGCCTTCGTCCTGGTATTCCCATGCGACGCGGTAGTAGCTCCAATGGTAGCCCTCGGACTTTTCGAACGGTTCCTTTTTGTAGTCTTCGAGGGAGCGGCGGCGGATATAGAAATGGTTGGACATGGTGCCGTCGGCCACGAACTCGAAACTGGCTTCCGTGGGTTCGCCGATGGTTCCGTCCACGTGGAAATAGCGGACTTCGTCGGGCGACATGCTGCCGGGTTCGCCCCTTACGACTTGGAGGAAAACATCGTCATGTTTCTCCTTTCCCGCGAGGCCGAAACGGAGGTTCATGCGGTACCGTCCGTTTGGTGCCAAGCCCCAGGGGGCGAGCCGGACGGAGATTTCCCCTGGGGCGCCGCGGAAGGGGAGGAGGACCCCGGTTCCGGTTTCCGGGCGGGTGAGGTATTCTTCGGCGATGGGGATCTCCGTTTCCTTGGTTTTTACCCCAAGTGCCCGGTAGTGTTTGCCTTCCGCCACGGATTGACGGCCTTGCTCAAGCTGGATATGCATCTTGGGCAGGCTCTTTTTCATGTCGGAGTTAATCCTTTCTTCGACTTCCCGTCGGCCGTTCGGGGAGCCCCCGCGCACTTTTTTGCCGGTGAGGGGGAAGTAGGCTTCCTCGAGTATGTTGCGGCCTACGGAGAGGTAGCGCTCGATGTGGAGGGAGGAGAGGCTGTGGGCTTGGCCGGGGGTGTCGAAACCCTCGAGGGCACCGTCAGGGGGCAGGAGGGAGGTGTCGATTTCGATCCCGAAAAGGTCGCGGATGGTGTTCTTGTATTCGCGGTTGTTGATGCGCCGGATGACGACTTCCCCTCCGGTGTCGGTGAGGCGTTCGCGGGCGTCGCGGAGTATCGCGGTGAGGGATTCGAGGGTGTCCTGGAGGGCTTTTTTCGTGGGTTGCGGCTCCTCTTCTGGTGGCATTTCGCTGAGGTTGAGGACGTCCAGGATGTCTTGCCATTGCTGGGCGATAGCTTCGTCGGCAATGAGGGTGGGGATCTGGTCGATCCGGATCTTTCCCTTTTGTTTTTTCGGGCCGTGGCAGCGTACGCAGTTGTCTTGGAAGAACTGCCGGATGGGTTCCGGCAAGGTCACGGGCTCCTGTTTGGCTACAAGGGATACGGCAAGGGCAAGGAGGGCTGCGGATAGGGCAAGAGGGCGCATGGATGGAGTGCGAAAATAGGGGAGGTAAGCGGAATTGCGATCAGGATGTTTAGGTGGGTTTAACGGAGTTGTGAAATTCGGCCGCCGTGTCTGGGTAAGTTCTTTGCAATGGGGATGTCCCGAGACGGCAACCAAAGTTCGCCGCTTCGGTTGTTGTGATGGACGGAAGTTTGGAAATGCCCAAAGTGGCCTGCATGAAGTTGTGGACATTATGGAGTTTGGTTGCCTTGGCCAGGGTTTTGGTTGCCGGGGAAGTGGAGTTTAGGGCCAGGGTATTGGAGGTGGTGCCAGGGCAGCCTTGCCGGATCCATTGGCGATGGGGTGGTGAAGGCTTGGGGGGAAGCGTTGTGGCAGGGGAGGTGACACGGTTTTTGCCGGATGCGGAGGCGGTTGGGGAAGTGATTGTGGCGGGACAAACGTACAACTTTGGGTATTTGGCTCCTGGGAGTTGGTCTCGTTGGGAGCCGGTTTCCGTGTTCGGGGCGAAGGGGAAGCGCTTGTTCGTGACCTTTACCTTGGAGGGGCACAAGGATGGCGGCAACTTGGCCGGGGGGAAGATGGAGTTTGAGTTCCGGGATGGTGCGAAGTTGTTAAAAAGTGTTGTGGTCAACGGGCCGGATGGGCCGACTTTCGGGGTGGTGGTGCCCTTGCAGCATGTGGGCAATCCGGAGGCTTTTGCGGCGGAAGCCGGGAGTTTGCATGACTATGCGAAGAGGAAGGTTGAGGCGTTGTCGGGGGCTCCGTGGGCGAAGTTGCCTCCGCCGAAGTTGTATGGGATCGTGACGGATTGCGCCGGGTACAAACCGGGTTCCGGGTATGGCGGCCGGACGGCGAACAAGGCGACGATGCTGGAGGAGTTCAAGGTGTTGAAACTATTGGGGGTCAACGGGACCCGGTCGCTGCCGGATTTTGTGTTGGAAGAGATCAAAAGTGGCACGGGGATCGGGCCGGACTTTTCGCGGGTGAGGATTACACATACCTCCGGCTACCCCATCAGCATGGTGCAGCGGGCGGACGGGAAGGCTCCGAGGCGGAGCCCTGGGGACGGTTGCCCGAACCATCCGGCGAATTTGGAGGGGATTCCTGGGCGGGTGGAGGCTGCAGTGGATTCCTTGATGAAGGAGGTGGGGGAGTTGCCGGTCGGGGAGGTGTGGGCGTTGACGGTGGACGAGATCGGGAGTGTTTTTGATGGTTCGCCCGAAGGGAAGGCCCACCAAGGCGCGTGTAAATATTGCCGGGAAGATTTTAGGAAATTCGTGCAGGCCGATGGCCGGACTTTGGAGGATTTCGGGGCAAAGGACTGGTCGCAAATCCGATCCGCTTACGGGTATTGGGAGACGAGTTTCTGGGATCGGAAAGCCGTTTTGGAGAAGGAGGTTTTGGAGGCACGCAAGTGGATGGACAAAGCCGTTGGGGCGACCTTCGATTTGGATAAGGAGAACGAGGGTGCGGACTCGATCCTCCTGGAGCTGGAGGAAGTCAAAAAGCCAAAGAAACCTCCGGCGAAGGCTTCCCCCAAGGACTTGGCGGAGGCTGAGAAGCGACTGCGGGACTTTATTTGGACCGGGAAAAGCGGCGGTGAAATGGAGGTTCAGAAAGAACATGGGCTTTCGGAACATGGCTGGAATTTGCTCCAATACTACTCGCGGAAATACAATGGCGAGGCTTCGGCACGGTTGTTCCAATCCTTGCAGGAAGCGGTGGCGGCGACAGGCAAGGATGTGTACACCTACGCCCTGCGCGGGAACACGTTCCTGATGGGCGGGCACAGCCTCGGCTTTTTCGATTTCTATAAATATGCGGACAACGGCTTTGTCTACGAAACCTCGAACCGCGATCCCAGGGTCTGGCAATGGGACAGCTACCTTTGCGACGTGGGCCGGAGCTTGCAGAGGTTCCGGGGAAAGCGGTTTGCAGTGTATGTAAAGCCCCACCGGGGTGCACCCGTCCAACGTGCCTTGGCGGCTGTAGCGCGGGGGGCAAAGATGGTTTATTGGTACACCTACGGGCCGGAATGGAAAAAAGGGGACACCTTTGGCGGGAAGCTGGATGTGCTGGAAAAAATCGGCTGGACGGATCGGCTTATCGCGCAGGCTGAGGACGTCATCTACGATTCGGAGTGGGCGGTTCCTGCGGAAATAGCGATTGTTCGGCCAAGGACGGCGGAGTTCCTCTCCGGCCCGGAATCCTGGGAAAACGGCAAGTGGGTGCACACCGCCTTGATGCACTCCCAGATCCCTGTCGACGCCCTGGACGAGGACTTGCTGATGGAACTGGATTTGAAGCCGTACAAGGCCATCGTGGTATGCGGCGACCATATCCGGAGGGATGTGGCGTCGAAGTTGAAGGGTTGGGTAAAAGATGGCGGACATTTGGTGACGTTCTGCAACGGTATGTCACGGGACGAGGCCGGCCGGCCCTTGCGGATGCTCTGGGA
>JAYPDO010000016.1:32859-44395 GCA_038125285.1 Opitutia bacterium
CGTTGAGAAACGCGAGGATGCCGACATCCGGGGGAAGGTTTCCAAATACGGTGCCACGAAATTACGCGAGGTTGAGCCCTTGCGGGCCGCTCCGTTAAGCCCTGGCAGCCCTGGGTTGCCCCAACCGGTTGTTGGCAGGGAAGTGTTGTATCCTGCAACGGGAGTGAAAACTGTGGGCGAGCCTAATGAAAATGCCCCTGCGTGGATCCGCAATGCGTTCGGGAAAGGGGAAGCATGGCTATGCGGCACGTATGCGGGGCTTGAGTATGCGACGGAGGCCATGTCGGGGATTCCCTTCGACCCTAGGAAGCGCGGACGGTTGTCTTTGCCTTTGGGAATTGACGGGCTCAAGCCCGTCGTGGCCTGTGACGAGCCTTTGGTGGAGGGGGCATTGCTCAAAAACCGGAAGACCGGCAAGCAGGCCGTGGTGCTGATGAATTGGAAATTTGATTGTCCGGACGGGGTGGGACTAGAGTTGGGGGTTCCTTTGCCTGCCAAGAAGGCGAAATCCTTGGCATTGGGGCAGGATTTGGAGATCAGGGACGGGACAACAATTTACCTTCCCAGCTTGGCCGACGGGGATATTTTGTTGTTGGACTGACGGTTGGGCTCCCCAAATTGTTCGGCATGGAAAAGGAAACCGAGCGCAAGCCGAATATCCCCGGGGCGGGGGCGAGTATCCTTTGGGGGTTGGCGGGGCTGGTGTTGTTTCCAGTGCCTTTTGTGGGTGTAGTGTGCGGGGTAGTGGCCATTTCGAAGGCACAGACTGCGAAGACTTTGATCCGGGGTCGCGAAGAGGAGTATTCCGGCGAGTTGACTGCTAAGCTGGGGTACCGGTTGGGGGTTACAGCGGTGGTGTTCGCCCACCTTTCCTACTTGGTCGTGGCGGTTTTGCTCCGGACGGGGAAGGTGAGTTGAGTTGCGGGTCGGGGAGTCGTCGGGACACGCGTCGCTACCCATGCGTTATGCCGAATAGGTAGAAGAGAACGGGGGGGAGCAGGATGCCGGTGCCCATGGCAAGATAGATCCAAAAGAGGGCCCGGCGGGCTTTGGGATCCGGTTCCGGCAGGGGTTGGCTTCCTTCTTCCTTCATCGCCGGTAATAAAAATATACGAAGTAGTGGTAGGCCAACCAGGGGAGGATGAAGCCAAAGATAACGTTAAAAAGAAAGAGCCATTTGTTTAAGGTAGGAACCCAATCCGGGGTGTCGGAAAAGTTGTAGTATTTTTCCTTTTCCTTTTTCCGGCGGAACTTGCGTTTCCCTTTCTTGCCGTCTTCGTTCTCCGGTTTTTCCTCCATTGGATACCTTGGAGGGTTTGGGAAGGGTCAGTTGGAGGCAAGCCGGAATTCTTGGTTTCCGGCATCCTGTTGTTGGATTGGGGAGAGCGCCAAGCCCGAAGGGGTTTGTGGGGCGGTGGCGTGGAGGGTGAAGAAGAAGGTGCTGCCAAGCCCCACTTCGCTTTCGCACCACACGGTGCCGCCATGGAGTTGGACGATGTGTTTGACAATGGCCAGGCCCAGGCCTGTGTCGCCGCTTTCGCGGGAGCGGGATTTGTCCACCCGGTAGAAGCGTTCGAAGATGCGTTCCAGGGCGGCGGGCGGGATTCCTTGTCCGGTGTCGGCAACGGAGATTTCCCAGTAGTTTTGGAGGCCCTTTTTGCTGCTTACAGTGACGGTCTTGCCCTCACCGGAGTATTTGATGGCGTTTTCCACAAGGTTGAAAAGGACTTGGCGGATGCGGCTCTCGTCCATCAAGAGGTTTAGCCCCGGCTCAATGTTGTCCACCAAGGTGACGGACATCTTTTCCGCCCTGGAGGCGAGTTCATCGAAGACGGATTGAAGGAGGGCGTGTAGGTTGGTCTTAGAGATTTCGAGGGCTTCGGATTGGGACTCCAGCTTGGAGAGGGAGAGGAGGTCTTCGACCAGGAGGGTAAGGCGGTCGGCGTGCTTGATGATGGTACCCAGGAAGCGGTCGAGGGCTTCGGGGTC
Source organism: Opitutia bacterium (assembly GCA_038125285.1). Lineage (GTDB taxonomy): Bacteria > Verrucomicrobiota > Verrucomicrobiia > Opitutales > JABJCN01 > JAYPDO01. The sequence goes on from JAYPDO010000016.1 coordinate 34,849, forward strand.
TTCCTTCGCCCCGTCCGCCAGGGTCTCGGCATAGCCTTTGATCATGGAGATGGGGGTGCGGAGTTCGTGGCTCGCGTTGGCGACAAATTCCCGGCGGGTGTTCTCGAGTTTACGGATGCGGGTGAGGTCGTGGAAGACCATGATGTAGCCGCCTGGGTTTCCTTGGGCGTCTTTGGTGGCAACGGCGTTGACTTCGAGGATGAGGTTCCTTTTGCCAGGTACGCTGATCTCTGTGCCCATTACTTGGCCTTTGTGCTCTAGGATGTGGATGATGGCAGCGAGTTCGTGGATGCGTATGGTCTCCATGATAGTCTTGCCTTCGGCTTGTCCGGGAGGGAGTTTCAAGAGACGGATCAGGGATTGGTTTGCGTGCTGGACCCGGCTTTCCTGGTCAAGGATGAGGACGCCTTCGATCATGCTGTCGAAGAGGGCGTTTTGTTGAGATTTGGACTCCCTTCGGATATCATCACATAGGTTTTGGAGGTCCTCGCGCTTCTTTTCGGCCAGCGTGTTGGTTTCCTGTAGCACCCGGTATTTTTTCCGCCACCAAAAGTGCAACACCGGCAGGGCTACGAGAAGTAGGGTCGCAAGGGTTTGCCAGGGCATGGGGTTTTCGGGTTGGCGAGTTGCGTGCTGGCTCTGTCCTCTGACTTTTAAACTTCGACCTCTGGCCTCCCTTAATTTTCCACAAATCGGTAGCCTACGCCCCGCACGGTCTCGATGAGGTTCGCAGAGTCGCCGAGTTTTTTTCGGAGGCGGCGCATATGGGTATCCACGGTGCGGGTGTAGACGTCGGCTTCGTATTCCCAGACGTCTTCGAGAAGGCGTTCGCGGGATTGGATGCGGCCTTGGCGGCTGGCTAGGAGATAGAGGAGCTTGAACTCCGTAGAGGTCAGGGTAATTTTTTCCCCTAATGCGAGGACTTCGTGTTTTTCAGGGTCGATGGTGATGCCCGAAATTTCAATGACGGGTTGCTTGCCGTCATGGTCAGCCTTACCCCTTCGGAGGATGTTTTTTACCCGGAGGGTCAGCTCCCTGGGGCTAAAGGGTTTGGTGACATAATCGTCCGCCCCGACTTCCAGGCCGATGATACGGTCGATCTCGTCTGCCTTGGCCGTGAGCATGATGATTGGGATGTCATGGGTGTCCGAGTTGCGGCGGAGGATTTTGCAGACTTCGATGCCGTCAATTTCAGGCAACATGAGGTCGAGGATGATGAGGTCGGGGAGATGCCTTTGGGCGAGTTCCGTGGCCCTGGCACCGTTTGCGGCGGTGAAGACTTGGAAGCCTGCGCCCCGCAGGTTATAATCAATCAATTCAAGGGCGTCCGGTTCGTCGTCCACGACGAGGATCTTCGCTTTCATCGTATGGTTTTTTAGGGGTCGGGCCTTTGTGGGCCATTAGGGTGGATTGGTATGGAAAGGGGCAGGTACTTTTCTGGCTGGGTTTACCCGGCGGCACTCCGGATCCCTCCGCCATGCCGGATATCCAGGCCTTCGAAAGCGAAGACGGCTTCCTCGGCAATGTTCTTGGCATGGTCGGCTACGCGCTCGAGGCTTTTTGAAACGACCATGAGGCTTAGGGAGCGGGATATGTTGTCTGGGCTCTTGGCAATGTAGTTTGCGAGTTCCTGGTGGATTTGGCCGTTGAGCTGGTTGACGGTACGGTCCATGGGTAGGACTTCCCGGGCTTTCTCGGAATTTCCTTCGACAAAGGAGTCGAGGGATACCCGTAACATTTCGATGGCTCGTTCGGCCATGATCTGCAGGTCGACATATTCTTTGAGATCCGGCTCTTTGTTTAGCTCGATGGTGCGGCGGGCGATCTTTGCTGCTTCGTCCCCAATTCGCTCCAGGTCACTGGAAATCCCCATGCCTGCGGTGATCATCCGCAAGTCCTTGGCCAACGGGGCTTGGGATAGGAGGTGCAGGGCCATATCGTCGACCTTCATTTCGAAATTGTTGAGGATGACGTCGTCTGCGATTACCTGCTTGGCAAGTTGGTCATCGCGTTCCAGGAGGGCTTTGACAGAGCGGACTATGGCTCCTTCCGCATGGCTGGCCATGGCCAGGAGTTCGTTTTTGTAGTCCGCGATTTCTTTACGGATGATGTGCATATATTAATTTTTTGGGCTGGATTGTTTTTTGGGTGGATCCCGAGGGTTATCCGAAACGGCCTGTCACGTAGTCTTCGGTCTGCTTGACCTTGGGGGTGGTAAAGATTTGTTGGGTTTTCCCGTACTCAATGAGTTTCCCGAGGTAGAAAAATGCGGTGAAGTCCGATATCCGGGTGGCTTGTTGCATGTTGTGAGTGACGATGATGATGGTGAACTGGTCGCGCAGTTCGTCGATCAGGTCCTCAATCTTGCCGGTGGCGATGGGGTCGAGGGCGGAGCAAGGCTCGTCCATCAGGAGGATTTCGGGTTGGTTGGCGATGGCCCTGGCGATACAGAGGCGTTGCATCTGGCCGCCGGAGAGGCCGAGGGCGCTGCTGTGGAGACGGTCTTTCACTTCGTCCCAGAGGGCGGCTTTTTTGAGGCTGCGTTCAACCGTCTCGTCGAGTTCGGCTTTGTTGTTCCTCCCGGCTACCCGGAGGCTGAAGACGACGTTCTCATAAATGGTTTTCGGGAAAGGGTTGTACTTTTGGAAGACCATGCCGACCCGCTTACGGAGGGAAATGATTTCGAGGGCGGGGTCGTAGATGCTGTTTCCTGCGATGGTGATGTCTCCTTGGTGGCGGATGCCGTCGACGAGGTCGTTCATGCGGTTGAAGTTTCTCAGAAGGGTGGATTTGCCGCAACCGGAAGGCCCGATCAGGGCGGTGACTTTCTTTTCCAGGATGTCCAAGTTTAGGTCGAAAAGGACTTGGCTTTCCGCGTACCAGAAGGAGTAATCCTTGACTTGGATATAGGGGGATACCGCCTTCTTTTCCCCGGGGACCGGGGCTTGGGTCGAGCCTGTCTTGGGGACTTCTGTCGTCAGTTCTTCGGGAGGAGCTTGCATGGTTGTCGTCATGGTCTTCGGGGAAGGTTAAAATACTGAGCTGGAGTACTTCTTGCGGAGGTGGTTGCGGATGACGATGGCAAAGAGGTTCATGACAACAACCAGGAGGATCAGGAGGAAGGTCGTTGCGAAGACCATAGGCTTTGCGGCCTCGGAGTCGGGGGATTGGAAGCCGAGGTCGTAGATATGGAATCCCAGGTGCATGAATTTGCGTTCAAGGTGGAGGAAGGGGGCGATGGAGTCCAGGGGCAAGTCCGGGGCGAGCTTGACCACCCCGACCAGCATGAGCGGGGCGACTTCCCCCGCGCCGCGGGCCATGGCCAAGATCAGCCCGGTCAGGATGCCTGGTGCGCTGGCCGGGAGGACGATCCGCTGGATGGTTTGCCATTTGGAGGCTCCACAGGCCAGGGAGGCTTCGCGGACGCCCCGTGGGACGGAGGCGAGCGCTTCCTCTGTGGCGACGACGACGACCGGCACGGTCATCAGCGCCAGGGTGAGGGATGCCCAGAGGACACCCCCGGTGCCGAAGGTAGGGGTGTTGTCAAGGAGCCGGTCGGTGAAGAAGAGGTTGTCTATGGTACCGCCCACGAAATAAACGAAGAATCCCAGCCCGAAAACCCCAAATACGATCGAGGGCACACCGGCGAGGTTGTTCACGGCAATCCGTACGGAGCGGACCATCCAACCTTGTTTGGCATATTCCCTCAGGTAGATGGCGGCGATGACCCCGAAGGGCATTACGGCGGCGCTCATGAGGAGTGTCATCACAAAGGTGCCGAAGATGGCGGGGAAGATGCCCCCTTCCATATTGGCTTCCCTGGGGCTTTCGCTGAGGAAGACCCAGAACTTCCTGGCAAAGAAGGCGGCTTTGTCCCCGAAACCAAATTGGTTGGGGGCGTAAATATCCGTGAAATGGGCGACGGGCAGGGTGTTTTCATCCCCTGTGCCCACTTGGTAGGTAAGGAGGGCTTCCTCCTGTTTTTCCCTGAGTTTGCCAGCTTTTCCTTCCAGGTCTGCATAGTCTTTCTCCAGGACTTCCTGGCGGGCAATGTGGCGCTGGGCTTCCGGCAAGGATTCGTAATCTTCGCCGTGGGCGTTTTCCAGGGCGAGCATCCGGATGCGGATTTTTTCCATCTCCGCATTGATCCGGCCTATGTCCCTTTTCTCGATTTTGGTGTATTCAGCGCGCCTTTTGTTCCCCTCGTCCAGGAGCTGGTGGAGGGTCTGCGTGAATCCAGGATCCAAAGCTGGGAGGGTTTTCCCGTCCGCATACTCGATTTGCAGGGGCCGGAACAGGGCATTGCCGTACTCCAACCTTTCCCCGACCAGGATGTCCCCCGGAGTGGCCATGGACTCCACTTGGTCTTTGGAGACGAACTTGTACATGAAACTGTAGATGTCCTTGTTCCCCGTGAAAAACTGGTACTCTTCATGGATTCCTTCGGCATCCCCGCCCGAAAGGCCTGCCGAGAGCTTTTCCCGCTCCATCGTGACAATGCCGAAGAAGGTCTTTTCCCCTCCGATATTTTCCGGGCCTGACTCTTTCAGCCTTACTTCATGGACAGCTTTTGGCCAGAAGACGGTGACGCCGTTGCAAAAGATGACCGAGAGCAGGTAAACGACCATGGAGATACCCAGGACCAACCCCATTGAGGTAAGCCAGACCAGGGGTTCCCCCGCAGGTTTTTCATTGTGGGATTTCATCGTGCGTCAGCCTACGGTCTTGTACTTTTCCCTGAGTTTTTGCCGGGTGATTTCTGCCACGGTGTTGATGGCGAAAGTGAGGAGGAATAGGAGCATGGCACCGAGGAACAGGGCTCGGTACAGGGTGCTGTGGTGGGGGGCTTCCGGTAGCTCGACCGCAATATTGGCAGAGAGGGTACGCATGCCGGAAAAGAGGTTGAGATCCATGACGGGAGTGTTCCCGGTGGCCATGACGACGATCATTGTCTCCCCGACAGCCCGGCCCAGCCCGATCATCATGGCGGAAAAGATCCCGGCCGAAGCGGTGGGCAGAACCACCCGCCAGGTCGTTTGCCAGCGGCTTGCACCGAGTGCGTAGGAAGCGGAGCGCAGGTAGCTTGGGACGTTGCTCAGGGCGTCTTCCGAGATGGTGAAAATGATAGGGATGACTGCGAAACCCATGGCGAAGCCGACCACCACGGAGTTGCGTTGCTCGAAGGGCTGGCCGGTGATGTGTGTCCACCAAGCCCGGAAGTCGGCGACGGTATTCCCTGTGGCCGGGTCAGTGACCGTGAAGGCCAGGCGTTCCAGTGCCGGGCCAAGGCTCCACCCGATCCAGGCCGAGAGTAACAAAAGGGGGAGCAAGCCCCAGAACTCATGCCCGGGCCGGATCTTGTTCCTTTTTTCCGGGGGAAGGCTGCTCCATCCGACTCCGGCCAAGTAAGTGGTGAGTGGCACGATGGCAAGCACGGCGAGGATGGAAGGGATGCGTGATTCCAGGATGGGGGCAAGCCAGAGTGCGGCCAGGAAACCCAGGACTACAGAGGGCAGGGAGGCCATGATCTCCATCGTGGGCTTGACGACTTTTGCTACTGAAGGGTGAAGGAATTGGGAAGTGTATGCGGCGGCCAGCACCGCGATCGGCACTGCGAAAAGCAGGGCATAGAAAGTGCCTTTGAAAGAACCTACCAAGAGCGGGACCATGGAGAGCTTGGGCTCGAAACTGGAACCGGATCCGGTCGATTGCCAGAGGAACTCTGGCTCGGATTTGCCTTCGTACCAGATCTTTCCAAAAAAGGCTTTGAGACCAGATTCCGGGTGCGGGTCGTCCAAGTGGTAGAGGTGGAGCGAAGCGTCCTTGCCCACGAAAAGGAGGCGGTCGTACTTTGGTCCGATGACGGCTTGGCTGGGTTCGAAATCAAGCTCTTTTTGCCAGCGGGTCCTTCCCGTGGTGGCATATTCGAGGAACACGCCTTTTCCGTGGCCATGGAGGAAGGCGCGGTTGCGTTGGCTTGCTGCGAACAGGTTCCCTGAGCCGTCCAGTTTCCGGACGTCCTGTACCGGATGGTACTGGAGCTTTCCTTCTTTTTCGTCCATGGAAACACTGAAAATCCGGGTGGTCCCTGTATCGGAAACCAGGACAAGGGAGACTTTCCCCAAGAGCCAATGGATCCCTTCAAGTTTTCCTTCCCCATCTTGGAAAGGGCGGAAAGTTTGGGCAAGTTCGACGTCCCCGCCGGATTTTGCGAAGTAGTACATCATGCCTTCCTTGTCCGCCGCGAGGATGGCGGTGCCCAGGCCGTTGACCAGGATGTGCTCTGGCGGGGCTTGGAGGTCTTTGGTGAGGTCATAGGATTGGTCCGGCTTGAGTTTGCCCGTCCCGAAAAGGGTCTTCTTCGCTTTGAAGCGGAGGAGGTGGAGCTGGCTCCCTGTGCCTTCTGCCCCCCCTTGGATTGCTGCGACCAAACGTTCCCCTGGGACGTCGTAAAAATCGACCTTTCGTACAGGGCTTCCTTCCTGGCCGATTTGGAAGGGTTCCCCGGTATCCAGGGTGACCCCGACTTTGCGGTTCCCATCGTCGTCAAACTCCGCCCCGTAGACGACTTTTACCATCCTGCATTTCCCGTCCGTCCCTCCATAGAGTGCGGTGGCTGAGCCTGGGTCGTACTTCACGGTGCCGTAGGTTTCCCCTTCCTGGAACCCTGCGTCCTTGGGAAGCGGGCCTGGCTTCCCTGGGTTGTTGGTTGCCTTGCGCGTGGCCAGGTCGCGTTCGATGGGGAAGAAGGTGAATTTCCCCTCTTTCGTAGCCAGGAACGGGAGTTCCCCCCATTCGTCGATCCCGGCAAAGTCAAAAGGTGTTCCGGCGCCTGGCAGCGTGATGTCCCCCTCCACTTTTGCGCCCTTGAAGAGCGGGAGGACCTGGATGAGGATGAAGAGGAAAATTCCGAAAATCGCCACGATCACACTGATCCCCCCGATGCGGATAAACCGGTCCATGAAGGTATCGACCAGCAAGGTCGGCTTGCTGACGTCAAACCGTTTTGGGTCGGGCGGTGGTTCTGAGGCGGTTTCAGGCATGGTTTCTAATCCGGGTACCAGCGGAAACGGGGTATAGGTTTTGGGTGTCCCTGCAATTGGAAAAAAGGAGCGGGCAGGTTGGCCCGCCCGCCCCTTTCTTTTACAGGATCGAACAAATTTCCTTTGTTGCAAAAGCCTGGGGTTTACTTCCCGATGCTAGCCCGGATTTGCTCCGCAATTTGGGCTGGCAGGGGGTAATACCCGTCCTTGGCCACGATTTCTTGGCCTTGTTTGGACAGGGTGAACCTCAGGAACTCGCGGGTCAGCTTGTCCAGCTTCTTGTTTGGGGCTTTGTTGCAATAGATGTAGAGCGTGCGGGCAAGCGGGTAGTCGCCGGAAATGCAGTTTTCCGCAGTCGGCTCGAACTGGCCGCCTTCTTCCCCGGCAAGTTTCAGGGCCTTGACCCCTGAAGTCTTGTAGCCGATGCCGGAGTAGCCGAGCCCGCCGAGGTCGCTGGAAACCCCTTGCACTACGGCGGAGGATCCGGGCTGCTCCTTGACCGAGGTGGAATAGTCTCCGCCCAGGAGGGCCACTTTTTTGAAGAAGCCGTAGGTGCCGGACGCGCTGTTGCGGCCATAGAGGCTGATGGGCTTGGATGCCCAGTCCCCGGTCGCACCCAGGTCCCCCCAGGTCTTGGCCGGCTTTGCTCCCCTTTTGTAGGTGCTGGAGAAGATGGAGTCGACTTGCTTGAGGTCGAGGCCGGTGATCGGGTTGTCCTTGTTGGCGAAGACGGCCAAGGCGTCGATGGCCACGCTGATTTGGGTCGGCTTGTATCCGAACTTTTTCTCGAACTTATCGATTTCGGAGTCCTTCATGGCACGGCTCATGGGGCCGAGCTGGGCCGTTCCCTCGATTAGGGCGGGAGGGGCTGTGGAGGAGCCTTTGCCTTCGATCTGGACTTTGACGTTCGGGTAGATGGCCTGGAAGGCTTCCGCCCAGAGGGCCATCATGTTGTTAAGGGTGTCGGAGCCGACAGCGTTGAGCGTGCCGGATACCCCGAAGGTCTTTTTGTAGTCGGGCAGGTTGGCATCGACTTGGCCAGCGTCGAGGTTCGCCGCGGCACCGGTTGCGATCGCCAGCATGGCGGTAAGGGTGTGTTTCAATTTCATTTGGTGGTATTGGTTCGGGTATTTCGTAAGGTTTCTTTCCGATTATTTTATGGAAGCCATACAAACACGTGTCGGTGTTGTTACGTTTTCGTGCCTATGGCGGGTTACCAGCTCAAGCGGAGACCTGAGGTGAAGCCCCAGCCGTCGTATTCGTTGGTGGACACGCTGGCGTCCATCTTCGTGTACTGGACACCGGTTTGCCACTTGAGGTTGTGGCCGTGGAAGAAGTGGTTGTAGCCAAGGTAGTACTCGTTGGCTTGGTTCCCTTTGCCTGGGACGAGGTCTTTTTCGTATTTGCCAAGCTTGATGCCGTCCCCGTTGTCGCTGTCCATGTAGGTGTAGCGGAAAATGACCTGGGAGGTTTCGTTGAGGTCGTAGAAGGGCATGATTTGGAGGCCGAAGAGGTCAGGCTGGCCGGCATAACCTTCTGCGAGGCTTATGTCTGCCCAGAGGTGCTTGGCGCCTTTGTCGTATTTCCCGACCAAGGAGAAGGCGGTGTCCAGTTTGGCGGTGCCGTTGCCGGGATCCTCTTCGTTGGAGACGAAATCCAGGCGGAGGAGGGCATTGTCGGAACCGAACTTTTCCTTGAAGTTGTAGCCAACGGAAACCAGGACAAATTTTCCTGCCTCGAAGGCTTCCTCGAACTCTGGGGCACCGTCGCTGGAGTACAATCCTGCAATGTATTCCCAATTGTCCTTTTTCCCCGAGGCGGTGAAACCGGTGAAGTATTCCTTGGAAAACCAGATATTGTCCCCGATCTTACTGCGCTCCAGGGTTTGGAGTTTTTTGGAGGAAGTGGCACCGTCCAGGGTGAAGGGGGCGGATTGCTTGCCGATTTTTAATTTTATCCCGTTTGCGGTCTTCCAGGAAACATTAGCGTCCGTCAGGCGTTCGTAGAGGGGGTCCGAGTCGTTGAGGTCCATTTCCGCCTCTGTGTGCAGGGTCAAGCCCTTGAAAATGTTGGCCTTGAAACCTGCGCGGAAACGCCGCCAGGCTAAATCGTCGATGGATCCGGCCTTGTCTTCGTCAAAATTGTAATAGTCAGCCTGGAGGCGGCCGGACAGGGTGAACTTTTGGATGACGCCGTTGTCCGGGTTATTATAAAGCGTCCCTTTTTCCAGTAGCTTGGCATAGGATTCACCGATGGAATTTTGGGCGTAAACTGGGTTGCCGCCGAGGTGGATCAAGCCGGCAACCAAGGCCGCTAAGTGAATGTATTGTTGTGTTTGTTTCATCTGTTGGTAGGTTCGGGAATTGCAGCCAAGCTGCGGCTCGTTATCCTAATGAAACGTGAAACAAGCCCGGGAAGTTTGTGTTACAATTCTGTGACATTCGGCAAATGCCGAAGTTACAATGCGGTTACTTCCCTTTGTTTTTGGGGATCTTTATTTGTCA
>JAYPDO010000017.1:0-8393 GCA_038125285.1 Opitutia bacterium
GAGTAGTTTAAAGTGAATACTTGTATTTCTCATGTGCAAGCCAATATGATGAAACTTACGGTATCATTACTACCACTTTGACTCTACCAAGTTGTTGGTTTTTTCTTTTCTGGCTAACGGCTTGCCCTCAGGCACTCAAAAAAGGGGCGCCCCAGTTGCCAAGGACGCCCCATTGGGTGGGTGGGATGGGAATCTTTATTTTTTCTTAGCCTTCTTGGCCTTTTTGGCTGGTGCCTTTGCCTTTTTGGAAGCGGCTTTCTTACCTGCTTTCTTGGCAGGTTGGGCAGTGGCCTCGTCCGCCAAGGCGGCTTGGGCGGCTGCAAGGCGCGCTACCGGAACGCGGAATGGGGAGCAGCTGACGTAATTGAGCCCTACCTTGTGGCAGAACTTGACTGAGCTTGGCTCGCCGCCGTGTTCCCCGCAGATGCCCAGCTTGATGTTGGGGCGGGTAGAGCGACCTTTTTCGACGCCGATTTGCATGAGTTGGCCGACGCCGCGTTGGTCGATGGCGGCAAAGGGGTTGGCGTTGACGATCTCTTCCTCTTGGTAGAAGGGGAGGAAGGAGCCTGCATCATCGCGGCTCATCCCTAGGCCGGTCTGGGTGAGGTCGTTGGTACCGAAGCTGAAGAACTCCGCGTGCTCAGCGATCTCGTCCGCAACCAAGCAGGCCCGGGGGATTTCAATCATGGTGCCGACGAGGTACTTGAATTTGACTTTCTTCTTGGCCATGACTTCCGTCGCGACGCGGTCGATGATGGCTTTCTGGATTTCGAGTTCCTTGGGGAAGCTGACGAGTGGCACCATAACTTCAGGCTCTACATCGATGCCCTTGGCCTTTACTGCGGCGGCGGCCTCGAAAATGGCCTGTGCCTGCATTTCCGTGATTTCCGGGTACACGTTGCCAAGGCGGCAACCGCGGTGACCGAGCATCGGGTTGAATTCATGGAGTTCGTCCACGCGACGCTTAATGTCAGCGACTTTTACTTTGAGCTTTTGGGCCAGGTCACGCTGGGCTTCTTGGTCATGGGGTACAAACTCATGCAAAGGCGGATCCAGGAGGCGGATAGTAGCCGGGAGGCCATTGAGGGTCTCAAAAATGCCTTGGAAGTCCTTACGTTGGTATGGGAGGATCTTCTTGAGGGCTTTTTTGCGAGCATCGACATCCTCAGCCAGGATCATTTCCCGGACTGCGTCGATCCGTACCCCTTCGAAGAACATGTGCTCCGTTCGGGTCAAGCCTATGCCCTGGGCACCAAACGCAATGGCGTTGGCGACTTGTGCCGGGGAGTCGGCATTGGTACGTACGCCGAGCTTGGTCGCCTTGGCACACCACTCCATCAATTGGGCATAGTTTTGGTAAGACGAGCTTTTGGAGCCATCCAGGGACTTGTCGATGAGGACTTGTAGGATCTCCGACGGTGCGGTCGGGAGTTCGCCCCCGTAGACTTGGCCGGTTGTCCCGTTTATGGAAAGGAAGTCACCTTCCTTGAAGCTGGCGTCGCCGATTTTGACCGTGCGTTTGTTGTAATCAATTTGTACAGCATCGGCACCACAGACACAGATTTTACCCATTTGGCGGGCGACTAGGGCAGCATGGGAGGAAACCCCGCCACGGGCAGTAAGGATGCCTTTGGCAGCGATCATGCCGCGAAGGTCCTCGGGGGAAGTCTCGAGACGGACGAGAAGTACGTTCCCTTGTTTTGCCATATCAACTGCGCGCTCGGCGTTGAGGCAAATCTTTCCTGCTGCGGCACCAGGGCCTGCCGGGAGGCCTTTGCAGAGGACTTGTGCTTCGCTTTCGGCCTTGGCATCAAAAATTGGGGCAAGAACCTGGTCAAGCTGCTCGGCTGGGACGCGCTGTACGGCAGTCTGCCATGTGATGAGCTTTTCAGCTACCATTTCGACAGCGATGCGGACAGCTGCCAAACCGGTGCGTTTCCCGTTCCGGGTCTGGAGCATGTAGAGGGTATTGTCCTCAATAGTGAACTCGAAGTCCTGCATGTCCTTGAAGTGCTTCTCGAGGGTCTTCTGGACTTCGAGGAGCTCCTTGTGGGACTTGGGCAGGACGTCTTTGAGTTCCTTTACCGGGCGCGGGGTGCGGACGCCGGCCACCACGTCCTCGCCTTGGGCGTCGGTAAGGAATTCGCCGTAGAGGACTTTCTCCCCGGATGCGGGGTCACGGGTGAAGGCGACTCCGGAACCAGAGGTTTCGCCGGTATTACCGAAGACCATGGCCTGGACATTAACGGCGGTCCCCCATTCGGCGGGGATGCCATACTTATGGCGATAGACGATAGCACGGTCGTTCATCCATGAGCTGAAAACTGCTCCGATCGCACCATCCAATTGTTCCCACGGGTCGGTCGGGAAGTCCTTCTTTGTGCGCTTTTTAATAAGTTTTTTAAACCGGCTGACGAGTTCCTTCATGGACTCGGTGTCGATTTCGTTGTCTTCGATTTCGCCACTCCTGTCAGGGAAGAGTTCCTTCTTGAATTCGTGGATGGCCACTTCGAAGGGCTCCTCGTCCTCATGGGGCTCCTTTTGGACGCCCATGACGACATCCCCGTACATTTGGAGGAAGCGGCGGTAGCAATCCCATGCAAAACGCTCCTTGCCGGAGGATTCTGCCAATGCGACCACGGTCTCGTCATTGAGGCCAAGGTTCAGGATGGTGTCCATCATGCCGGGCATGGAGTCCCGGGCACCGGAGCGTACTGAGAAGAGGAGGGGGTTTTTCTTGTCGCCAAGTTTCTTGCCCAGTTGCTTTTCCACACTTTGGACTGCCTTTTTGATTTGGGCATTCAACTCCTTCGGGTACTTCTTCCCGTTGGCGTAATAGTGCCGGCAGACATCCGTTGTGATCGTAAAGCCCGGGGGGACGGGAAGACCGATGCGGGCCATCTCTGCGAGGTTGGCGCCTTTGCCGCCGAGGAGATCCCTCATTGTGGCGTCGCCGTCCGTGTTTTTCCCAAATTCGTAGGTGTACTTGGGTGCTTTGCTCATGGGTTCTATGCTTCTTTTTGTATGGCTATCCAGGGTGTTTGATCCTTTTGGGACCCTGTCCAGCAGGCTTGGTTGGTAAAAAAATGGAGCGCGTTATAAAGTGGGAACCCAACGGGCTGTCAACGGCGAAGGAATCAGAAAAGAATTGAAAATTCCAGTCTGGCGGGCATACCTCCCCAGCTTCATTTTTCCCAGTGGCAGGGAAACCTGGGATGGGCCGGTACAACGGGTAAAACCGAAGACTATTTTTCATTGAATTCCTAGTATGGCAGACGAACCCGAAATAGAAGGCGTTCCGGAGGAAAATTCCGGAGTGGAAGGCGAAGGCAAGGGCTTGCCTAGCTTGTCCTTGGGTTCGGGGCGGCAACCATTGGGCGGCATGCCCCATAAAAAGGCCAAACTGGAAGATGGCGGTAGCCAAGTGGATGAAGTCAGGCAAGACCCTGGTCCTGATGAGGATACTTCTGGCGGGGATGGATCCGAAACCCCGGAAGGGGACGGGACTGGAAACCCAGCCACTGATGATGGCCAGATTGACGACCCTGGCCATGATCCCTACCACCACGACGATTACCATGACCATGATTACGAGGATTACCACCACGACCATGACCATGACGACTACCATCACAAGGACCCTGAGGACAACTGGTGGGAGGAGGACGAGAAAGACGAGGACGACGAGCTACCGCCCGAAGGGGAAATGTCCCTCCTGGACCATTTGGAAGAACTCCGGTGGACTTTGTTTAAGAGTGTAGGCGCGCTTGTCGTCGGTTGTGTGCTTGTGGGGATGAATGTGCAGTATTTTGCGGAAGCCCTGAAGAAACCGATCCAATATGCCGTCGACTCGGCCGCGGGCAGGGTTTTGAAAATCCAGGATGACAACCGGCTCCACGCTTACAACCTCAATAACGGTAAGGAAGCATGGGTGTACCCTGCGCAAGATGCTGGGGTTGCGGTCCGCGCCCAACCCATCGTAGGGGACAAGAAAACCAAAAGTTTATTTACAGTTGCTGGCAATGCGGTGGTCGCCTTGCACAAGCAATCAGGTAAAGAGCTATGGCGTTTTGAAGAACCTGGCCGTGAGCTCAAGTCACCGGTCCTCAAGCAAGGCGGGGCGGAGAGCCTCTTCCTTTTCTCAACCGGCGGGCTTTCCGATACGGGGGGATCCGTCATGGCGATCAGTGCCAAGAATGGGAAAAAATTAAAGGAAATTACAACTGGGCCCGGGAGTATTCCCCCTGTCTTTGATATTAACCGGGAAGACATCGAGCTTCGGACGCGGCAACCCCTTGGGGTCATGATGGTGTTGATGCAGGTTGTTTTCTTCGGCGGGCTTGCGATTTCCCTTCCTTTTATAGTGATGTTCGCGAGTGGTTTTGTGGCCCCTGGCCTGACCAAGAGGGAAAAGCGGATGTTGCTCCCAGGGAGCATCGGTGCAGTTATCCTCTTTTTGATGGGTGCCGCATTGTCCTACTACTTCATTGTCCCGGTATCCCTTAAGTTCTCCGCAGTCCTCAACGACTGGCTTGGGATTGAATTGATGTGGGATGTGAACGACTATTACAGCCTCGTCGTTATGGTGACTTTGTCAGTCGGGGCATTATTCCAATTCCCCCTCTTGCTCGTCATCCTTGGCTATCTAGGAGTCATTACAGCCAAGATGCTCCGGAGTGCGCGGCAAGTTGTCTTTGTCATCATCCTTCTGATCGCGGCCTTGCTGACGCCTGGCGATGTGATCGTGGCGTTAGTCCTGCTGACCGTGCCCCTATATGGCCTATTCGAGGGATCCATCCTCATGGTAGCCTATGTTGAGCGTGCCAAGGCGAAGAAAGAAGCCCGGATCGAAGCCCGGAGGAAAAAGCGGGAGGAAGCCCGCAAGCAAGCGCAGTTGGAAGCCGCCGAGATCCTGAAAGAGAAAAAAGCGGTAGATCCCGGCAAGCCGGAAGGCACGGAAGGGGGATCAAAATAAATAAGCCCTATAGGATCTATAGGGCTTATTGGTCGTTTTAGGGAAGCTGTGATTAGGGGACGCTTACGCGAGACCCTCTTTTTTGCGATTCAGGTGGTCCGCAAGGACAACGTGGAACATGACTGTCCCTAGCCAGAACGTGCCTCCGAGGGGTACGGCTGCGAAAAACCCCATCAATGCGGCCGTAAAGGAAGACTCGTCTTGTACCAAGGCATGGTTGCGGAGTTTGCCCGCCATGAAGAGATAAAAGGCGAGGGTTAGGACTAGGTGGATGACGTGGTGGTGTGGTTTGAGGAGTTTCACGCTGGCGGGTTCATGTTCAGTATCCGGGGTAGGGGTATTGGATTCTTCGCTCATGGGTTATCGGGGTGGGGGTGATTCTGGGGGGGGATGGGTTGGCTCCAGTATCAACACAATACTGGAGCCATTGGGTAATTTCCAGTTGTATGGGGTTGGCCAAAGGGCAACACTGCCTTACACGTTCTTCCAGGCGCGTTCTTCTGCGGAGGACAATACGGCATCACAGACCTTGGCCGTCTCGAGGGCGTCGCGGAAAGTCGGGTTGCAGGGCTGGCCTTTGTCGAGACTATCCAGGAAGTCTGCGACTTGGTGGACGAAAGTGTGCTCGTATCCAATGCAGAGGCCGGGAACCCACCACTTGTCCATGTAGGGCATGTCGCCATCGGTGATGTGGATAGACCGCCAACCGCGGGTTTTGGAATCGTCGCTATGGTCGAAGTATTCTAAGCGGTTAAGGTCGTGCAGATCCCAGCGAATGGAGGCGTTGGCACCATTGATTTCAAAGGTGTAGAGCGCTTTGTGTCCACGGGCATAACGGGTTGACTCGAAGAGGCCGAGGGAGCCGTTGTCAAAGTGGCAGTGGAAGATACAGGCGTCGTCAATTTTGACCGCTTGCTTTTCCCCCGTAGCGGTGTGTACACGCTCCTTGATGAAGGTTTCGGTGACCGCGGATACGTCCTTGATGCTACCGTTGAGCCAGATGGCGGTGTCAATACAGTGGGCGAGGAGGTCGCCGGTCACGCCGCTTCCGGCCGCCGCCGCGTCAAGCCTCCAAAGGCCTGCGCCCCCTTGGGGAAGGTCGGCACTGATTGTCCAGTCCTGGAGGAAATTCGCGCGGTAGTGGAAGATTTGTCCCAGCTTGCCGGAATCCACGATTTGCTTTGCCAGGGTCACGGCAGGGACGCGGCGGTAGTTGTACCATACGGTATTGGCCACGCCTGCCTTCTCCACGGCGTCGACCATGGGCTGGCTTTCCTCGGCTGTCCGGGCGAGGGGCTTTTCACAGAGAACCATCTTGCCTGCTTGGGCGGCGGCGATGGCGACTTCTGCGTGCTGGTCATTCGGGGTGCAGATGTCGATCGCGTCGATGTCATCGCGGGCAATGAGCTTGCGCCAATCTGTTTCGTAGCTGGCATAGCCCCATTGGTCTGCGAAGGCCTTGGTCTTGTCCTCCGTGCGGCCACAAACAGCCTGGAGGACGGCGCGGTGGCCGAGGTCGGGGAAGAAGTCGCCGACGCGTTTGTAACCGTTGGAGTGGGTGCGGCCCATGAAGCCGTACCCGACGAGTCCGATGCGGAGGTCTTTTTTATCTGCCATGGTGGAGTGGTTTGGGAAGTTTTAGGGGGGTTAAGGGTTGCGGGTTCCTGCCTGGTGGGGATCAAGCGTTCGCCCAAGTTTCTTTTAACATTTTGATGCCTTCCTTGTAGACGTGTTCCTGGGAAGGGAAGAAGTCGCGCCACACGCGGGTTGCCGCTGCAAGGTCGGGGAGGGCACGGCCAAAGGCTTCGATCGTTAGCCATCCGTCGTATCCTGCGCCCTTGAGTTCGCCGATGGCCTTGGCCATGTCGATGTGCCCTTCGCCGGGTGTCCCACGGTCATTCTCGGATATATGGACGTGGTTAATGTGGCTGATGGCCGGTGCGATGACGCCGAAGGGATCTTTTTCCTCGATGTTGGCGTGGAAAGTGTCGTACATCGTCCCGAAGTTCGGGTGGTTGACACGTTTCACGTAGTCCACGGCATCCGCCATGGTGTTGAGGAAGTAACATTCGAAACGGTTCAAGTATTCTAGAGCCAGGGTGACGTTACGCTCCTGGGCATAGCCTGCGATTTCGCGGTGGACTTCCGCCCCACGGGCTTTCTCGTCCTCTGTCGCACCTGAGCCGGTGAAGACGCCTAGGGGGCTGTGGAAGGGGCCGAGGAGGGTTTCTGCCTCAAGGGCGGCGCACCAGTCCACGACTTGCTGGAGCCATTCGACACCGCCTTTGCGGTGGTTCGCATTGGCGCTGATCGGGTTGTGCTCCTCATCCGGGATTACGGTAACGGCCGTACACTTCATTCCGTTGTCCTTGATGACTTGGCCAACTTTCTTGTAGTGCTCGACACTGCCTCCGAACAAGGGGACTTCCACCCCGTCGTAGCCGGTCTTGGCAATGTCCTCGATGATCGGGAAGTGTTCTTCTTCGACCTGCCCTGTCCAGAGCAGGAGGTTGAAACCTGTTTTCATGGTATTCGTTCCCTGGTTGGGATTAGAATTCGCTGGCAGACTAAGCTGTCTTTTCTTCTGGGGATTTCTCGCCTATTCCAAGTTCGATGGGCTTATACCCTCCGCGGCTGTTGAACCAATAGATCAAGATGCCGTAGCAAACGAGCATGATCATGGGGAACAACGCCATGTCGGCCAGTGCGCCTTGGCTGCTTTTGGCTTTGAGCCCGCCCATGATATCATTGGCAGCTGTTTGGTCGGCTTCTGGGAGTTTTCCTACGAGTTCGCCTACTTTGGCATCATCTGTGGCTTTGTATTTAATGACTTCGTAAATGCTTTTCTCTGAAAGTGCAGACAGCTTGCCATTTTCAACCAGGCCCGGAACTTTTCCGGCAAGTTCAGTGCTAGCTTCGTAGGCCTCGATTTGCTTATTGGCTTGAAGGGCGCCAATGTAGGGAAAACCGAGTGTGCCGACGGCCAGCATCCCTATACCGGAGATGGCGTTAAGGGTCAGGGCGCCACCTTTAGGGGTTTGTTCGGATACAACACCCAACATGGTGGGCCAGAAGAAGGTTTTGCCGATCCCGTACAGGGTAGCGGCTGCAAAGATGACCATACCTTGGGTGAAGGACAGGGTGTAGAGGCCGACAATTGCAAGCACTGCACTAAGGGCAAGTAGGGGGAGCGGCTTGAGGGCGTGGACAATGGGGCCGGCATAGAAGCGGAGGGCCATCATTATGGCAGAGGTGTAGACCAAAACCCATCCTGGGTGGAACTTGCCGTGGGCGACACCTTCCATGATCGCGGAAATCCAGCCGTCCGTGCCAATTTCTGTGGTCGCCAGCGGCGTCATGATGAGAATCAGGAAGAAGAGGAGTTTGTTCCCCAGGCTCTTCGTGTAAGCCCCGAAAC